>JBKOXU010000131.1:0-10040 GCA_046725095.1 Verrucomicrobiota bacterium
CATATATTGTCTGATGTTATAATGATGGCGTCTGGGCTGGACGTATGCCTCTCGGGCCGGAACTTCTAAGGTCCTTCGCTGAGTTCCCATAAATGCCTCACTATCAGCGCTGCCGCCGACTAACCTGCCGGCGAATGATCGAGACAGGCCGGCAACAGTTGCGGCTGAAATTGTGGCAACCTTGCGCCTTCGGAGCGCCTTTTTCTCGTGATTTGACGCTGCCCGCAGGCTTGAAGCCGGCGGCGGCTGCTCTAATTTATCGGTCCGGACCATCGGTGAATGACACTTCCCAGATCCACGTTCATCGATTCAATGAAACTGTCTCATTCATAAAGACAAAGGGAGTTTTACCTCAGTTGTCGCGTATAAACCAGTCTTCAGTAAATTCGTCTCTTCTGGTGCCTTAATCCGCACATTCTCGCCTCACATCCGGGGTCTTCATCCGTCCAAACGCTCGCCTTTAAGCGGATCTGAAGCCCATGACGCCAAGAACGAGGGCTGAAGCCTAGCTTCCGGGACTGGGAGCCCTGCTACTACGGCCTTCGTGATTTAAAAGGCCGAAAGTGGCTGGGTGGCGCCTCCGGCAGGCATCAATGCCGCCAGACCGAAGTCCGCGTGTATTAATTGGGCCGCGCGCTCGGCGTCTTTTTCGTCGATGATGACCGCGATTTTGATCTCAGAGGTGGAGACCAGTTGGATGTTGATCCCGCCATGACCCAGGCATTCGAACATTCGCGCCGCTACGCCGGAATGGGAGCGCATCCCGATGCCGACGACGCTCAGTTTGGCCACGCCGCTTGCTGTGTTCAAGCGCTTGGCGCCGACCTCGCTGACCACCGGCATCAAAATTGTTCGGGCATTTTCCAATTCATCCTCGTGAATCGTAAACGAAACATCGGTTGTTCCGCCGATCGACGCATTTTGGACAATCATATCCACGATGATGTGGGCGGCGGCTATATTCGAGAAGATCCGCCCGGCGTTGCCCGGTTCATCCCGCACTCCTGCGACTGTGAGTTTTGCTTGGTGGCGCTCAAGACTGATTCCACGAATGACCACGTCCTCCATGCTGGGCGTCTCTTCTTTCGCAATTGTTCCGGCGCTCGTTCGGAGACTTGACCGCACCTCGAATTCGATCCCGAATTTCTTGGCAAACTCCACTGCGCGCGATTGCATCACCTTCGAGCCCGCGCTGGCCATCTCGAGCAACTCATCGTAGGCGACCTCGTCGAGTTTTCTTGCGTCAGTCACTACGCGCGGATCGCAGGTGAAAACACCATCGACGTCGGTAAAGATCTGACAAATGTCGGCATTCAAAGCGCCGGCTAGCGCAATTGCGGTCAAATCCGACCCGCCCCGGCCGAGCGTAGTTGTTTCTCCTTCCGGAGACTGACCCTGAAAACCGGCGACGATGACGATATAATCATCCGACAGCAGCTCATGAATCTGCTTTGGACTGACGTTGGCGATCCGGGCCTTGGTGTGATTGCGATCGGTTAAAATTCCCGACTGGGCGCCTGTCAACGAAATGGCTCTTCCGCCAAGTGCGTTAACTGCCATCGCCGTCAAGGCGGTGGCCGCGTGCTCCCCAGTTGCGAGCAAAATATCGAGTTCTCGCTCGGTTGGGCGCGGCGATATCGCGTGCGCGAGTTTGATCAACTCATCGGTCACCCCTGCCATTGCCGAGATCACGGCGACGACCTGGGAACCTTCGCGCCGCGTTTCGACAAGACGACGCGCCACGTTACGAATTCGCTCTGGTGTTCCGACGGAAGTGCCACCGTATTTTTGAACAACCAGACGCATGTCAGATGCATATTAAACCGAAGAAAACGCGAACCGCGAAGGTTTTTGGGCAGTTGGGGGAGCTGCAGCCTCAGCGGCTACAGTTCAATAGCACGTCGGACGGCATCCAGAGTCGCGGCGACGGGTTTCAATTCTCTTATGCGCTGGATAATTGAATCGGGATCTTTCAATCCGTGCCCGGTAACCGTGCAAACAATCCGGCTCCCTTCCGGAATTTTTCTGAATGAATACACAGCCTTGTTTGAGTCGCAACATTTGAAAAATCCGCCAATGGCAGCCGCGCTTGCCGGTTCGACAAAAATTCCTTCATGCCGCGCCAGCCACATCTGCGCATCGAGGATTTCCTCATCAGTGACAACATCAACTGCGCCGCGCGATTCCTCGATCGCCGCTCGCGCTTGCTTCCAACTCGCGGGATTACCAATTCGGATCGCTGACGCGATCGTCTCAGGCTGTTCGACGATCCGATTGTGAAAAATCGGGGCTGCGCCGGCGGCCTGGAAACCGAGCATGACCGGAAGCGTTCTCGATCGGCCCTGTGAATGATATCCGCGATAACCGGCCCAATAGGCCGTGATATTGCCCGCATTGCCAACAGGAATCAGGTGATAATCGGGCGCGTCTCCAATTTCATCGACAATCTCAAAGGCGGCGGTCTTTTGTCCGGCAATCCGATCCGGGTTAATCGAATTCACGATGACAAAATCGCCTCGCTCGCCGAGCTCGCGCACGATTCGCAGCGCATCGTCAAAGTTGCCATCGATGGCGACGATCTTTGCGCCGTACGCAAAAGCCTGCAGCAATTTGCCGCTCGCAATCTTTCCGGCGGGCAAAATTACCGCGCAGGAAATTCCTGCCCTCGCTGCATAAGCAGCCGCGGAAGCAGAAGTATTTCCAGTTGAAGCGCAGATAAGCGCGCGTGCGCCGCGTTCCATCGCCTTTGACACAGCCACTGCCATGCCGCGATCCTTGAACGAGCCCGTGGGATTAACGCCCTCGTTCTTGACAAAAACATCGCAACCGCGACCGACCCGTTTGCCTAGTTCTGGACAATGGATTAGCGGCGTGTCCCCCTCACCTAGCGAAATGACCGGCGTTTTGTCGCCGATCGGAAGGAAATCGCGATAGCGCGCGATGACTCCCCTGCCCTGTTCAAGCTTCATAAATACGGCCCGTTGTAGTCGAGTGCGCCGGGATCGATCTCGCGCGCACTACCACAGGTCTTTGTGCCGGACTCAGCATGCGGAAAAGGCTTTGCAAAGAGTGCCTGAATCTCTTTCCTTTAGCAACGCGCGCTCGCGCTTATTCCTACAAGATCGCATCCCATGGCTTCGCTCGACAAAGAAACCAAGTTTCGCCTTCTCAAAACGATCTTGGAAAGCCGGCATGCAGATCTGCGCGAACAGAATTTAAATCGTCAGGGCAAAGGACACTTTCATGTTTCCGGAATGGGCCACGAGGCGCTCGCGGCCATTTCATTTCTCTTGGAGCCGGATGATTACATCGTTCCGTATTATCGTGATCGCGGTCTCGTTCTCGGGCGCGGCATGACGACGCGGGAGCTCGGCCTCGAATATTTCGCCAAGCGAAACACCGGAAGCGGCGGCCGGCAGATGCCGTCTCATTACAGCAATGCGGATTTGCACATCTGGAGTGTGCCAACGCCGACCGGTTCGCAGCTTCTTCCGGCGTGCGGCATTGCGTGGGGCATCCAGCTCGATGGCAAAAAAAGCGTTGTCGTCACCACAGTCGGTGACGCGGCCACCCGTCAAGGCGACTTTTACGAGGCTATCTCGTTCGCGAAAGAAAAGAAATTGCCCCTCCTCTTCGTCGTCGAAGATAATGCCTATGGCATTAGCATGCCGACTCGGAAGACAAATCCGCTCGTGCTCGGAGTCCTTCAAGCCAGCGACTGGCAGCAAATCGAGGGACAGGACGTTGGAAAACTTTATGAAGCAGCGAGCGCGGCGATTGAGAAAATCCGTGCCGGAAGTGGACCGGCGTTTTTCTGGGTGGAGATGGAGCGGCTCTCCAGTCA
This sequence comes from Verrucomicrobiota bacterium, assembly GCA_046725095.1. Classification (GTDB taxonomy): domain Bacteria; phylum Verrucomicrobiota; class Verrucomicrobiia; order Chthoniobacterales; family UBA10450; genus Udaeobacter. Next base: position 3,845 of record JBKOXU010000131.1, read on the forward strand.
CACGAGTTCCGACGACCAAAAACTTTACCGCAGGCCGGAAGAGCTACAGGCCTTGGAAAAATTTGATCCGCTCAAGTGCTGGAAAGATCGCCTGATTGAGGAAGGCGTGATCACCGAGGAAGAATTCGCGAAACTCGATAGCGAAGTTAAAGAACGTATTCGCCGCGAGTACAGCGAAGCAGAAAAAGCCGAGGACCCATCGCCTAACGAGCTTCTGGCCAATATCGCCAAGTCGCCGCCTCAGATCGACACGGAAATCCTGCCACCGGGCAAATATCGCATTGGCGACACGGTGAATAAAACATTGCGCGCCGGTCTCGAAGAAGACCCGCGACGCATCATCTTTGGCGAAGACATTGAAGATCCGAAAGGCGGCGTGTTTCGGCTTACCCAGAAGCTCTCCAGCGAGTTTCCGAAGCAGGTATTCAATTCTCCGCTGGCTGAATCGACCATTCTTGGTGTGGCCTGCGGTCTGGCTGCGTACGGGAAGCGTCCGGTCTTCGAGCTGCAGTTCATTGATTTTATTTATCCGGGCTTCAACCAACTCGTGACCAACATTTCGACGTTGCGCTGGCGATCATTTGGCAACTGGAAATGTCCCGCCGTGATTTATGCGCCTTACGGCGCCTATCTTCCCGGTGGAAGCTTGTGGCATAGCCAGGCGAATGAGTCGGCGCTCGCGCATTATCCCGGTCTTAGCGTTGTCGTTCCAAGCACGCCCGAGGACGCGGCCGGCTTGCTTTGGACGGCAATGCACGCGGAGGATCCGGTGATCTTTCTGATTCCAAAGCATCTGCTTTGGGCTGAACACGAATACACGGAACCAATTCGCGCCGTCCCATTGGGCCAGGCGAACAAGCGCATGAGTGGGTCCGACGTCACTCTGGTCGCGTGGGGCAACGCGATCGAGAAATCTCTGGAAGCGATCGAGAAGATCGAGAACGAAATAAGCGTTGAGTTGATCGACCTGCGTTCAATCATGCCGTGGGATCGCGCCACGATTGAAGAATCGGTGGGAAAGACACGGCGGCTCATTGTCGTTCAAGAAGATACTGAGAATTGCAGCGTCGGTCAGATGCTCATTTCGCACGTGACAGGCAAACCGAAGCTATGGAATGAGATGATCAGCCCGCCGATTCTCGTCAGTAAAACCAACGTTGTGATCGGTTATAATCCGATCTACGAGTACGCCGCGCTCCCGGATGTGGAGCGGATCGTCGCCGCAATCCGGCGTTCGGTTGCCACAGAACAGGAACGCGCGGTTGTAGCCGCGGGCGCTGACCGCGACCGAGCAATCGCGGAGCCTGAATATGTCCAGCCGCGGTCGACGACCCCGGCTACAGCGGAAATGAGCAAACAACGGTCGCAAAGCATCACCGTTCCGGTCATGGGCGAAGGAATTCGTAACGCGAAAATTGTCTCGCTTTTAAAGAAGCCCGGTGACGCTATCGCACTCGACGACCCGCTTTGCGAAGTTGAGACGGATAAAGCGGTTTACCCGATCGAGTCATCATTCGCGGGCGTGATGGGCGGATGGAAAACAAAAGTGGGCGACACGGTGGAGATCGGTCAGGAACTTGGCACCATTCTTACCAAGGAAGCTTCGTTTGCAGATCAAGTTCATGCTGCTGCGAAGGAATCGCCGGATGGTGGAGTTGTAGCTACGAGCGCAGACCGCAGCCGCTCGATACCTCAGCGCGAGTCCGCGCGACCGAAGTCTACGACGCCGGCGTCAACTATTGCACCGGCCCTTTCGCCTACGATTACGCGCAAACTCAGCCACGTCATTCCTGCGAACCTGCAAATCGATGCACGCTGGGAGGCAATTCAAAAAGCGCGTGATGCAGCTAAAAAGAAAGATGAAAAGAACGCCCCCTCGCCCTCCGTTATGATTGCGTGGGCAGTCGTGCGCGCCATGGAAAAACACGCGCCCTTTCGCCGCTTAATTCTCGAAGACGATCAAATCGTCCAGAACGAAGATTTCGATCTGGGCATTGCGGTAGCGCTCGAGGGCGATCGCCTAGCGACTGCGGTGATCACTAATGCAAATCGAAAGAATTGGTCCGAATTCGTAAAGGCTTACACTGAAACGGTCGATGCCACGCGTGCCGGTCGCGTTGACGCCATGAACGCGCCAGTTGTGATCACGAGCCTGGGTGCGTTCGGCGTGAAAGCCGGCGCGCCGATCGTTGTCCCGCCATCAGTCGGAACGCTTTTCGTCGGAACCGCGCACCGCGAATTAATTCCAAACAAAAATAAAAATGAAACGGACGAGGTAATCACGCTTTCGCTCACGTTCGACCATCGCGTTATGAACGGCGTCGGCGCGGCCAACTTCGCCAACGAGATCAAGAAACAAATGGAAGGATTCAAAATCCCCGCAGCAAAAGCAGCCGCGACCCTGACTTAGCGTTTGCAAGTTCTGCTGAAACTTCATCACATGGACTTTGAAGTTCGACGCATGATCGGCGCTGATCATCCCAGCTTGTCCGGGCATTTCCCCGGCGCAGCGATTGTGCCGGGCGTAGTAATTCTCGATGAAGTCCTCGCGGCTTTGACCGAATGGCGTGAAGATTCTCACCCGACCGTCATAAGCGCAGTCAAGTTTCTCGCACCCTTGGAGCCTGGCCAGCCGTTCACTATCTGCCTTGTCGTGAACGAACATCCTGAGGGCGAAGTTGCTTTTCACTGTCATGTTGAGGATCGGGTGATAGTTGAAGGTCGACTTCAAGTCCGTTACGGCCCAAACTGATTTCGTGAACGCGGCAACATCTGAGGCGCCTCCGTTTATTGCTCCGCCGCGCGATGCGCGCCTGGCGCGTTTGCTCAAAGATTACCCGGCGCCAGTGTTCAGCGAACAGCTGTATCAAAGCATCGAATTGATGGAGCGATATAGTATCGATCTGGCTATCGATTTGTTGCGCCGCTTGGATGTGATTGATCAACTCGAAGAGTGGCGATCGGCGGATGAACTCTGCGATATGCTTTCTTTTCAGCCACGTTTCAGTTTCGCCTTAAGTTGGATTTTGGAGCGGCTGGTCGAGACCGGTCGCATGGAGGTGCGAGTCGACGGCAACACCCGCTCATATCATCTGCGACGTGCCCCGTGGGAACCCGAGCTTGCGCAGTTGCGTGCAGCCGGGCTCGCTATTAGCCCCGCCAATGCGGCAACTTTGGATTTATTAGATCACATAACAAGTCTTTATCCAGCGGTCGCTCGCGGCGAGCAGAGCGGTGATCAGAGCGTGATCGGACCGCAGGGAATAGGACTGTGGCTGAATTATTTTAACAACGACAATTTAACTTACGCTGTGAACAACTGGGTCAGTGCAGCGGTCGCCGCTGATCGCCTGTCCGCGCGGCGCCAGCTGCGAATTTTAGAAGTCGGCGCGGGTTCTGGTAGCGCCAGTGAAGCCTTGCTCCGCTGTTTTGATGAACGCGGGCTTTTGCCGCAGATGGGACGCTATCTCATAACAGAGCCGAACGCGTTCTTCCGGCGGCGGGGTCAGCGCGAACTGGCAAAGCAGTATCCGGATCTGCCGCTGGAATGGGACGCACTCGACATCGATTCACGATGGGATACTCAGGGAGTCGCTTCCGGCGAGTTCGATCTTGTGTACGCCGTCAACGTGCTGCACATCTCGAAAGATCTTTTGTTTACCTTAAATCAGGCACGCTGTGCCCTGAAGGACGATGGCTGGCTGGTGATCGGCGAATGCCTGCGGCCGCATGCCAATCAGCCCATCTACCCGGAACTGATGTTTCAGATTTTGGAAAGCTTTACCGAGGTCCAGACAGATCCCGAATTTCGTCCAAACCCCGGCTTTTTGACTGCAAATCAATGGCGCCGCGCATTTACGCGTGCAGGCTTTCAGGGCGTCGAAATCGCGCCAGATGTCGATGCCATTCGTGAGGTCTATCCGCATTTTTTCACTGGCGCCATTTGCGCACAAGAAACGGCCACTACAAATGACCCCGAAAGCTTTCGGGGCTAAAGCCTCGCTCGCGCATCGCTGGGGGGATTTGCCGGAGCGCGGCACGCCAGCCTCGCTGCGGTTGATGGCCTGGATCGCGGTGCACATCGGGCGTTGGACGACAAGGTTGCTTCTATATCCGGTCACCCTGTATTTCGTAATCAGCGCACGAGAAGCGCGGCGGGTATCTTACGAATACTTGAGACGCGTGCGCGGCCGTCCCGCCTACTGGTGGCATGTCTTTCGCCATTTCTATTGTTTTGCCGCTACGATTTTAGATCGTCTTTATCTGCTAAGGGGCGAATTCGAACATTTTGACGTGACTCTGCATGAGAAGGAAATCTTGCTCCGGAAAATCGAAAGCGCCGAAGGCTGCATCCTTTTGGGCTCGCATTTAGGCAGCTTCGAGGTGTTGCGGACGCTCGGAGTAACCCAACAGAACTTTCCGCTCAAGGTGTTAATGGACACTGCGCACAACCAAAACATCACGCGCTTTCTCGATTCGCTTAACGAGAAAATTGCCAGCACCGTGATCTTACCGGATCGGCCCGATACCCTGCTCAGGGTCAAAGAGAGCCTGGATGCAGGCTGCCTGATTGGCATGTTGGGCGACCGCGTCTCGAGCGGCGACAAGACAACGCAATGTCAGTTCCTGGGTGCGCCGGCTACATTTCCGGCGGGTCCGATCCTGCTTGCCGCTATTATGCATTGCCCCGTTATCCTGTTTTTCGGTCTCTACCGTGGCGGGAAGTGCTACGAAATTTATTTCGAGCATTTTGCCGAGGAGATCACTTTGCATCGCGATCGCCGCACGGAGGACGTTCAGCATTGGATGCAACGCTATGCCGAGCGGTTAGAGCATTACGCGCGGCTTGCGCCTTACAACTGGTTTAATTTCTACTCGCTCTGGGACCAACCACCGCTCCGTGAAACTTCCAAAAATGGTTAATGATATCCCGATTAGCAAAGCGGAAATCCGGACTCTCATTCCTCACTCCGGTTCGATGTGCCTGTTGGATAGCGTGACCGAATGGGACGATCGATCGATTATCTGCTCCAGTAATACGCATCGTGATCCGGCGAATCCGTTACGTCGCGAGGGACGGTTATCAGCAGTGCATGCTTTCGAATACGGCGCGCAGGCCGCTGCCGTACACGGTGGATTACGTGCCCGCTTGGTCGGCGTGACGGCGCCCCCGGGCTATCTGGCCGCGCTACGAGATGCGCGTCTACACGTGATGCGTCTGGATGACGTAGCTTCGCCACTTCAGATTCGGGCGTACCGTTTGTTTGGAGAGGCGGCGAATACCGTTTACGAATGTCAGGTTTCAGCTGGAGACGTTCTCTTAGCCGAGGGACGCATTACCATCATCCTGCGCGTGTGAGGCTGTAGCGGCGCTCTGCGAGCGCCGAAAACCACAAGTTACAAATTTGCGGCATCGCCGGCGGTCGTAGACGGCTGCTACAGAAGCTTCACATCACTATGCCACCGTCGACGCAGAGCACCTGACCGGTAATGTAACTTGCCTCCGCGGATGCGAGGAACGCCACGCCGCTGGCGATTTCTTCGGGTATGCCAGTCCTGCCAAGCGGAATTTTCGAGTGAATCGTTTTCTTAATCTCATCTGAGAGTCCGGCGGTCATATCCGTTGTGATAAATCCCGGCGCCACCGCATTCACGGTAATGTTGCGGCTGGCCAATTCGCGCGCGAGCGATTTCGTGAAGCCGATCAGTCCGGCTTTGCTCGCCGCGTAATTTGTTTGCCCGGCATTGCCAATCAGCCCGATCACCGAGCTGATGTTAATGATGCGGCCGCTCCGCTGTTTGGTCATCGAGCGAAGAATCGAGTGGGTAAAACTAAACGCGCCGCGCAAGTTCGTGTTGATAACCGCGTCCCAATCTTCCATTGACATTCGCATTGCCAATAGGTCGCGTGTGACGCCAGCGTTGTTCACCAGAATGTCGATCTTGCCAAAGTCTTCGAGAATCTGCGCACCAATTTTTTGCACCGTCGCATGATCAGCGACATTCACCGCGTAAGCCTTTGCTGCATCCGGGCGTATTGAGTTGATTTCGTCGGCGACATTTTTCGCATTTGTTTCTGTCAGGCTCACGCACGCCACGCGCGCGCCCTCGCTTGCAAAGCGCACCGCGATTGCGCGCCCAATCCCCCGCCCCGCTCCTGTCACGATCGCAGTTTTGTTTTCGAATCTCATTTGAA
>JBKOXU010000153.1:0-15331 GCA_046725095.1 Verrucomicrobiota bacterium
GGCGAAGTGACCGCTTCCGATGCCATCTACAGCGCTCTGGTCAAAACGCGCGCGAAGAAACCGGTCGTGGTTTACATGGAATCGCTGGCGGCTTCGGGCGGCTATTACGTTTCCTGCGGCGGCAAATTCTTGATGGCGAGCGACACAACGATTACCGGGAGCATCGGCGTAATCATTCAAACGCTGAACTACGAGCAATTGTTTAACAAAGTGGGACTCGCTTCCGTCGTTTTTAAGAGCGGCAAATTCAAGGACATGCTCAACGGGGCGCGACCGATTACGCCAGAGGAACGCGACCTGGTCCAGAGCTTCATTATGAAGACCTACGATAAGTTTCTCGGCATTGTGGCGAAGGAGAGAAATCTTTCGGCCGATCTGCTGCGCAAGACCATCGCCGACGGGCGAATCCTCTCGGGGAAGGACGCGTTCGAGAATAAGCTGATTGATGGCCTTGGTGAATTGGACGATGCCTTCGCTAAAGCCAGACAATTGGGAAATGCGCCGGGGGCGAAAATTGTGAAGTACGGTCCGCCGTTCAGTCTGAGCCGATTCTTGCGAATATTTGGAGAGGCTGACTCAAAAATCGAATTGCAGCTTCCCAAACAGTTCATTCCACAATTGGAATCGGGCCGTGCGTATTTTCTGCCGAGCTATTACGCGCCGTAGATAACGAGACGCATGCCATCCGACGGCTTTTTTGCAGCATTCGGAGCCGCGCCGAGTTTTGTTTTAAACGTTTTCTTCGCGCTCTACTTTCTTGCCAGCGTTTACGTTTACATTTCACTAGTTCGCCAGATCGGTGCGCGAACATCGGAACCGTCCGGCAGCCCGGCGAGGGCATTCGGGCTGCCCGAAGCAATACTCGCTGGGACGCTAATCCTTTTTCTTTTACTCAACATCAGCGCGTCAGTTTCACGTCCATCTGTCGAGATCAGCGCGCAAAATCTTTTCGTAAATCTCCTTTTCACGATGTTCGTCGTGCTGGTCATCGTGACTTTTCTGCAGCTTCGTGGCTTTGACCTCAGCTCGTTAGCCGGCTTTTTCAAAATCGGTTTTGTTCGGGCCCTAAGCACAGGGATCATCCTGTTGTTGGCGGCTTATCCTTTGATCTCACTGGCCAACATGATTACGCAGGGCCTTTTCGGCAGCGGTTCAAGCAGGCAGAACATCGTCGAACTTTTCAGCGGTTCGCACACGATCGAGCAGCGAATTATGATCATTGTGTTTGCGGTGGCGATTGCTCCGGTGGTTGAGGAATTCCTTTTCCGGTTTTTCCTTTATGGGGTAATCAAACGTTATCTCGGCTCGTTTCTCGGAATTATAGCGAACGCACTGCTCTTCGCGGCTGCGCACGCACATTTCCCTTCTTTCGTGCCGCTGTTTGTTTTGGGAAGCTGTTTCACAATTGCCTACGAATGGAGCGGCTCCATTCTTGTCGCGATGACGATGCATTCGCTCTTCAATTCCGTGACGCTCATTGTGCTCGCTTTCCCAGAGCTCTTCTCGCAATGAAACTTCGCGAGGTCGGCGAAGACAGACTGCTTGACCAACTCTTGCCTCGTCTGCCACTGGGAAAAACGGTCGTCGCAGGCGCGGGCGATGACTGCGCTGTAATAGAAATTTTTGCAGGTCGCAACTTTCTCGTGCTCAAAACCGATTGCATTGTCGAGGGCATTCACTTCTTGTCGGACGCCGATCCGGTCGATGTTGGCTGGAAAGCAATGATGCGCCCGCTCAGCGATTTTGCCGCGACCTCTGCCCTGCCGCAGTTTGCGCTGATTACCCTGATCGCCTCGAAACAAACGGAGGTCGAGTGGGTGCGAAAGCTTTATCGCGGCCTCCGCCGGGCGGCCAAACAATTCGATGTCAGCATCGTGGGCGGCGAAACGAGCGGCTCACCCGGTCCAATTGTCATTTCCGTCAGCGTTGCTGGATTCGTCGAGAGGGACCGCTGGATGTCGCGCCGGGGCGGCAAAGTTGGCGATGACCTTTTCGTCACTGGCCAGCTTGGTGCCGCCATTAAACAAAAACATTTGAGATTCATTCCACGGATAGCGGAATCCCGCTGGCTCACACAAAATTTCTCGATTCAGGCGATGATGGATTTGAGCGATGGGCTGGGGATCGATCTTCCCCGGCTGGCGCGTGCCAGCAAAGTCGGATTCACAATCGAGATGGAGAATTTGCCCCTTGCCCCCGGAGCAAAGATCGGCGACGCGATTTCGGAAGGCGAAGATTACGAATTGCTCTTTGCCATTTCCCCGCGCCAGAGCAAACGATTGCAGCGCGCTTGGAAGAGGAAGTTCCCGAAACTGGCCCTCACCCGGATCGGACAGCTACGTCGAACATCAAACATCAAACATCAAACATTGCCCGGTGGCTACGTTCATTTCCAATAGCCCAGCTGAAACCGAGGCAATTGGGCGGCAATTCGCTGTGAAAGATGTCGGGGTTGGATCGATTTTGGCCCTCAAAGGCGAACTCGGAAGCGGCAAAACTCTTTTCACCAAAGGTCTCGTTGCCGGACTGGGTAGTGACACAACAGTCACCAGCCCCACGTTTACCATTGTTCACGAATATCCAGGCGGACGTTTGCCGGTTTATCACTTCGATTTTTTCCGGCTGGAAAATCGACCATCAGTCGCGGGGCTTGGACTCGACGATTACTTTTTCGGCGACGGCGTCTCGGTAATTGAATGGGCCGACCGCTTTCCTGAGTTCATTCCTGAGCAGGCGCGCTGGATTTTGTTCGAGATAAAATCGGAAAACACGCGAGCGATTAGCTTAAAATGAAAATTCTAGCGCTCGAACTTTCCACCCCGCGCGGCAGCCTCGCTTGGCGTGATGGCGATGTCGCTTTTTTCGCGCGCGAATGGCCGAACGACCGGAAAAATTCCGCGGCCTTTTTTGAGAACCTGGACGCTGTCGCCAAAAAATTTGGTTCACCGGATATCATTGTAGTTGGGCTTGGGCCGGGTTCGTATGCTGGAATGCGCATCGCGATTTCAGCCGCGATTGGATTGCAAATTTCATCGGGAGCGCGCCTGGTCGGTTTTCCATCGATCTGCGCAATAGAAAACGCCGAAGCAGATTATTGCGTAATTGGTGATGCGCGCCGGAAATCGTTTTTCTTCGCGCGGATCGCTGGGAACGAACTGATGGAGGGGCCCGAGTTGTTTAGCGAAGAAGGGCTCAAGAACAAACTCACCTCGGTTCGGAATGAAACTCCTATCTTTTGCTCCGAATCGCTGTCGCAATTTTCGGAAGCGATGGTCCGTTATCCGTCCGCGCAACTGCTCGCCCGACTTGCTCAAGATCCAGATCGAAATTTTAGATTGCCGCCGCTCGAGCCGATGTATTTACGGGAACCGCATGTTATCATGGCAAACGCCGCGACCCGACCGACAATAAGACGATGAACACCAGTGCGGATCGCTGCTGGGCGGAAATCGATCGAAGTGCATTGCGCCATAACGCGAAAGTTGTGCGCGAGCGACTTGGGTCGGCTGAGCTCCTCGCGGTCGTCAAAGCGAATGGTTACGGACACGGGATGGTTGGGGTCGCGCGGGCGCTCGCAGAGGACGCGCAATTATTTGGCGTCGCGAATCTGGGAGAAGCGACGGAATTGCGCGCAGCGGTTCCGCATCCGATCATCATTCTTGGTCCAGCCCTAACGGAAGAAAGAGCTACAATCGCAGAGCGCGGTTTCATCCCTTCGATTTCCACTCTTGAAGAAGCGCAGGATTTCGATCGCATGGCGCCCGGCGCGCAAGTGCCGATCAATTTAAAAGTCGATACAGGCATGGGGCGGATGGGTGTCCCGGAAGGCGAAGCCTTGGAGGTTTTCCAAAAAGTTTCGGGGTTGCCTCACATAAAGATTCACAGTGTTTCGACTCATCTGCCAGTGTCGAACGAGGACCCGCAATACACGCGCGACGAGCTTTTACGGTTCCGCAAGATCGTGAAGCAATTTCGCGCCGCGGCTCCCGGGAATTTCAAAACACATGTGCTGCAGAGCGCCGGCCTGCTCGCTTTCGCGGACCCGCTCTTCGATATCGTGCGTGCTGGCATCATGCTCTACGGGATTTCGCCCCTGCCGGAATTTCAAAAACTTTTCAAACCGGCAATGACATGGAAAACACGAATTGCGCTCATCCGCGACATGCCGAAAGGGAGCTCGATTAGCTACGGCCGCAGCTTCATTGCTCCGCGAAAGATGCGCATCGCCACATTATCGGCGGGTTACGCCGATGGATACCCACGGCATCTTTCCAATCGTGACGCCGCAGTTTTGGTTCGCGGGCAGCGCTGCGCCCTCCTCGGCCGGGTGACGATGGACTTAATGATGATCGACGTAAGCGAGATCGGCGGTGTGCAAGCAGGCGACGAAGCCGTTCTCATGGGGCGCGATGGAAACGAGGAAGTTTCGTGCGCGGAACTGGCTGAGCGCGCCGGGACGATTACGTGGGAAATCACTACCCGGATTGGCGCGCGTGTCCGGCGGGTCTTTGTCTAGCGCGACCCTCACCTCAATCCTCTCCCTGGCCAGGGAGAGGCGGACGACGAAGTCGCCGGTGAGGGTTGTTTCCCATAGTCCATGCGTTTACGCTTGGATGTTATAGCGATGTAACGGTTTAACGAATCACATACCTTCATGTTCCAAATCATCTTCAACGAATTGAGCGCGGCGGAAATATCCGCGCTACCGAAAAGATTGCAACTTGAGCTGCTCGCAGAGTTCGAAATTTTGCCCGAGGATCTGGACCAACTTGATTCGGAGCGGTTTGGCGTGATCCAGCGCGAGGGAAAAATATTGTATCGCTATCGAGCAAAAGCTTACCGGATCTATTTCGAGAAAACGGACGAGGGCGTTACCGTTCATCGCGTCTTGCACAAGAATACGTTTCGGGATTTTCTTTTCCGCAGCAAACTACCGGTCTCAGAGGATGCGCAACTGGGCGAGACACGCGAGTTTTGGAAGTTGATCGAGCAAGGCGAACGGACAAGAAAGGCGTAAGACCACCCAAGAAGTCCAACGCCCAGCATTCCACGCTGAATGCAAACGGCTTGTAGAGGCGTTTGTGCCTAACGGCGAAGTCAGGAAAGGCGCTTGGCACAAGCGCCTCTACAACTATTTCATCAACAAGACTGAGCGGCTGCGCTTGATCTCGCGGGTGATCCTGCGATGCAAATGCGCGGGCATGCCGGTGACGCGGCGCGGGAGAATCTTGCCGCTTTCGGTGACGAATTTTTTCAGCACATCGGGGTTTTTGTAATCGATCGCTTCGATCGCGATGTCGATCCGCCGTCGCGGCATGGTGCGATTCGCGCGTCGGAATGCGGAACGGCGCTTGGGAGTTTTTGGTTGCACCGGTAGTTTACTTCGTTTCCCGATGGAGAGTATGCCGCTTCAGGAATGGATTGAATTTCTTTCTCTCGAGCCGATTGGGCGTGCGCGGACTTTTCTTGTTTCGCGTGGTCATGTAACGCGAAGGCGGCTTGCCGAGCGCTCTCGCCTCGGTGCATTCCAGAGTAACAATTTCCTGCGCCATTTTTTGTTACTCCTTTGCCTCGGCCGGCGTAACGGCTTCTTCTTCCTCGGCCTCGCCGCCTTCCTCCTCGGTGAGTCCAAAGAGCGACGTAACTGATTGCCGGACACGCGAAGCTTTACTTTGCTTTTCAAGCTGCGATTGGCATTGAACGGTAAAACGCGCGAACGGGATCGCTTCGAGACGCGCACGCGGAATCGGTTTGCCCGACATTTCACAGACGCCGTAGGTGCCGACCTCAATTCGTTTCAGAGCCTGATCGATTTCGTAAAGCGCGTCCTGCTCCTGGGAAAGCAAACTCAAGGCGAAATCGCGGTCATAAGCGTCCGACCCGGCATCGGCCTGATGCATTCCAAAAGCCGAAGCTTCGCTGCCTTCAGCCCGCGAGCGGAGCGTGTCCTGGGCAACGCCGGCCATAGAATCGACCATGGCATCGCGGAGCTGAAGGAGCTTTTCCTTCTGCTTACGCGTGAACGGATCGAGCCTGCGCTCCCGGTGATTGTTTCTCATAAGCTCGAGCGGGCTCCGCGAAAGATCGGCCCGTTTCAACTTCGGAGATTTTAAAGACCTCTTCGCCGAGGTGACGGCGGCCTTCCTCTGGGCTGGCTTTTTGGCGGAAATCTTGCGCGCCGGTCGCGTTTTGCGCGCAGCGGGCTTTTTAACAGAACTCTTCTTTTTCTTTGGTTTGGCCATAGTGCAAAAGGCGTCTTTGACGAGCACGCCGGAAGAAAACGGACGCTAATTAAAAACATTTCGGGGGCCGCGCAAGCGGATTCGGTTAAAAAGTTCGTCCTGCGCTTTCGGCCCGTTGTTCTTAATCAACTGTGGGGCCTTTCTGCGAGATGCCAACCAATAGAGTGGCGTCCGCCGCGGCGGACGCCCTACAAATTCATTTACGAGCTGGCGCTCGAGTAATGCCGTAGCGCAAATCTCCAGAAGACGCGCGACAGCCAAAAAACAATGCTCGAGGCAATGACGAGATGCAGCATCAGCTGCGTTGGTTGCCCAAGCGACTTGATGAGCAGCCTGGCGGGAATATTCGCGATAATTACGACCGGAATGACCCAGCCGAAAATCATGCGGAAAATCCTCGGGAAGATCACATCTGGATAGCGGGCAATGTTTAGGAAGTTGAAGTAGCCATAGACCAGGCCCTGCGCACGCACGATCCAAAAGCTTACCCCTGCCAGGCCGAGCATAATGGAGTAATGCACGGCGACGCCAAATCCGAGCGCGACCAGGTAAAGCAAGACCGACATCGGGGTTGGCACGGTTCCCAGCTGCGATAGCGAAACGCAGACTACCACGCCACCGAGAACGGCGTTGACGATGCTGTCGAGCGCGAATTGTTTAGTGGAAACAGCAAACTGGCTGTCAATGGGCAAAACGAGCAGCGAATCCAGTTTTCCGGTGCGCACCAATTCGGGGATATTTGCGACATTCACAAAAAAGAACGCCTGGAAGAGTTGTGCGATCATCTGGTGCGTACCGACGAGCAGCACGACTTCCCATTTCGTCCAGTCGCCGATGCGATCGACCTGCCCGAAAATGATGCTGAAGAAAACAATTTGTCCGCAAAACCAGAGGACTTCGACAATCATCCAGAGCAGGAAGTTCGCCTTGAAACTCATCTCGCGGATAAGCGAGTTGCGCAGCATGATGGAATAGATTTCGATGTAACGGCGCATCATCTCTTCCTGTCACTTACTTATAGGCGCAGTCAACCACCACTCGCATGAAACGCTTTTTTCCCTGGCTAGCTCTCGTCGCCGGGCTGTTCATTAGCGCCTTTGTCGTCCGGCAATGCCGGAACGGAGGGGCTGCCAATTATCAGACCGCAACGATAACGCGCGCCCCCCTTACCCAGGCGGTTACCGCGACCGGCACATTGAATCCCGTGGTCAACGTTCAGGTAGGTAGTCAGGTCTCAGGGAACATCGCGAAGCTGTTAGTGGATTTTAATTCCCAGGTGAAAGCGGGCCAGGTAGTCGCGCAAATCGATCCGGCCCTTTTTCAGGCCACGGTTACGCAGGCGGAGGGCGACCTGGCCAACGCACAGGCCGCGCTCGAACTGGCGAAAGTGAGCGCAAAGCGCACGCGGGATTTGTTTGCGAAGAAGACGTCGTCGGAGGCTGATGTCGACCAAGCGATGGCCACTCTTCATCAAGCCGAGGCGAACGTGAAGATCAAACAGGGGGCGCTCGACAAGGCAAAGGCCGATCTCGACCATTGCACGATCACCTCACCGATCGACGGCGTCGTAATTTCGCGCAGCGTCGATGTTGGCCAGACAGTCGCGGCCAGTCTGCAGGCGCCAGTCATCTTTGCGATCGCGAACGATCTAACCAAAATGCAAATCGACGCGAATGTGGCGGAAGCCGATGTCGGCGTCGTCAAGGTCGATCAGAACGTCGATTTCACCGTGGACGCTTTTCCCATGCAGACGTTTCAGGGAAAAGTCGTCCAAGTACGGAACGCGCCGATTACTGTCCAGAACGTCGTGACCTACGACACCGTCATTGGAGTGAGCAATCCGGATTTGAAATTGAAACCGGGGATGACGGCAAACGTTTCACTTATCATCGCGCATAAGGATGATGTGCTGCAAATTAAGAACGCGGCGCTGCGCTATCGTCCGCCGGATGCGACACCGGTTGAGACAAAACGAACGAGTACGAGCCGCCCGGGACGGCCTGGCGGAGGGGCCGGCAGTGCTGGGCGGGAGGGTCGAACCCAGCGCACGGTTTATGTTTTGCCATCTGGCGCCAGCCGTCCGCGGCCAGTGCAAGTTAAAACTGGGATTAGCGACGGGATTACCACCGAAGTGATTGAAGGTCTGAAAGAAGGCGATCGCGTTGTCACCGCTGACCTCTCTTCAACAACTACCGCGCCGTCGCCTCCCGCAAATCCCTTCAGTGGCGGACGGCGCCGATTCTAAGATTCTAATAGTGTAGGGGCGATCATGACATGAACAATGGGGCGCTGGTGAAACTTGTTGATGTGCACAAAACATATCGCACTGGCGAAATGGAAGTGCACGCTGTGCGCGGCGTTTCGCTCGAGATCCGGCCCGGTGAATTCGTAGCGCTGATGGGCGCCAGCGGTTCCGGAAAATCCACGCTCATGAATATTCTCGGTTGTCTCGATCGGCCGACTTCGGGTCGCTATGTGCTGGGCGGCGCCGATGTTTCCGGCCTGGATCGAGATCGGCTCGCCGACATGCGCAACCGCAAAATCGGTTTTGTCTTCCAGAATTTTAATCTGCTGCCGCGCACGTCGGCGCGAGAAAATGTCGAGTTGCCGCTGGTTTATAGTGGGCAGCGCCTGACCAATGCGCAGCTTCGCGAAAAGGCCGACCTCGTCCTTGGGGCGGTCGGGCTGGCCGGCCGCGAAGATCATCATCCGAGCCAGCTTTCGGGTGGTCAGCAGCAGCGCGTGGCGATTGCCCGCGCGCTGATCAACGATCCCGAAGTCGTGCTTGCAGATGAGCCGACCGGCAACCTCGATAGCAGAACGGGCATCGAGATAATGGGAATTTTTCAGCAACTGAATGAGCGCGGAATTACGATCGTCATGGTGACGCACGAACAGGACATCGCCGCCTATGCCCAACGCAACCTGGTTATGCGCGACGGCGTTGTCCTCAGCGATAGGGTCGTCACGCAACCGCTCAATGCCACGCGTGAGATCGAAAATGTGACAACGTCGGCAAGTGATGACGGTGCGTAAATGTTCCAATACAGAATACAATGAGAATCGTACCGACATTTAACGTCGCATTTCGCGCCCTACGGCGGACCAAGATGCGCTCCGTATTGACGGCGCTGGGAATTATCATCGGTGTCGGCGCTGTTATTGCGATGGTTGGGATCGGCAATGGGGCGAAAACGCAGGTCGAGTCGCAGATCGCGAGCCTCGGACAAAATGTGATCCTCATCTTTTCCGGCAGCACCACTTCGAGTGGGATTCGCACTGGTTGGGGCGGTGCGGGCACTCTCAAAATCGAGGACGCCGAAGCGATTCGGCGCGAAGTGTCGGGCGTCCTTGGAGCGAGTGAGGAAGTTGTCTCGACCACGCAAGTGGCTGCGGGAAACCAAAATTGGTTTACCCGCGTTTACGGCGAGTCGGCAGATTATTTTGATATTCGGCAGTGGCCGCTGGCAGACGGCGCGCCATTTACGCCACAAGACGTGCGCAGCGCGAACAAGGTTTGCGTGATTGGTCGTACGACTGCGACACAGGTTTACGGTAACGAAGATCCCGTTGGCCAGATTTTGCGAATTAAGGAAGTCCCATTCACGATCCTCGGCGTCCTCACGCCCAAAGGATTGAGCACCCAGGGTGTGGACCAGGATGACATCGTGGTCATGCCATACACGAGCGCGATGAAGCGCGTGATTGGCGGAACGAACTTGCGCAACATTAACGTGCAAATCGGCGACGGGCAGCAGGTGGAAGCGGCGCAGCAGCAAATTATCTCGTTACTTCGGCAACGGCATAATATTCGTCCCGGGCGCGACGACGATTTCACCGTACGCAATCAGCAGGAAATCGCGGAAGCTGCCACGGAAACTTCGCGCGTGATGACCGTTTTGCTGGGCGCAATCGCAGGCGTCTCGCTCGTGGTCGGCGGGATCGGTATCATGAATATCATGCTCGTGAGCGTGACCGAACGGACACGCGAAATCGGTGTGCGCATGGCCGTCGGTGCGCACGGCAGCGACATTCTCACCCAGTTCTTAATCGAAGCGGTAACGCTCAGTTCCGTCGGTGGCTTGATTGGGATCATCTGCGGGATTGGCGCGTCCAAGATACTCTCGATCTACGCGCGTTGGCCGACTCTCATCTCGATCAGTTCGATCGCGATTGCATTTCTGTTCAGCGCAGCTGTAGGCGTCTTTTTCGGGTTTTACCCCGCGCGCAAAGCCGCTGCACTCGATCCAATCGAAGCGCTGCGCTACGAGTAAAGCGAAATCTTCTGACCGCGGATTACGCGGATAACATGGATGAATGTCGAGGCTCGAATGTCGAATGACGAAAGAATGTCGACTTTCTTCGACTGGAAATCCTGAGGATGCTTTGAGGCTTTTCTGTGGCGACGGTCTATGACCGCCGACATATTAAAGCATGGCAGAGCACACTCGCTTCGAAAAACTGGTTGCGGACGCAAAGAAAAACATCACTGAGATTTCGCCGCAGGACGCCGTAGCGAAATTAAAAAGCGACGAAGCGACGATCGTCGACGTCCGCGAAAAAGATGAATGGGACGAAGAACATATTTCCGGCGCAATTCACATGAGTCGCGGGGCCATTGAGCTCGACATCGAAGAAAAAGTTCCCGACACAAACGCGATGATCATTTGCCACTGCGGAGGCGGAGGGCGGTCCGCGCTCGCTGCCGAAAGCCTGCAGAGAATGGGCTACAAAAACGTGCGCTCGATGGCCGGCGGCTTCAAAGCCTGGAAAGCCGCCGGTTTGCTAACGACGAAGTGAACAGATGTACGCTTTCTAGCCTCCGACGCGCTTCAAGAATCCGCCTGGCGCATAGGTTAAGATAAATTTCTCACGGCGTTCGTCCGTGACAAAACTGCTGTTTCCCCTGAGAAAGCGGTGCACTGCCACCAGCGGCCCCGGTTGGTATTGCGGCCAATCCATCACGTCGACGATTCCATCTTCGACAACAAAGTAACATCCCGGCGCAACCATCGGTCCGTAAAGCACCAACTCTTGGAAGACATGATCGGCCGCATGATTGCCGTCGGCCAACAGCATCGTCCGGTGGCCTCCCCACAGGCCTTGAACTTTCGCAACGGTCCCTGAAGCGATGCTGTCGCCTTCTATGAATTGCACGTTCTCGGGAAAATCGATCTCCGGCCGTTTCAGATCCACGCTAATAACCGAGCCAGAGGCCACAGCTTTCATCGTGTCGGAAAGCCAAAGCGTGGTGCCGCCAAACTTACAGCCGATCTCGATGACGATTTCCGGTTGCGTTTCGTGAATGATCTCCTGCAGCACCCAAAGATCGAATACATTCTTCCAGGTTGGAACACCACGATAGTGCACCTGTTTCGTCACAACATTGCCCTGGTAATACTCGACCCATTCGCGTAATGACATGTCGAGCGAGCGACCCAGTGGAGTCGGCGGTAGGCCATTCATCGCGATTAATCGCTCAATCTTCGGAGGCTACGGTTTGCGCAGAACCGCGTGCAAGTAAAAGCCTTCAGACCGGTTCTCGACCAACTCGAACTTTGCCTTGATGCCATACAGTTCCGCCACTGGATACTTTCCGCAGAAATATTGCATGCTCTCCAGCGTCCAGACGCTTAAGTGCGTTGGGTCTCGATGGACTTCCGGATTTGGGTAACAAGGTGTCAGACTTGTAAACGTGCCGCCGGATTTCAGAATCCGCCAGACCTCATTCATCAAGTCAATGATTGGATAGCGCAGTCTTTTTTCGTTCTCGGAATAATACGCCTTCGGAATGTGCTCAAGAAAATCGCGGCAGTGAATCGAGTCCGCGATCTTATCGTCGAGCGGGATCGGTTCGAATCCCAGCCGGCAGATCAGGTCTGCATTTGTTCTGTCCGGGGTGACATCAATACCGAGATTTCCGGTTTTTCGAAAACCGCAACCGAGATCAACATTGATCGATTCGCCGCGGCGGCGGATTTCTTCAACCAGTTTGCGCCCCTTCAAGACTGCGTCTTCTGTTGCCCGTTCGTCAAAGCTGTGCATGACAAATTCTGTTTCCAATTTTATCGAGCCCAGCAATACCCCGGAAGCAGATTCGCAGATCGTGCGCCGCCCACCATCAGGATCAACAATGGTCATACGCAATACTCCTGCATAATCGCCGATTTCCGACAAATCCACCTGATCGGAAAATCCAATCAACGCATTTTTGTCGGGCAGATTGAGTCGAGCGGCGATCTCGGGCCGGGACCGGTTCAAATGCGTGCGGTGAATGAGGGTGTCGCCAGCCAGGACTTCAATCTCGCGCACATTCTCGATCGCGGCCCAACCTGCGAGCCATTGACCGGTGACAAGGCACCAACCTGGATGGGAAAGTCGATCGAAGCCGGCCGAGATTGTTTTCGATGATGCATCAGCGGCTGGTGGCACCAATTTCGTCACAAGATGCTGGATAATCTTCGCCGCACGGCCCTCGACAATTAGCGGCGCGACTTTCTCGATCTCACGTACGCGCGTCTCAAGCGTTTTCAGCAGCGATGGATCATAATTGTCCTTGGTCG
Source organism: Verrucomicrobiota bacterium (assembly GCA_046725095.1). Lineage (GTDB taxonomy): Bacteria > Verrucomicrobiota > Verrucomicrobiia > Chthoniobacterales > UBA10450 > Udaeobacter. The sequence goes on from JBKOXU010000153.1 coordinate 12,806, forward strand.
CGATCCCGCAAACGGTGTGCGGAAATTCGGGAGGCCCGCTGAAGAAGATCATCGCGCGCGGAAAGTCGCCGGCGAGCGCGCGAAACGCTTCGGGGGTGAAACGCCAGTAATCATTCGGAAAACCGTGAATCGGGAAATTCATCACCGAGCTGTAAATCACGACGCCGTCGTCGCGCAGGCAACGATGGATTTCATGCATGGCCCGGTTCGGATTAGCCACGTGCTCGAGGGTATCGGCAAGAAGGAAAGTCCCAACCTCGCCAGACCGGAAGAAAAGTTTGTGAATGTCTTCCAATCGATCCACGCCGGGACCGGTTTGCATGTCGCATCCGATATAGGTCTTGCCCGGAAAGAGCGGGCGCAGATCACTGATTGTTTCCTGCCCCGCAACCTGGAAAGCGCCGATCTCCACGATCGGCTCCGGGCAAGCGAGAGTTTTCGCGCAGAGTTCGAAAAATTCGCGGAGATGCGGACGCATTACAGTTTAACGAAAGATCACCGGCCGAATGGTATTCATTGGTAAAACATCAGCATCTGTTGCGCACGCGGGTGATTCCAATCACCAATAATTTCCGCGGACAAATCGGTCAGTTTTGAGATAGCTCGAATTTCATCCAGTGAGTAATGGAAGGGATCGCGGTCATATTGAGTCTTAATTCCTCCGGGCTGGTGAACGATCGGGACAAGGTGCACACTGTGTGGCGCCAAAAAGAACGTGGCAAAAAATCGACCTTCCGGCGCCAGCACGTCCCGAACCTCGGCTAGACAGCGAATGATATGATTCGCGAAGAGGTGCGTAAAGACGGAGAGCGCGAGCACGTAGTCAAACTTTTGCCGGAACACACCTAACTCGAAACTTTCGCTCAACGCGAGATGAGGATTTTTGTGTGTTAAGCCGGCCAGCCTAAGCTCATGCCGGCCCGCTTCGATCAGCGAAGGATTAATGTCCAACCCGTAATAGTTTCCGGTCTCGAGATATTTGATCGCGTGAAGCCCGCCACGAAGCGAGCCGCACCCGATGTCGAGGAGCCGGTGGCCTGGCTTCAAACCACGCGCACATAGGAATTCGAATTGTAGCTGGCCGATTTCGTCCCACATCCCCCCGACCATATCGCGATGTTTTCCGGCGTTGATCTGTTCTTGAGTTAACTGCCGATCATACTGATTGATTCCGCTCATACCTGAAATGGTTAGGCCTGCCGCGTACTGGTTGTCCGATTTAGCCATGCCTGAAACTCCCTTGGAATGTGACCAGCTAGGATGAATTTCGCAGGGTCGATGGGAGGCAAAGCGCCACGGAGTCTGGAGGATTCCGCTTTCCAGCGGTTTATTGCCAGCCGCAGTTCCTGCAGAGAAAGGCTGGTCGCAGCCCCCCCATGGACCTGATGAAATGTGCCTTCTCCAAGCAGCGTCCAAACGTGATCTGCTGCGGCCACCGCGCGTGCATAAAAGTCCAGATTGACGAATCCGCCGCCGGGTTCTTCATAGCGTTCGTCGAACCCGCCGAGCCGATCAAACAGTGGCCGACTGACGAAAAGACAATTCGATTCGGAAGCCGGCTGTGAAATTCCCAGCTTTGTCTGTGCGCTGCCTGCCGAAATATCGAAGAGCCGATAGCCGTTTTCCCACCAACGCACCTGATTGAGCAGCTGAGACTCAACGTCGTGGTTGTAACCTTCCGCCACGCTTTCTGGCTGCCATTTGGGTCCAAGGTGCCAGCCGCGCACCTCAACCATGGCGCGCGGGGCTAATTCGAGGAGCCGCACTCCCCACGACAACACTCCCGGCGTGACGAGGCGTGCGCCATCGATCATTAAGCAAAGCAACGGTGCGCGCGCGACCGCTGCCGCGCGATTCATCGCTAAAGCGGGGTTGGGGCTCGACTCGCTAGGCGGCAGGTAAATGTATCGCAGATTCGGCGAAACTGTTCGCGTGTCCTCATCCAAGATTTCCGCTGAGCCATTATCGATCAGGACGATCTCGTAATCGCTCGTCTCGACATCGCGTTGATAGGGCGGGAGAAGGGAGCGCAGGGTGTTTTTGACCTGCGCGGCCATCTCATAGCAACCGACCACAACTGAAAGCTTCGGACGCGCCTCAGGCGAGTTCATAGCCCGTCAGCCCCGAAAGCCTTGATGGTACGATTGAGTGGACTTTGCAGAACGGTTTCCACTTGAGAAGATTCGCTGCGATTATGTGTCGTGTCAGCATCGCGACAAAATGCAACTGGCGGTTATTATCCCGATAATTCTCAATCAAAGCGGAAGCTTAGCAGTTTGAGTTTCACACGAAAACGTGACACAATTTGCCTCGGACTAACAGCCGAACCAGAACAATTTCTGGAGTACGCCGACGTGTTCATGCTCTAAAAAGCGGCGGCATGTTGCCGCACTCCAGACCAAGTATTTGCCCGTTTCGTAAAGCGAAAAACACTTGAAGGACTCATCGACCGCTAACACTGCCATTTGCATCGCCGGCGCACATCGCTCAGGAACATCGATGCTTACGAAGCTGCTGCATTCTTGC
>JBKOXU010000054.1:0-7080 GCA_046725095.1 Verrucomicrobiota bacterium
GTTGGGTCCCCTCCCCGTGACTGCCTCCCTTTCACCCGATGTAAACGATCCTGCGTTCCGCGCGGTCACGTTCGATCAACTCAAGCAAACTTATTTCGAGCAGGCAAAGGCGCTGGTGGAAGGAGATGTCGATCTTTTGATCGTGGAAACCATCTTCGATACGCTCAACGCCAAAGCTGCGCTCTTTGCCATTGCGGAAGTTTTTGAGGAAACGGGAAAGAGAATCCCGCTGATGATTTCCGGAACGGTGACAGACCGCTCGGGGCGAACGTTGAGCGGTCAAACCGTGGAAGCGTTTCTCATTTCGATCGCGCACGCGCAGCCGTTGATTGTTGGACTGAATTGCGCGTTAGGCCCGGATGAGATGGAACCGTATGTCGAAGAGCTGGCACGCATTTCGCCTTACTTCATGAGCGCGTACCCTAACGCGGGTTTGCCTGATCCGTTATCGGAGACCGGTTTTCCGGAAACGCCACAAACGTTTGCCCTAAAGGTCGCAAAATGGGCGGAGAATGGCTGGTTGAACCTGGTGGGCGGCTGTTGCGGAACAACGCCGGAACATATTCGCGTAATTGTAGAGGCGGTGCGCGGCTGCCCGCCACGGCGCGTCGAGGCGCGTGCGCTCCCCAATCCAGACGCGCGATCATATGCAAGCTAACGCGTTACAACTTTCCGGGCTCGAGCCGCTGAAGATTACGCCGGAGTTCGGTTTCGCGGTGATTGGCGAGCGGACCAATATCACGGGTTCGCCTAGGTTTTCGAAATTGATCCTGGCAGACGATTTCGAAGGCGCGTTGGCAGTGGCGCGCCAGCAGGTCCAAGGCGGCGCAAACCTTCTCGACGTGAACATGGACGAGGGAATGATCGATTCCGAAGCGGCCATGACGCGTTTCCTGAACCTGATCGGCAGCGAACCGGAAATCGCCCGCATTCCGGTTGTGATCGACAGTTCGAAGTGGAGCGTGATCGAGGCGGGCCTCAAATGCGTGCAGGGCAAAGCGGTCGTCAATTCCATCAGCTTGAAAAACGGTGAGGAGGAATTTCTCCGCCAGGCGCGACTGATCCGGCGTTATGGAGCGGCGGTCATCGTAATGGCATTCGATGAGAGCGGCCAGGCCGACTCGTTCGAGCGCAAGATCGAGATCTGTGTGCGCGCTTACGATCTCTTAACGAGACAGGCGAACGTGCCGGGGAACGATATTATCTTCGATCCAAACATTCTGACAGTCGCCACCGGTCTCGAAGAGCATCGCAATTACGCGGTCGACTTCATCGAAGCGACGCGTTGGATCAAGAAGAATCTTACCGGCGCGCGGGTGAGCGGCGGGGTGAGCAACATTTCGTTTTCGTTTCGCGGCAACAACACCGTGCGCGAAGCGATGCACGCTGCATTTCTTTTTCATGCGATACGTGCCGGTCTGGACATGGGTATCGTCAACGCAGGACAGCTCGCGGTTTACGAAGAGATCGAGCCGGAGCTGCGGGAGCGCGTCGAAGATGTGCTGTTGAACCGGCGCGACGATGCGACCGAACGGCTGGTCGATTTTGCAGAAAGAGTAAAGGCAAAAGGCAAAACGCCGATCCAAGACGAAGCGTGGCGTGCGGAACCTGTAGAAGAGCGGCTGAAACATGCGCTCGTAAAAGGGATCGTTGATTACATCGACAGTGATACGGAAGAGGCGCGGCAAAAATGCAGGCGACCGCTCGAAGTAATCGAGGGTCCGCTCATGGCCGGGATGAGTGTGGTCGGAGACCTGTTTGGCTCAGGCAAAATGTTTCTGCCGCAAGTAGTGAAGAGTGCACGGGTGATGAAAAAAGCTGTCGCCTATCTGATGCCGTTCATGGAGGCGGAAAAATCCGCGGGCGCGAAGCCGCAGGGCCGCATTGTGATGGCAACGGTGAAAGGCGACGTGCACGACATCGGCAAGAACATCGTTGGAGTCGTACTGCAATGTAACAATTACGACGTCATCGATCTCGGAGTGATGGTGCCGGCGGCGCAAATTTTGGCGACGGCGCGGGAAAAAAAAGCAGATGTAATCGGTCTAAGCGGGCTGATCACACCGTCGCTGGATGAGATGGTGCACGTGGCGCAGGAGATGGAGCGCGAGCGATTTGAGCTGCCATTGTTGATCGGCGGGGCAACCACGAGCCGCCCGCATACGGCAGTAAAAATAGCGCCCCATTATCATGCCAGCACGGTTCACGTGCTCGATGCCTCGCGCGCGGTGGGCGTGGTCAATTCGCTGTTGAATCAGCAATTGAAATCGGAGTTCGATGCGAAAACACGTGATGATTATGCGCGATTGCGCGAGGAACATTCGGCTAAAACGCGCAAGAAAAAATTGCTGACGCTGGTAGACGCGCGTGCGAATCGAATCCCGATCGACTGGGACGTGTACGCTCCACCAAAACCCGAGTTTTTAGGAGTGCTTGTTGTTACCAGTGATCCGGGGAGCGCAGGCTGCCAGCCTGCAGGTGCCGGCAGCTTGCCGGCAACATCTGATGGTGATCAACCGGCTCGGGGCGCGATTGAATACAGTGAGACGTCTCAGCAAACTGCCGAGACGAACAGGTTGGCAGCCTGTGCTCCCCGGAGAATCCCTTTGCGCACCCTCATCGAGCACATCGATTGGTCACCGTTCTTTCATGTTTGGGAGTTGCGCGGGCGTTACCCGGCGATTCTTGATGACCCGGCGATTGGCAAACAGGCACGCGAACTTTTTGCTGACGCGCAAGAACTCCTCGAACAAATCGGGGCAAAAAACTTGCTCGTCGCGCGCGGCGTTTATGCTTTTTGGCCAGCGAACTCAGTTGGTGATGATGTCGATCTTTACGTCGATGACGCGCGAACGAGGAAGCTCGCCACCTTTTATTTTTTGCGTCAGCAAATGCAAAAACCGGCTGGGCAGCGGAACCATTGTTTGGGCGATTACGTCGCGCCGGGAAACTCTCAACTTTCAACTTTCAACTCTCAACCTGCTGATTACCTCGGGGGCTTTGCCGTTTCGATTCACGGCGCCGACGAACTCGCGGAAGAATTCAAAGATCAGCACGATGACTACAACGCGATCCTGACCAAGGCGCTCGCCGACCGGCTAGCGGAAGCGTTCGCGGAATATTTGCATAAACAGGCCCGAATCGCGTGGGGGTTCGGCCGCGAGGAAAGGTTGTCCAATGTCGATCTTATCCGCGAAAAATACCGCGGTATCCGGCCGGCGGCGGGGTATCCAGCCTGCCCCGATCACGCGGAGAAGGGAACCTTATTCGATTTGCTCGGTGCGGAGAAGAACGCGGGCGTCAGATTGACGGAATCATTCGCCATGCATCCCGGCGCGAGCGTGAGCGGACTTTATTTTTCGCACCCGGAAGCAAAATATTTCGCGGTCGGCCAAATCGGGCGGGATCAGGTTATCGATTATGCATCGCGAAGAGGCGAAACGATCGCCGCAGTGGAGAAGCGGCTGGCGCCGAATTTAGGATACGAGGCTTAGATAGAGTTCTCTGCCTTCGCGCTCGCTAATAGCAGAGTGGCGTCTTTAGTTGAAACAGCGGCCGAATCTTTAGCTTCCTTCGCGGGCCAAACGACTTTCCACGCAAGGCCGAACTTCTCGAGGATCCAGACAACGTAGCGAGTGAGGTCGAATTCCCACCAGCGCAGTCCGTGTGCCGCGCAACGCGGTTGCGCATGATGATTGTTGTGATAACCCTCGCCGAACCCAAGGATCCCGATCCATAAGTTATTTCGGCTTTGATCGGAAGTATCGAAGCTGCGATAACCGAACTGACGCATGTGGCAGATTGAGTTGACCGACCAGGTGACATTATAAATCACGAGCATCGGTACATAGAGGCACCAAAGCATCCCGGCCAAACCAAGTGTGAAATACAGCGTCAACGCCAGAGCAAGGTGCGGCAGGATATAGAGCAAGGAGTGCTCCCAGAGGCGGCAGTACCAAATTTTACTCACATCGGCCGCGTAACGCTTCGAACGCTCACGAAATTCCGGCGGCTTCCGGATCAGCCACATCATGTGGGCGTAGGGAAAGCCGTGCACGGGACTGTGAATGTCTTCGTCGGTATCTGATTTCAAATGATGATAACGATGGTCCCCAACCCACGTGACGGGATCGCCAGCAAGCGTCACGGCGGAGCCGGTCGCGAACACAAATTTGAGCCATTCCGGCATTTCGAAGCCACGATGGGTCAGGTAACGATGCAGATAGAGGGTCGTGCTAATTCCGCCCCAGAAAAAAAGCGGTAGCATGATGGACAGATAGAAAAAGTGAAAGCGCGTCAGCAGTCCGATCAATCCGAGTACCTGCAGCGCGACGAGGACGATGAAAATGAGAAGATTGAGCTTTTCGTGTTTAAACATGCGGCGAGGTGGGCGAGGAACGGAGCAGCCAACCGGGCCGCAGTTAAATCCAGAACGCTGCAGTGTCTCACACGGGGAGACAATAGCAAATCGTTATTCCCGGAAACGTTCTGCTTCCAGCTGGAGAACGTTCGGCGAGGGCGGCAAAAACGCGCACTCGAGGCGTATGCGCTCCCCGGAAACTGCGAAGGCTTTTTGGCTCCGCAAAGCGGAACATTAAAACATTCTTGGACCATCGGTGGTTCACGTCGGGGCGAGAGGATTTGAACCTCCGACCTCGTGGTCCCAAACCACGCGCTCTACCAAGCTAAGCTACGCCCCGCATTCGCGTGATTCTTTATCATGGATAGCGCCTTCCCGCATTCGGAAATTCGGTTACATTGGGACGAAAACTGGAAATGAAAGTAAAAGGGTTAATTTTCTCAGCCTTACTGGGCAGCATGACAATCACGTTGCGCGGGCAGGATGCCGCCCCCCCGGCTGTGGATCTTTACTCAACGGAGAAACAGCCGGAGGTTGCGGCCACCCCTCCTCCGGAACCCAACGGTCCCGACTTGCCGGAGTTATCACAGCTTGACGAGGCTTTTAAACAGAGGTCGCTGAGCAAAGAAGTCGATGGACGCCGCTTGCATATCGAATGGCGACAGTTGAAAAACCAGGTGGTGAACGATCCGAAAGTGCGCGCGGCAAAGGCTACCGTGCAAGCTGCCCGGACCGATCTGGAAAAGCGCAATCGGCTCCGCGATTACTACAACGTCTATTATGAACGAATGTCGGCTTTGGCTGCGAGCGCCGAAATGAAGCTGGCATTAGAAGGATTTAAGACTTCCCATTTGGCTCGGCTAGCTCAGCCGCGGGTGCGGCCTTCGACGGACAGCGCTCTGCCGACACCCAAACCCACGCCTGCGAGCAAACATAAACATAAAAAGCCTCATAAATTGTAGGAATTGCGGAAGTGACGGAGGCCGTCCGTCCAATTCGACACGCCGTGCGACTCCGCTCTTGCCTACGCCAAGACTTCGACGCGACATGCAGGGCAACCCTGGTCGCGCCCTATCAAAACGCGGTATTTCCTATTGATAAGATGGAGATGGCGGTAGTATTGCGCAACCGCCTTGCCAGCTCACACACAATCCAGTTATTCTATGCACATTCGATTTACGGCGCGTTCGTCTAGTGGTTAGGACACAGCCCTCTCAAGGCTGGTGCACGGGTTCGACTCCCGTACGCGCTGCTTCTTTCTTGAACGGATTGCTGATGCGTTTTCGGACACTCATTTTTGTGCTCGCACTCTGCTGCGGGCTGACGAACGGATGCTCGGAAAGCATCACTCGACAAACGGCGGCCGCCGTTCTTTCCGTGAAGGGAGACGTCACTTTCGGAATGGCAGGCCAAAACAAGTTTCAGCCGGTCACACGCGAGAGCCGGGTCCAAGATGGCAGTATCGTGCGAACATCAGACGGAGCGGTGCTCGACCTCAGGTTGATTGCCCCCGCCCTTGCACAAATGTCGAGCAATTCTGAAATCAAGGTCGAAGAATTAAGAATATCGAAGGACGGCAACCAGACCCGCGGCGGCATGCGCAGCCGAAGCGCACGGATACAATTGAGCCGGGGAAAAATCACCGTCCTAGTCAGCGGGCGCGATCAAAGCAGAACACAATTTGCGATCAGCACGCCAGCGGTAAGGGTGACGGTTGATTCGGAGTGCCTGTTTCGTGTTCAGAGAGACGATCGGATCACCAGGGTAACTTGCGTGCGAGGGAAAGTCTATGCAGCCACCGCAGCGCAGCCGCCAATCGCAATCGGGGCCGGCTACTTTCAACGGTGGCCATCAACTCGTCCGGAGCCGGTGGCCGCGACTGAAGATGCCGCGGCGCAAATGGATATTATGGACTCGTTCGGAATTGAAAATGAGTTGCTCGAACTGGACGCCGGTTGGCGGGATCGCCGCCCGTTCTAGCAAGTTTTATTTGGGCGAAATATTTTTATTGACGGCCTGGCGGCGGCACCCTAGCCTCGTCGCCATGTCGTACCAAATGTCTCTTTTTTCCAAGTCAACGGGTACCGGAAAGTTGGGTCAATCGAGCGGCGCCACCCTTGCGTTGTTCGCGGGAATTTTCATTGCATGCGCTTTTGCGGTACACGGAGAAGATTCTATTCGTGAAGAGCCATTGCCTTCTTCGGCCGACGTTGCCGTAGCGCAGACCGACGCTGCTCCAGTGCAACCGGCAACTCCGCTTGGCGGCCTCGACTCGAGGAACCTAACGCTCGGTGGTGAAACTATATCTTCATCGGAATTACACGGAGGGGAACCGCGTCGCTTTCACTACAGTTTTGGGCTGACCATTCGGGCGGTTTACGACGACAACATCTTTCTCACTAATACGAATAAAGTCGACGATTGGTATTTTGCGATCGAACCGAGGCTCACGGTTGGATTCGGCGATATCGAAGGACGCAACGAGAACTACCTTCGTTTGGACTACATGCCGAGCATAATTCTGTACGCCGACCACTCGAACGAGGATGCCGTCAGCCATCTGATCGAGCTGGAGGGCCAGTACAGGTTCAGCCGTTTAACGCTGAGTTTGTTTCAAGGAGTGTATATACTCGATGGGACCAACCTTAATAGCATTGTCGACACGACCGGACTGTTTGCAAACCTCGACACGAGCACATTCACACGGCTGAATCTTTTTA
>JBKOXU010000197.1:0-10435 GCA_046725095.1 Verrucomicrobiota bacterium
GTTGCCGATTGACCCGCCAGCGTAGATAGATTGTCGATCCATGCCTTTCACAACGCGCGAGATTGAATCACCCGATCCGGTGACGCGAGTTGTCGCGGCCGATGCGAAGTTGCGCCGTCCTGAGGACGACATTGGTGAAAAGATGGTGCTCAACATGGGGCCGTCGCATCCGGCCACGCACGGCGTGCTCCGGCTGGTGCTCGAACTCGACGGCGAAATCATCACGAAGGCGACGCCGGATATCGGTTTTCTACATCGCGGCGATGAAAAAATCGCCGAGAATATGCAATACAACCAATTCGTGCCTTACACCGATCGGCTCGATTATCTCGCTCCTCTTTCGAACAATGTGGCTTACGCCCTCGCCGTCGAAAAATTAATGGGCTGGGAAATTCCGCCCCGCGGAAAAGCGATTCGGACGATTTGCTGCGAAACGTCGCGTATCTCGTCACATTTGATGGGCATCGGCGCAATGGCTCTCGACCTGGGCGCGATGACGGTCTTCCTCTACACGTTCACCGAGCGCGAAAAACTTTACAATCTGTTCGAGTTGTTGACGGGCGCGCGTTTCACCACTTCCTACACGCGGGTCGGCGGACAGATTCGTGATCTTCCCGAGAATTTTATCCCGCAGCTAAATGACTTCCTGTATCAATTCATTCCGAGCCTCGATGAGTGCGATAAATTGCTCACGCGCAATCGCATCTTTGTCGATCGAACCAGGGACATCGCCGTCATCACAAAAGACCGCGCTATTGCCTATGCGCTTTCCGGCCCGAATTTGCGCGGCAGCGGGATCGAACACGATCTGCGGCGCAGACATCCATATCTCGATTACGATCAATATGATTTCGATGTCGTGATCGGCAGCGCGGGGGATTGCTACGATCGCTATCTAGTGCGGATCGAGGAAATGCGCCAGAGCGTCCGTATCCTGCGCCAGGTAATCGATAAATTGCCCGGCGGGCCAATCAACGTCGCGGATTGGAAAAACATGACCCCACCAAAATCACGCGTCATGACGAAGATGGAAGAGTTGATCCACCATTTCATTGTCGTAACCGAAGGATTGGACGCGCCGCCGGGCGAAATTTATTTCGCGGCGGAAAATCCGAAGGGCGAGCTTGGCTTTTACATCAACAGCAAGGGCGGCGGCGTGCCTTATCGGCTAAAGATTCGCGCGCCATCGTTTGTTAATCTCAGTATCCTGCCCGAACTTTTGCCCGGCTGCATGGTGAGCGACGTGCCCGCTGTGCTGGGCAGTCTGGACTTCGTCATGGGTGAATGCGACAGATGAATATGCCGATCTTGAAATCAATCTCTCGGTTCTTGCTCTTGCTCTTGCTCGCACTGGCCGTTGCCTGCACTCCGGGAAAGCGAATCACGAAAGCGAATGTCGATGAGGTTATGGAAGGAATGTCGAAAAAACAGGTGGAATCGATTCTTGGCCCGCCCACTTCCATTAACAACGAGGATTTCGTCATCATGAAGAAAACGACTTACGTTTACCGTCAGGGTAAAGACACGGTGACGATCGTTTTTAAAGACGACAAAGTGCAGGCCAAAGACAGCACGTTGGCCCGCTAATTCGCCGCTTCTCGTGGACTCGACGAGCACAGACGTTCCCGCCGAGTTGGAGCGCAAAATGGACGAAGCGATCGCGCACTATCCGAAGGATCACCGGCGAAGCGCGGCAATGCCGCTGCTGCATCTGTGGCAGGAACACTTCGGGTTTATCAGCGACGACGGCGTGCTATGGATCGCTACGAAACTGGGTTTGCAGCCGATCAACATCCTCGAGCTGGTTACGTTTTATCCGATGTTTCACCAGAAGCCTGCGGGGAAGACGCATATCCGCGTCTGCCGCACGCTTAGTTGTGCCATGGCTGGCAGCTATCAGTTGATGGAAAATTTGTGCGCGACGACCGGAATCGAGCGGCACCGTAATGGCGATGGAATGCACAATCCCATTTCGGTCAGCGCCGATGGAAATTTCAGCGTCGAGTTTGTCGAATGCCTGGCGAGCTGCGGCACCGCGCCAGTTTGTATGATCGGCGAGTCGTTACACGAGGATGTGGACGCAAACTCGATTACCGATCTTCTGCAAAATCAAACATCAAACATCAAACATCAGTCATCGCCTCATCCGCTCGAACATCGGCTCGTTTTCAAAAACATCGGACGTGAAGGTTGGACGACGGATATCGATTGTTACCTGCGTAACGGCGGTTACGAAGAGTTGAAACAAGCGCTGACGATGTCGCGCTCCGAAATTATCGATAAAGTCAAAAACTCTGGGCTGCGCGGTCGCGGGGGGGCGGGATTTTCATGCGGCCTTAAGTGGAGCTTCATTAAGCCGGACGAAAAGCGGCCAGTCTATCTGATCTGCAACGCTGACGAATCCGAGCCGGGCACGTTTAAAGACCGCTACATCATTCACGAAGATCCGCATCAACTACTGGAAGGTATCCTCATCTCCTGTTTTGCCCTGAATGCCCGCACGGCCTACATCTACATAAGAGGTGAATTTCCGGAAGGCGCGAAAATCCTCGAGCGCGCGATCGAAGAAGCGCGCCAGCGCAATTTCCTGGGGCGTAATGTTCTCGGCTCCGGATTTGATGTGGAGGTCTTCGTCCATCGCGGGGCGGGCGCTTACATTTGTGGCGAAGAAACAGGTTTGATCGAATCGCTTGAAGGCAAACGCGGTTATCCCCGGATCAAACCACCGTATTTCCCAGCTGTGCTCGGTCTCTACATGTGCCCGACAATCGTGAACAACGTCGAGACGCTTTGCCACGTGAAACACATTATGGCCATGGGTGGCGCAAACTATGCCCAACTCGGCCGCCCAAACAATACCGGCACCCGAATTGTCTGCGTCAGCGGCGACGTGCAGCGGCCTGGCTATTTCGAAATCGAAGTAGGCGCGGTGACCATGGGCCAATTAATTTACGAAATGGCCGGCGGATTGAGGCCCGGCCGAAAACTGAAGGCGGTCATTCCGGGTGGAAGCTCCGCTAAAGTTTTGCGGGCGGACGAGCGGTTCAAATTTAAACAGAAGGAACTCGATGGATCGACAATCGAACGCGAAATGTCGATCGATGAAATCCCAATCGATTTCGACTCCCTCGCCGCGGCGGGCTCGATGGCTGGTTCCGGCGGCGTGATCGTGCTCGATGATTCGCGCGACATGGTGTGGGCGCTCAATAACATCAATGAGTTCTATGCCCATGAGAGCTGCGGCCAATGCACGCCCTGCCGGGAAGGTTCGCTTTGGATGAAGAAAATTACCGACCGCATGCTGCGTGGCGGCGGGGTTACGGAAGATCCAAAAACGCTTAAAGGTATAGGAGACAACATTGCCGGGCGCACGATTTGCGCGTTTGGAGAAGCGTGCGCGTGGCCGACGCAAAGTTTTGTCGAAAAATTTCCAGAAGAGTTTGCGGCTCGTGCGCAGAAACCTGTGCCCCCACCGCTTCCGCCTGAATACACGCCAGAAGAACTGATCGAAGAGGAATCGATTTCGACAGTTCCCATGGCGCACGATCCCGGCTGGGAAAAAGCGGGCGCTGCCGGAACGATTTAGAAAATGAATCTGGAAGCCAGGAAACCAGGAAAGGAATTAGGAAACAGGGAGCTTACTGATCGCATCATTGCTGCGGCGATTCGCATTCACAAAGAGCTTGGACCGGGTTTTCTTGAAATCATGTATGAAGGAGCGCTGGCAATCGAACTTACGAACGCCGGCATGTCTTTCGAGCGGCAGAAACTGTTACCGATTTTTTATCGCGAACACCTCATTGGAGAACACCGAATCGATCTCGTCGTTGAAGGAAAAGTTATCGTTGAACTCAAGGCAATTACTGCCTTAGAAGACGTTCACTATGCGATCGTACGCTCGTACCTGAAGGCGGCGAACTTAATCGATGCGCTGCTGCTAAATTTTGCGAGCCCCAGCCTGACCGTCAAACGCGTCGGACGTGAGTACCATCCTCAATTCGAAAGCGAAGGAATACATCTTTAGAACTTCCTGGCTTCGTGGTTTCCAGATTTATTCATGCCTAACGAATCTCCAGTCCCAATGTTGAACGTCCAGATCGACGGCGTGTGGCATCAGTTCCCAAAAGGCACGCGCATCATCGAGGCATGCGAGCAGGCCGGCAGTTATGTGCCGCGCTACTGTTATCACAAGAAGCTCAGTTCGCCGGGCAATTGCCGAATGTGTTTGATCGAAATGGGATTCCCGAGACTCGGTCCCGATCGGAAACCGGAACTGGGCGCTGACGGCAAACCACTGATCAACTGGCTGCCCCGCCCGCAAATTTCCTGCGCACAGGATGTGGCCGAAGGGATCGGCGTGCGGACAAATTCTCCGCTGGTGAAGGAATGCCAGCGCGGCGTAATGGAATTCCTGCTTATTAATCATCCGCTCGATTGTCCGATCTGCGACCAGGCCGGCGAATGCCGCTTGCAGGAATTCAGCGTCGATTACGGTACGAGCCAGTCCCGTTTTCTCGAGAACAAAGTGAAGAAGCCAAAAAATGTTGTGCTTGGGCCGCGTGTCACGCTCGATGATGAACGCTGCATTCTCTGTTCGCGCTGTATTCGCTTCTGCCAGGAGATTGCGAAGGATGACGTGCTCGGTTTTGTTGATCGCGGCAGTTATACCGTGTTGACCGCGCATTCCGGCAGACGACTGGAGAATAACTATTCTCTCAACACAGTGGATATTTGTCCGGTCGGCGCGCTCACCTCCAGCGATTTTCGTTTCAAGATGCGTGTCTGGTTTCTGAAGGAAACGAAAAGTATCTGCACAAGTTGCGCGACAGGCTGTAATACCATCATCGGCACACGCGAAGATGTCATCTACCGGCAGACGCCGCGCGAGAACGATCACGTGAATTCCAGTTGGATGTGCGATTACGGGCGCCTGAACTTCAAATATCTTGAAGCCGAAAACCGTTTGCTCGAGCCGCAGATTCGTTTGGACGGGAGACTCACTTCAGCAGGCTGGCCGATCGCGATCGCACAGGCCGCGCTCCAGTTGAAGCAGTTCTCCGGTCCCGAAGTTGCTATTATTGCTTCCGGTCGAATGACCAACGAGGAGCTTTGGCTTACGTCGCAATTGGCGAAGTCATTGGGCACGCAGTGGATCGACATTGTGCCGAGGCGTGGGACCGGTGACGACATTTTGCTAAGCGAGGACCGCAACCCAAACACCAACGGCGCGCGACTCATTCTTCAATCAAGCTCTGAGCCGGGCGCGAAACTTATGGCCATCGCCGATGCTGTGAAATCCGGACAAATCAAGGCGCTGGCGATTTTCAAGGAAAACGCCATGCACTTGGGTATACCGGCTGAACAACTCGCGCAGATCCCGGTATTTATTGCGATGAATATCTTGACAAACGACGCGACGGAGAAAGCGGCCATCGTTCTGCCCGCGTGCGGCTTTGCCGAAAAACGCGGCTCGATGGTCAATGGCAAAGGCCGTTTGCAACGATTGAATCGCGCAATTCGCCCACCGGGGAATGTGCGAGATGATTGGGAGATCTTGCGTGATTTGCTGCAGGCAATCGGCGGAGGCGATTCGCTTTCGTCGATCGAGGATGTCTTTCGCCGAATCACCGAAACAGTCCCCCAATTCGCCAGGTTAAGTTTGAACAAGATCGGCGACCTGGGCGTGCCCATTTTACAAATGGAAGAGTTGCCGCCAATGCATCCGAGCGACGAAGAAAAGATCGAGCAAGCGGTCGCGATTCAGGCGTCACGCCGCGCCGTCGGGTCGCACTGACATGGATTCTTTTTTTGTCATCACCTCATTGCTGAAAATCGTCGGCATACTCTTCGTAGTCATTCTGCCGATGGTTTCCTACGCAGTGTACGCCGAACGGCGCGTGAGCGCGTTCATTCAAGACCGACCAGGACCTAATCGCGTCGGGCCTGCGGGCCTCTTTCAGCCATTCGCAGACATGTTCAAACTGCTGTTGAAAGAGGATTTCACCCCACGGAACGTGAACACGTTTTACTATTGGCTCGCGCCATGTCTGGCGATGATGCCAGCGATTATTACTATCGCAGTCGTTCCATTTGGCAGCACACTTTTCGGTGTGCCCATGGTGATCGCCGACGTGAACGTGGGTATCTTGTTCGTCTTCGCCATCGCGTCACTTGGCGTTTACGGGATCGTCATTGCCGGCTGGGCGTCGAATTCCAAATATCCATTTCTCGGCGGCATTCGTTCGAGTTCGCAAATGATTTCTTATGAACTTTCGCTCGGACTCGCGGTCATTCCGGTTTTTCTGCTCGTCGGTAACCTGCGGCTAACCAGCGTCGTGCATTATCAGATCCAGCACGGGTGGTTTATAGCGCCGTTTGTCGGTGACTTGCTAAACCCCTGGAAATGGTTGCTTGCCGTTCCCATGCTCATTTCGTTCGTTGTTTTCGTGATCGCAATTTTCGCAGAGACGAATCGACTGCCCTTCGATTTACCCGAGGCCGAACAGGAACTAGCCGGCGGTTATCACACTGAATATTCGTCGATGAAATTCGCGCTTTTTTTTCTCGGCGAATACGCAGCCATGATCACCGGGTCAGCCATCATCGTGACTTTGTTTTTTGGCGGCTGGCATTTTCCGGGGATCCCGGATGGATCGCATGGCTGGATTTTCGGTCTAATCAATATTGCGGTCTTCTTCGCAAAAGTCGCCGCCTTAATCTTTGTGTTCATGTGGGTCCGCTGGACGCTGCCGCGTTTCCGCTACGACCAACTCATGCGACTCGGCTGGCTCTTCTTTTTTGAGATCGCGCTGGTAAACATCTTTATCGTTGCAGCCATCGTGGCGTATCTGCCAAACAAATGACAAAATCCGAATGACGAAGCCAGAAGGAAATCCGAATGACGAAGCCCAAGGGACGATTCCTGGGGGCGGCTGCCTTGGTCATTCGTCCGTCCTCATTTATTCGTCATTCGTTATTCGTCATTTGGATTTGTAATATGGCAATTACCGTCCCACGACCGAAGCTCAACTGGCGGGAACGCATGTATTTGCCCGCCATCGTCGCAGGCCTTGCCATTACCATTAAACATTTCAAGAACATGCTTCTCGGGCACACCAAGATCACGATGCAATATCCCGAGGAAAAATGGGACAGCAGCCTGCCGGACCATTATCGAGGCGCGCCCGCGCTCGTGCGGGACGATGATGGGCGCGTGCGCTGTGTTGCCTGTCAGCTATGCGAATTCATTTGTCCTCCGCGCGCGATCAAGATTATTCCCGGAGAAATTCCTTCGACCGACCGTTTCGCCAAGGTCGAAAAATATCCGGAGGAATTCGATATCGACATGATCCGCTGCATTTTCTGCGGGATGTGCGAGGAGGTTTGCCCCGAGCAGGCGATCTTTTTGCGTAAGGATTATGCCATTACTGGATTCACGCGTGCAGATATGGTTCATGACAAGCAGAAACTTCTCGAGATCGGTGGCGTAATTCACGGCGTCGTTCTGAAATGGAATGAGAAGAAGTAAACGCCATGGATTAACACAGATGAACACCGATTTTGCAGGCTTCCATTTTACATCTGTGTTTCATCTGTGTTCATCCGTGGCCTAAAAAGATGTCCCCTGTTCTGTTTTGGACATTTGCGCTGCTAATGCTGGTTTTCGGCATCGCTGTGGTCGTCAACCGCAACCCAGTAGCAAGCGCGCTCAGTCTCGTCGTTTCGTTTCTTGGGCTCGCCGCGCTCTTCGTGTCGCTCGATGCCTATTTCATCGGAATCATTCAAGTGCTGGTTTATGCGGGCGCGGTGATGGTGCTTTTTCTTTTCATCATCATGCTCCTCGGTCTTCGCGCCGAAGCACGACGCCAGATCAACTGGCTAGCCTCGGCCGGCGCAACCGCAGTTGCGCTCGCTTTGGCCCTCCAGATTTTTTATGTTGTCGGCCATTTTAAATTCGCTGGCCAACCTTTTCCACCGCTCGCTCGATCGACCACCGACGACGTTCGAAATATCGGCGCGCTGCTTTTCAGCAATTACAATCTGCCGTTTCAAATAATCGGCGTTCTTGTGCTGGTGGCGACGATTGGAGTGGTCCTTTTGAGCAGACGCGAGCCTCGATAGCATGGTAACGCTCGGTGATTATCTCATCGTAAGCGGGATGCTCTTCGCCATCGGCTTCGCTGGCGTCATGTTGCGCCGCAATCTTATCGTTATTCTGATGTCGCTAGAGTTGATGTTGAACGCGGCAAATCTGTCGCTCGTCGCGTTTTCAAGATTTCGCATTCAACCAACCAGCTTGCCCGATTACAACGTGCAGGTCTTCGTTTTCTTTATTATCACAGTCGCAGCGGCTGAAGTCGCGGTCGGCCTTGCAATCCTTGTCGCCCTATTTCGCGCGCACCAGACCATCGACGTGAAAGACATCAGCAGCCTGAAATTTTGAGCGCGCGAATCCTGTGAATTCGATCTTGCCGTGGATTATTCTTCTCGCGCCGCTTTTTAGTGCGGTGGTGACCACGCTGTTCGCGCTTCGGTGGAAAGCGCTGAGCAGTTTTATTTCGGTTGTCGCTGTGCTCGTGAGCTTCGTCTGCAGTTGTTTGGTCTTCACGCAATCAGGTATCTCTGCAGCCGAATTCATCTGGATCGAAGTTGGCGGAGCCTTCAAAGTCCCGTTTGGCTTTGTATTGGACGGCCTGAGCAAGACGATGCTCCTCGTGGTTTCGGGCGTCGGATCTCTGATCCATATTTATTCGCTGGGCTACATGCGGGATGACGAGGGCAAATCGCGTTATTTCGCGGCACTGTCGCTCTTTATGTTCGCGATGCTCGGCATCGTTCTGGCGAACAACTTCGTGATGCTCTTTGTCTTTTGGGAGCTAGTCGGCTTTACCTCGTATGTCCTGATTGGCCACTGGTTTTATCGCGACGCCGCGGCGGACGCCGCTAAAAAAGCGTTCATCACCACTCGGATCGGCGATTTCGGATTCATGCTCGGGATTTTGATGGTCTGGATGGCGACCGGCTCGGTTATTTTCAGCGAGATCGCACCGCGAGTGCCCGCACTGGCGAGTTATCCCGCGTTCCTGACGATTGCCGCACTTCTGATTTTCTGCGGTGCGGTTGGCAAATCCGCTCAGTTTCCGCTGCATGTCTGGCTGCCGGATGCAATGGAAGGCCCCACGCCGATCTCCGCGTTGATTCATGCCGCTACCATGGTGGCAGCCGGCGTTTACATGCTCGTCCGAGTTGCATTCATCATTCAGGCTTCGCCGACCGCGCTTCTGGTCATCGCCTGGATCGGCACGATCACCGCTGTGCTCGCTGCTTTGATTGCGACTCAGCAAAACGACATCAAACGTATTCTCGCCTACTCAACTCTCTCGCAACTCGGTTACATGGTCATGGCGGTGGGTCTCGCTTCAAACGAGGCGGCTATTTTTCATCTTTTTACCCACGCGTTTTTTAAGGCCCTCCTTTTTCTCGCCGCCGGGTCGGTCATTGTAATGCTTCATCACGAGCAGAACATTTGGAAAATGGGAGGGCTTTCCCGAGGTCTCCCGATCACATTTGTGACTTTCTCCGTTGGTGCGTTGGCGCTGATCGGTTGCCCGCCTTTCAGCGGATTTTTCAGCAAAGACGCGATTCTGGCGCTCGCCTATGAGCGCAACACGCCAATTTTCGTCGTGGGTTTGCTCACAGCATTTCTCACGGCCTTTTACGTCTTGCGTTTGCTGGTCATCGTGTTTTTCGGCAAGCCACGCAGCGAGGTCGCGCGCGAAAGCAGAGAATCGCCATTGGTGATGACCGGGCCGTTAATCGTGCTTGCACTTCTGGCAACGCTCGGCGGATTCGCGTTCTTCGCACGAAAGTTCCTGGCCCTCCCGATAGAAAAAGAAGCCGCGATTTTCGTTCCCGCCTTGGCCATCATTGTTTTGATTCTGGGAAGCGGATTGGCGATTGCACTTTATCGCAATCGCACACGCGACCCGCTCGATGTCGAGCTGTTGCGACGCAAGTTTTACTTCGACGAATTTTACCGCTGGTTAATCAATTGGACGCAGGAACTTCTCGCGAGCATCTCCGCCTTCGTTGATCGATGGATCATCGATGCCGGAGCGGTAGGCGGGACCAGCAGTGGCACGTGGGGAATCGGAGCGCTCTTGCGACTGGTGCAAGTGGGAAATTTGCAGGCCTACTTGTTCCTGTTTGGCTTGGGAATCGTCGCGCTCATCTATTTCGTCGTCTTCCACTAATGGTTCTGTTCATCATTTTCTGCCCAATAGTTGCAGCCGCTCTGATCATCGCCGGCCTCCCTGCCCGCAAGACCGCATTGGCAGCATCCGTTTTGACGTTGGTGACAACGTTATTTCTCCTCGGCTCGTTCCAGCAAGGGCAAGGCGATTTTCAGCATGTCACCTCGTTTACCATATCTCCC
>JBKOXU010000175.1:0-3064 GCA_046725095.1 Verrucomicrobiota bacterium
CGGACGGCATTCGTTGGCGGTGCGAACGGTGGCAAATTACCGAACATCCGACCAAAATGTCCGGTCAGCGCTGGATCCGGAGGCGGTGCGGCGTTAGTGGCCTGCGCTCTGGACCAAAACCCAAAGCCAGCGAAGCCAACGGCCGCTAAAAGCGCGAAGGAAGCAATCACCATAGTAGGTAGGAGCCACGCATCGCATGACTTTGGCGGGTTAGTATTCGAAGCTTTCATGATTCTTCTCCTTATTTGGCTTTCTGTCAGTTCACCGGACGTGCGGTGTCGGTCGTCGCAGCGACCTAAACAGCGCGCCAACAAAACTCAGTTCTGGCCGTTTGCTGATTTCTTTCCTTTAGAACAGGGTTCCGGAGCGCGTGCTGCACAGATCAGCTCGCAGATTCTAGGTCGATAGTTCATGGAACAACATCGGCAACGAGTCGAGCCTCGGGGTTTGCACTAACCTCCTGTGGAACGCCCCGATTAACTCTAATCAGTGCACTACCGCCTCGGGTGTCTGCTAGCAGAATAACCCGCTCGGCATGGGCTGGAACCGGAATGTTCGTTGGCGGCAGGCTTCCGTTGACCGTGATCACGTCGTCAATTTGCAGCCGCCCCCTCACAACTGATGTGAACGTGACTGACGTCGTTACGGATCCAGTAGCCGCAACTTCAAAGGAGTAAAAGCCATCGGCGGTGAACGTACCGATATAGGCAGCTTTGACGATTGCTCCGTAAAGGAGGCCAACAATGACAAGTGCGAACATTAACTTTTTCATGGTCATATCTCCCTCATTGAGCTTGTTGCAGCGGCTGGAAGTAGTGGTCAGCGACGTACCGACCGATGGTCCGTCCCAGATTCTCACCTTCCTGGCAGGAATTGCGGAAGTGAAATCCTGCTAGAACGCGCGCACGGTTAACGTCCTTGACCGCGTCGTGGAAACGCACGTAGTCGCGCCTGGGATTGGCACCGGCCACCCTGCTATCGAGATAGAAGGCGACCCTGTCGGTCCCAAAGAACTCTTGCAGCGCCGTGGCCACAGCGGAGCTGTGGAACGCGTGCGCCGCCGGGTACTCGGGGTGGTTCGGTGTCGTGCGCAGTGGTGTCCAGGTCGGGTCGGGGTCAGTCGCAGGATTACCGTCCTCACCCGCCCGCTGGATGGCCCTGTAGGGACGCCAAGACAAATAGTGGTACTTGGCTTCGAAGCCCGCGATCATGGCGTCGCCCCCGGACACATGCGCCATCGCCAGCATCCGCGCGGCCTTCACAAGATCGAAATGGAGGTCTGGGTCGTCAATGAAGCGCAGCAAGCCGTCATTCCATTGCCTGATGTCGTGATCGGTCCAGAAGAGCGCTTGCATCGTCTGTGCCGGCGTGCGAGTCGCGCTGTCGAATCGGCCGAGTTCCTTCACCTGGTTGAAGTCCTCGGTGTATTCCTCGCTGGTGAGTGGGTTCGGACCGTCGGGACGGAACTGGGACGCGTTCTCGAGCGCGAGCGGCGTGATTCCCGGTAGAAGAAGACCCACGATTGGGGGCGGGGGATTGCCCGGGTTAGGCTCCCAGACCCCGGGGAGCGGCGGCGGAGGAGTGAACGTTGGAGTCGCGCAGCGGCCGTCGTTTTGGCGCAGTGCAACAATTACTTGCGCCACGCGTTGGCCAACCATGATGCCGTTCGTCTTCGCTTCGCCGTCAGGGATCGTATTCATATAATCGTTATAGATTCCGGTCAGCCTGTTCGCCTCAGTGGTATTAAGGCCACACGGCAAGCCCACCAGCGTGTGGTGCGCTGCGGTGGCGATAGCGGCTGCTGCCGAGGTGTTAGGCGGGACATTGATCGGCGGATCGTATTGCGCGTAGAACTCATAACCACCCTCGAGCGCAACCGCCGCGTCGTAAATCGCCACGTGTACGATTCCCATGTAAACGGCTCCGTCAGCCGGGCCCCTGCGCCCGTAGTTCTCCACGCCCGCGCTGGGCGGCACGATCGCCTTCCGCGCCTCGTTGCTCCAGTAGATCACTGGGTCCGGCGACACGTCGATCGCATACACGCGCCCAAGGACAAGTACCAGTGCGATTGCAACGGGTAAAACTCGAATTTTGTTGAACTGAGTAAGTGGATTCATTGTTGTTCCTTTCGTTTTTGGTTCTCAATTTGCAGCGCTGTATGGGCAAGTAAGTTGGAAGCAGCCCGGATCCGGTTCGCCGACGGCTCTCGGCGCGCCGGGTGGGACGAGCTGAATCACGACATTTACTAGATCCACGTTGCCTTCATTTCGCACCATGTGCACGTCGCCGGCTGGCTCGAAGAACGCTCCACCAGTTGGAATCACCTGCGGTGTACAGTCGTCAGCCTCGTAGAATGTCGCGGTGCCGGATTTGATGACCACAAAGCTCAAGCCTGGATGGCTGTGCCAGCCGAGATACCCACCCGGCCGAATCGTCACCTCTACGACATAGAGATCGAATTCGTCGATAGAGATTTTGGCTTTCCAGTCATCAATCTTGGCGTAGGACATGATCTCAGGGAAGTGCGCCGCCTGGGGTGGATTGGGCCCAATAAGTGACGTGATGGTGAGACCGCACGTCACGGGCGGCGCTGCGGTGGCCGGCGGCGGGGTTAACGCGGCGAGCACGATAAACACCGATGTGATAAGAAGTGGCAGGACGTGAGTCTTTTTTAACTGAGTCAGTGGATTCATTGTTGGTCCTTTCTTGTTGGGTTTGATCTTCCGGCTTTCATTGCGATAAAACGAAAACGGGGAATCAAAGTGATCATCTGAATTGAAGTTTTCTTCGGAAAAACTTCCGCGTGCAGAAAGTTTCCGAGGGCGATAGACTGCCTAGAATACTAACGAGGTGCTTATGGATGAGCCTTCGGTCTCTTCGCACAGAGTTACCCAGCTCCTGGCGCAATGGAGTCACGGGGACGATGCTGCACTCGCGGAGTTGACGCCGCTCGTCTATGAGGAGTTGCATCGCGTTGCTCATCATCATCTGAGCGGACAGCGCTCCGACCACACCCTGCAAACGACGGCGCTTGTCAACGAGGCTTATCTGCGCCTCGCCGATC
>JBKOXU010000058.1:0-4057 GCA_046725095.1 Verrucomicrobiota bacterium
CGGTACCTGTCGCGTTACTGGATGAACCGGCTCAAAGACGTGCCGAAGATTCGGTTCAATACTTCGTTCGATCCCAAACAATCGTGCGCCATCGCCAATGTTCAGATCGAAGGTACAAATCCGGAAGCGGTGACAAAATACCTCTTCGACAAACATCGCATCTTCGCCACTCCGATTGTGCACGAAGAATTTCAGGGTATTCGGATCACGCCGAACCTTTATACAACGCTTGGGGAATTGGATCGTTTCTGCGAGCAGATGGAACTGATCGCCCGCCACGGGCTGCCGGCGTAGCGAGCGGTTTCGGCGTTGGGAGATTGGAGATCGGAAATTCGAGATGATCGCGCTGAAATCGCGAGAGACCATTGGCTAAAAAGAAGGCTCGGACGTGAAATTCGCTGCCTCTTGAGACCGGACCGTCTCATCCCAGAACTCGAAATCGATCCTGTTCAAGAATTTTGCTCCGGATAACCTCACACGATATGAACTACAACATTGCAACAATCCTCGCCGTCATCGCGATTCTCTTCGTCCTCCTCACTTACGTCACCGGCGCGCCGCTGGTGCCAGTCGCAGTCATCCTGCTCGGGCTGGCGATCATTTTCGGGGGAACCGCATTCCGCCGGGTTTAGTTCAAAGTGGCATGGAAAATGGGGTCGCGTCGCTCGACTGCGGTCGGATCCATCGTATCTCGGCAGCGCACGACGATCCTGGTCGCCCAAAATGTCGCTGGTCAGATTTTAAACGACAATTACAGCAGGCCCGTCTAGGTTCCACGATGACTAAACTGATTGCGTTAGTAGCGGCGGGACTCTTTGTGGCAGGTACGATGTTCGCGGGGGAACACGGCAATTGCACAAAGAAAGTCGGAAATGAAGCGAAGGCGGCGTGTCAGGTCTCTTTGGCTAGCCTGAACCTGACATCTGAGCAGAAGACGAAGATGGACGCAGCTATGGCTGAGCATGAGAAAGCAGGTTGCTCTGAAGCGAGCGAAGCCAAATACATGCAAGAGGCAAAAGCCATCCTGAACAAGGAGCAGTACGCCAAGTTCGAAGCCGAATGCAAAAAAGGCAAGAGAGATAAAACGCAGACCTGATCGCGGACTTCCAGTCAGATCAAAGCTTCGCGCCGAGAGCAATCCCGGCGCGCTTCGCGTACCGCTTGCAACTATTCTGCGGCTGGGACAGCCGCCCTTATAAACGCCACGAAGCACGGCTTAGGTAAGGTCGATATCATCGTCTAAATTCGGTCCTCCGAGGCTCTGCCTCCGGTAGCTTCATATCAAATATCAAACCTCAAACATCGAACATCCATGCCCCGCGCTTTCATCTTCGACATCGACGGCACCCTAGTCGATTCCAATGAGCTCCATGTCGAATCCTGGGACCGCGCCTTCCGCCGGTTCGGCAAACAATTTCCTCGGGGAGCGTTACGAGCCCAGATCGGCAAAGGCTCCGATCAATATCTGCCCGAGTTTCTCACCCCAGATGAGATCGAACGTTTCGGCAAGGAACTGGATGACTATCGATCTCACTTATTCAGAAAAGAATATCTCCCAAAGGTCCGACCGTTCCCAAAAGTGCGCGAGCTGTTTCAGCGAATCCACGACGACGACAAATGCATCATGCTCGCCAGTTCCGGCAAAGAGGAGGATACGAAATATTACATCGACCTTCTCAAGATCGAGAAGTTGATTGAAGGCTACACATCCGGTGATGATGCCGATCATTCCAAACCGGCGCCCGACATCTTCACCGCCTCATTAGAAAAGCTCGGGCGCACTTCATCCGCCGACGCGGTCGCGATTGGCGACACAAGGTTTGACATCGAAGCCGCGGGCAAAGCTGGTTTGGCGGCAATTGCGTTCCTCTGCGGCGGCACGGCCGAATCTGTTCTTAAGGAAGCTGGCGCAAGAGTGATTTATCGGAACCCTGCTCATCTCTTGGCCGAGTACCATGCGTTGTTTTCTACTCTATGATTAGATTTCCTGCTTTGTAGGCTGGCGCTATCTCCAATAGGTGCGGTATTCCTTGTTACCGCACATGACAGAATGGAATGCTGCCGAGTACTATCGCCGCTCGTCGCTCCAGGAAGCGATGGCTCAGGAAGTCCTCGCTCTGCTCGATCTTAAGAGCTCGGAGCGAATCCTTGATGTGGGATGCGGCGACGGAAAGATCACCGCGGAAATCGCTTCTCGCGTCCCAAGAGGTTCGGTGGTCGGGGTCGATCCGTCAGGTGACATGATTAGCTTTGCGCAGAGCCACTTCGGTCCGGCAACGCGGCCCAACCTTCGATTTCAGGTAGCGGATGCTCGCCGTCTGCCTTTCCAAGACGAGTTTGATCTCGTGGTTTCTTTTAATGCGCTGCACTGGATTCCCGAGCAGGATGCGGCTCTTAGTTCCATCCATTCCGCCTTGATTTCCGGTGGAAAAGCACAGCTTCGGCTTGTTGCGGCAGGCGCGCGCAAGAGTTTGGAAAATGTGGTGGAAGAAACACGTCGAACGTCGAAATGGAGCGCTTACTTCAGGGATTTTCACGATCCTTATCTGCACCTGACATCAGACGAGTACGCAGCGATGGCAGAGCGTAATGGCTTCCGGGTGCTGCGTGTTAATACCAAGGATCATGCGTGGGATTTTGGGTCACGTGCGGCTTTTGCCGCTTTCTGTGCGGTAGGCTGCATCGAATGGACGCGCCGTTTGCCCGAAGCCGAACGGCCGGAGTTCATCAGCGATGTTCTGGATCGCTACCGGGCAGTGGCCGCCGATGGCAGCGGGAAAGAAAATACCTTCAAGTTTTATCAGATGGATATTAGTTTGCTCGCAATCTGACGAAAACGTCGCCGAAGACGTGAGAAGCGCTTTAGCGGTGGCTGTGTCAGCCGCAGAATTTGCACCGCGCGTGATTCGGTGGCGAGTAACTGAATGGTAAAACGGCGTCGCGTCTAAGAAATCCGTTGCTTGGATGACGTGTAAAACATAGTATTACGGCGTGACCAAAACGATCTCAAAGGTGGGCAATTCTCAAGGCATCATTTTCGACGCCGCGTTGATGGACCTGGCCCGCGTAAAAGTGGGCGACCAAGTCAACATCACAGTTGTGCCCGAGAGCGGCGCGATCATACTGATGCCGCTACGCGGGGGACCGTCGAAAAAAGAAATTACGGCTGCGATCAGGAAGACGGCGAAGGACTACCGGAAAACGCTCCGCAAACTCGCGTGAGCGCGACGCCGGACAATTGCTTCCATCTCAGCATCGATAGCGTCCGCGAGATTCATGCCGAAGCGCTGAAACGATTCGGAGGCTTAAACAGTGTGCGCGACGAAAATCTGCTCGCATCCGCTGTGCTCGCTCCACAGTCGACCTTTGGCGGGAGGTCGCCTTACGCCGATATTGTCGAGGTGGCGGCTGCGTATCTGTTTTATATTTGTCGCAATCACCCATTTCTCGACGGAAACAAGCGCACCGCGATGATGACAGCGATTGTTTTTCTAGGATTGAATGGAATTGAGCCGAAGCCGGATAGCGAACGATGGGAAAAACTAATGCTCGACGTCTCCGCGAGCAAACTCGATCGGGACCAAACGACTCAACGTCTGCGCAAATTATTGAGAAAACTCGGCAAGCAGCGCGAGAAGGAATGAAGGAACTCGGCGCGGGTAGGCAGCCGACCCGGCTGCCGCTGCAACAATCGCTCTGAAAACCGCAGTCAGCGACAGCGGCTAACTGCGGCTGGCACAGCCGCCACAGAAAATCGCAGGCGACACCGTCCCCCCGTTACAAGTCAGGCGCGTTAAACGTGTCGCCCTGGCGGAGATCGCCGGTCTCGTAGCCGCGGCGAAACCAGCGGACGCGTTGTTCAGAACTTCCGTGCGTAAATGAATCGGGCACGATGTAACCGCGCGAGCTGTGTTGAAGTCTGTCATCGCCAACCGCGCTGGCCGCGCGCATCGCTTCTTCGATATCGCCGGCTTCGACAACGCGCTTGACCCGGTCGGCATAACGGGCCCAAACGCCGGCCAGGAAATCTGCCTGCAGCTCGAGCCGGACAGAGAGC
>JBKOXU010000103.1:0-6052 GCA_046725095.1 Verrucomicrobiota bacterium
AGTCTGTCATCGCCAACCGCGCTGGCCGCGCGCATCGCTTCTTCGATATCGCCGGCTTCGACAACGCGCTTGACCCGGTCGGCATAACGGGCCCAAACGCCGGCCAGGAAATCTGCCTGCAGCTCGAGCCGGACAGAGAGCCGATTGTATTCAGATTCACTCACCCGACCGCGCGCCGCCTGCACACGATCGGTAATACCGAGCAGATTCTGCACGTGATGCCCAACTTCGTGGGCTAGGACGTAGGCTTGTGCGAAATCGCCTCCTGCACCCAAGCGTTCCTGGAGTAAACGGTAAAAACCGAGGTCGATGTAAACGCGTCGATCTTCCGGGCAATAGAACGGACCGCTCGCGCCACTGGCGAACCCGCAGCCAGACTGAGTCAAGTCCGTGAAGAGCACGAGCTTCGGCTCCTCGTACTGCCGGCCTATTTGCCGGAAGATTTCATGCCAGGCGTCTTCGGTATCGGCGAGAACGACCGCGACGAACGTCGATGCCTCATCGCGCGGCGCTTGATTGTCGATCTGGTCAGATTGCGATAATTGTGCCTGCTGCTGCGAATCGAGCAGCGCCATAGGATCGCCGCCGAGCAGGAGATAAACAACTACGAGAATGACGCCGCCAATGCCGCCGCCCACGGCAAGGCGTCGGCCGCCGGATCCGCGAACATCTTCAACATTCTCGCTTTCTCTTCTTCCTTGCCAGAGCATCTCTTTAGTATCGCGTGGCGCGATTCACTCGCGTTTACAATCTAAGAAGTGGCCAGCGACCTGTGACAAGCGATAAGGGGAAGAGAAGTTGATGGTTGGTTGATTCGCTCGTGCCCACGAGGCTCATCTGTTGCCCACACAGAGTTGACCATCCATCTCGCTCGTTCCCACGGCTCGATTCATCGAAATCGTCTCTGACGTGAAGAAGTATTGCTCGCTAGAACTGGCTGGATGTAGTTGATTCGTATCTCGATGCGAAAGAAAGATTCAGATCTTCACGGTCGTTCCCGAGTTTTGGTCCTGGTGGATGAATCGAACGTCGGCAGTTCTGTGCGAACCGCCGGACGCGGGCTTGATTGGTTAAGGCTCCGGGATTTTCTGGCCGGCCCGGACACCGGACGTGATCTGATCGAGATGGTGGTTTATGCCGGATTGCCGCCTGCCATCCCGATGTGGCAGGAGGAGCGGGATAAGAAAAACAAGTTCGTCCATTGGCTGCGCTCCAATGGATTCATGGTAGTGACCAAAGATGGGGCGCCCGCCGAAGAAGGTCATTACAAGGCGAACGTAGATGTAATGATGGCGATCGACGCGCTCGAACTCTCCATCGAGATGCGGCCCGATGTTGTGATTCTCGTGACCGGCGACGCCGACTTCGCTTATCTCGCCATCAAGCTGCGCCGACATGGGATCCGCGTGGAAGTCGCGTCAGTCGACGCAAATCTCGGGAATATGTTGAGATCAGCCGCGAACGACGTGATCGATCTGGCTCCGCTCTTTCGGACATTCGAGATCATGAACACGCGCGAAGCGGGACGCGCGCAGACAGGCGCCCAAGCGGCTAGGTCGATGGCGCGAGCGCGGGATGAGCAAGTGACCAAAGTTCAGGAAGCGCCGGCGTCGATATCGCATGGAACGCACCAACAGCGCAGACGCCGGCCTCGGTTTCGTCCGGCAGCGCCGCGAAACCCGTAGCCGCGAAGTGTAAGAGTTGATCCGCCTACGGATTTGCTTTCGCTCTTTGTTGAAAACTTCGGCGTGACAAGACGGCGCGACACGTGCGTCTGCACGTTGCTAAGGCGCGACAAGCGGGCGAGTGTTAAAACCTATGGGAAATAGCAAAGGCAGAGACAACGCTAAGAAACGCGCACGGCGCCGCAAAAAGACTGAGCGACTTGCGCTCGCGAAGAAAAAGAAGGCAGCGAAATAACGCCCTGCGACTTCAGTTTCTGTCGCCTAGCTCCATCTGCTTGCCGCGTTGCTAGGTTCAGCCGCGGAATTGCGACCGGGCGGTGGGTGAGAGCTTCAATACTTCCGGCGCTCTACCAAGATGGCGCGTCAGTCCAACCGAAACTTCACTGCGCCATCGTTCCGATTGTGAGAGAGCGGCTACGTAATTTTCATATGCCGCCGAATCCTGAAAAGTCGAGAACCAGACAAAGGCGTTCTCGCCCGCACGCACCGGGAGAGCTGGGAAGGTGTTTTCGCTATTTTCCGTCACAAAATACGCAGAAATTGTCGCGCCCAAGCTTGTCGCCGAAGGACTGAGTGTTTGTTCAAAGAAATTGATAAAGTCGGGAGCGACCTGACCCTCAAAATAATAAATTGTCGCCACGACCAGGCTCGTCGGCACTTCGTTGGATCCCACCGGAGGTCGCTTCATATTTTCAAGCGAAAATCCGGACGTCGGAACCGCCGGACGCAGCAGTAGGACGTTGTCAGAGTCAATCATCGTAGCATTGGCAGCTTCACGATGCGCTTTCCAAACAGGCCCGCTGTAAAAGTCATTCAGCGCTTTTGCGCGCGAGGCCATATCACGAAAACCTCTGAGCCAAACGAAGCGATTCGGACGATCAAGGTCTCGAAATTGACCGATGATTTTTATTCCCAATGCCTCCTGGCTTTCGACGAATTCCCGGTCAAAAAGATCGATCAAAACATCACGTTTCCCAGGGTGCAGCGTGTATTGCCTCAACTCAACGACAGGACAGCAGAGTCGCGAAGATCGCATTTGTCTCGGACTTTCGCCCATTGGTTCAGTCATGAGTCATCCTCGTCGCCGCGATTTTCGCGCGGGCCGCGCAAGACGGGCTTCGGCGAGATCGATATCACGTTGGATTCGGCGCAAGGCCTGGTCGTTGATGGCCTCTTCGTTGCGCAGCTCGATCACGGTGTCGCGTTCTGTCTGTAACACTTCGCGGGCCAACTCTTCAAAGTCTTCTGAGAACAATCTGCTGATGCTTTCTTCATGCGGGTTTTCACTGCGAAGCTGACGGATACGGTCTTCGTATTCTGAACGAAGACGTTCAATGGTCTTCGGCCTGGCTCGATTCAACGATGCGAGTTCCTCGAGACGAGCCAGGGCTGCTTCGTTGGCTTTCAAGCGCGCTAATCTCTCTTCTCTTTGCGTGACGCGATCGTCCACAATTTTCAGCCAACGGACCAGAGGCGTCAGAGTTAGTCCTTGCAGAACGAGCGTTGCAAAAATGACGCAGAACGTCAGCAAGAGGATGAGGTCGCGTCCGGGGAATGGTTCGCCATTGGCCAGGACAAACGGGATCGCCAGCGCGCCGGCAAGCGAATCCGCTCCGCGCATCCCGGTCCACGCGATCAACGCGGTGTGTTGCCAGGGAGCGGGATTTTTGCGGCGGAATGTTGGGCTCAGCAGGCGCGGCAAATAGGTGGCCCCGAACACCCAGACAAAGCGAACCAGCACGATCACCAAAACAATCACTATCGCCAGTTGGGCCACGCGAGTCACCGTACCCGGAGCGAGCGCCTGGACAGCTTGCGGCAGTTGAAGCCCGATGAGCATGAAAAGCACTCCGTTCAGGATGAACGTGACCATTTCCCAAACCGGCAGCGCTTGCAGTCGCATCCGCCCGCTCAAGATACGTGGGGCGCGCCACCCGTAATAAATGCCGGCAATCACGACCGCGAGGATTCCGGACACATGCAGCCATTGACCGCTGAAGTAGGCGACGTACGGCGTAAGAAGGGAGAACATTGTTTGAACCGGCGGATCGTCCAAACGCTTTTGCAATTGCGTTGCCAGCCAGCCCACGGCGAGCCCAACACAGATGCCGCCCGCGGCGACAAAAAGAAATCGCAAGCTCGCTTGCCCCAACGAAAAGGTGCCGGTCATCACGGCGGCCACTGCGAAACGGAACGAGATGAAAGAAGTGGCGTCGTTTATCAGACTCTCTCCTTCGAGGATGACAATTAACTTGCGGGGCACCCGCAAAGTTTGAGTCACCGCCAGCGCGGCAACGGCGTCCGGCGGCGAGATGATGGCGCCGAACACAAAACCCACCGCCAAAGGCAATCCGACCAGACCGTGAAACAGATAGGCCGTCACCGTCATCGTCAAAAGGACCAAGACGATTGCGAGGGGGAGAATTGAGCGAAGGTTCGCTCGAAAATCTCTCCAGGAAGTGTAGACGGCCGCGGGATAAAGGAGGGGCGGAAGAAACAGATTAAAGACCAGCTCCGGTTCGAGATGAATCGTAGGAAGACCGGGGACCAGAGCGAGGACCACACCACCGATGGTCAGCAGAATTGGATATGGGATTCGGATTTTCCGGGCAACGATCGCCAGCAGAGCGACCGCAACGAGACAAATCAGGATTAATTCGGTCTTGTCTACCATAGTTCCGATTGCGCCGGAGCCTCGCCGGAATTAAATCAGGTGTCGAGTTATGGCCAGACAATTCAAACCGGTGCGTTTTTTTGTGATGATGGGAGCGGCGGCGTTGGTCGTGTGTGGCGTGACGGCGTTCTACACTCATCGCGCGGCTCACGGCAGAACGGCGGAAGAGCGGGCGGCTTATGCAATCGGAGAGAAGGCGGGAGAGGAGGCGCCAGCGGGAGCAAAGTTGCCGACGGACGCTGAGTTGAACATGATGGCTCAGAAGTATTTCAAGCAGCAGGGGTCCGGCGAACAGCAGAGCTGGGATTTGGCCTTCGAGAACGGTTATACGGAGGGGTTCAAGAAGACGCATCACGGGCAGTGACCGCTCGATGGATCTGTATCCCTCCGTGGCTAAAGATTTGAGCTGGACGCCATGAGCCCGCCACCTTTACCCGTTCAGAAGCGCTTTCCCTGGATTCTCTATTGGATCGTTTTCGTCCTCATCGTTCTCATCGCGTTTGTGCCGGTGGGGTCTGTGGTGGCGTGTGGCTTGATCGCTAACTCACACGGCTGCCGCGTGGATGAAGGCTCGGTGCATCCCTGCGCGATCAACGGAAAAGATTATGGGCAGCTGCTTTATACCCTTGGTGTGATGGGCTGGCTGATGCTTGTCACGCTGCCAGCCGGAGCATTCGCGTTCGCTCTTTGGCTAATCGTCCTTCTGATTCATCGCTCCAACTGGCGCAAGCGGCTGTCGACCCAAGTCTCTTAACTGTAGCAGCGGAGGTCTTGGATCGCCTAAACTCCGAAATTTCTCCGTCCGCCCGCGACGGGCGAGCTGAGCAAACTTTGGGAAGATTACGGCCGCAGTCAGCGACAGCCGCTAACCACTGGAAGATCGACCGCTACAGTTGACTAGCAATCGCAGGTCTTGCCGCAATTGCACGATCTGCCGCGAACGCCACTGCGCAAATCATCGCCGTGAAAATCGAAAAGAGAATTTGGGCGTTGCTTTTCATACCAGATTAATCTTGCGCCCCAGCTAAAGTTGCGTGAGCGCTTTATGGGTTGAGAGTTCAGAGGCCGACCGCGGAGAAGATCGATTTTGCGGCGAGCGCCACTGAAGTCATTGAGTAGTTCAAGAGCCTTGCCGCCGCGAACGGCCACAAGTCGCCAAGTTCGTTGTGGAAAATGGATGATTCCTTGATCCCTGAATCTTTCGAGCAAGGGATGGCCGATGCGGAAGCCGGCCGATTGCCGACCTGGATATCCGATCAATGAGCCATATCCGGGCGATAAATGACATATGGTTTCCGCCAAATGGCGCCTTTTTGGCGGAGCTTCGGGAAACATCCGCCGAGCAACAGCTTAACGCGCGGACGGCTTTTCTTATTTCAAGCAGAACCCTTTTCATCCGCGCTGACAATTGAAAGCTGAAAGGTTGAAATTTCGAGTTAGATCTCCAAGCCGTTCTCGCTTAGTTCGCCGAAATCGCGACAGCTCTGAAGCGCTAGGCGAGCCCCACCCAGGCGACGCAAATGCGGGTGGCCAGCTGGCTTTGTCCGCAACGCTGAAGGAACGGGAAAACGAAAACGGCGCAGAAAACCCTGACTAGACGGGAACTGCGTCGGCTGTCCTCAGCGCTGTGGGTCACCGCCAGTGATGGCGTCGCCCGAAAAATCGGTGGCGGGGGAAAACGGCGAACCGTGGC
>JBKOXU010000057.1:0-16145 GCA_046725095.1 Verrucomicrobiota bacterium
CGCGCCGCTTTTGCCGGAAAAACTCGTTGCGTTCAAACCGCTCACAGCCGATTTTCGAGACCCAAACTGCATCCGCAATATGACGCAGAAAAATCAGCAGGTGCGTCTCAGGCTTGGCCGCAACGCATGGTTAGCCATCATCATCCTTGCGGTTGCCCTGTGCGGTACGGCAGCGCAATCGGCCATGGCGAGGGGTCGCCGTGTGGAGATTGCTGATGCGGCGATCCAGCGAGATTTGGTTTATAAACGCATCAACGGTAGAGCGCTTACGGTTGACCTCCATTGTCCTCAAAAGGCTTCCAGCCCATTGCCTGTTATCCTTTGGATTCATGGTGGAGGCTGGAGCCACGGCCGAAAAGAGCAACACAGTCCGGCTATCAGTTTTTTAAACGATGGTTACGCCGTGGCGAGCATCGAGTACCGTCTTTCTGGCGAGGCGCTTTTCCCCGCGCAGATCGAAGACTGCAAGGCGGCCCTGCGATGGCTTCGGGCTAACGCGGCGAAGTACAATCTCGATGCCGACCGAATCGGCGCCTGGGGACATTCCGCGGGCGGGCATCTCTCTGCGCTGCTTGGCACTTCCGGCGGAGTACAGGAGCTGGAGGGCAGTGGAGATAACATGTCTTATTCGAGCCGCGTGCGAGCGGTGTGCGATGTGTCCGGCCCGACAGATCTTCTGCGTCTCTACCAGGACGCATCGGACGCGTCGACCGGGACCAAGCCCAAAGCCATATCCTACATCGATGCGTTACTGGGCGAGCCGGCCGACCAAAATAAAACGAAGGCCATCGCGGCAAGCCCAATTACTTACGTTTCGAAAGATGACCCGCCTTTTCTCATTATCCACGGCGAGAACGACTTTATGGTGCCGGCCAGCCAAAGCGAGTTATTAGCCGCGGCGCTCAAGGCAGCCGGGGTGGAGACAACCCTGGAGATAACTCCACAAGGACACAGCGTAGGAGGACAAAGATTGCTACCGATTGTTAAAGCGTTTTTCGACAAATATCTCAAGAAGAGCCAGTGAAAGTAATTCCAACGTTTGGTAGCGGCAAACCCTTGTCTCGCATCGCACGAACGGCTTGAAATTTGCGAGCAATCCCACAATATCTGCTGTTATTTCTTTACACGAATGGCGAGTGGAAAGGCGCAGGAACATATTACCGATCTTGTCGCCGGAAGACCTACCGAGAGTCTGTCTAGAACAATCCATCTCGCGCCGTGATCCGCCGTCTGACGGAAGCTCGCCGCGCCGAGAAACAAAAGGCTACAGAATTGTCTGTAACCCTCTCTTAACTCGAGTAAATCGCGATAAATCGCGGACATTTGCGCGTGGCTTTTCACCGGCGCATATTCGCTAACACTCGACCTCGATGGATCACCAGGCGCTCATTTTTCTTCACATTCCCAAGACGGCGGGAACGACTCTAAATCGGATCATCGAGTGGCAATACAGCCCTCTTTCGATTTTCACGGTCGATCCCCACGGGATTCGTGCCACACCCGAACGCTTTAAGACGTTCTCCGAGAGACGACGGCGCCGGTTCCGGGTCGTGCGCGGGCATATGGTCTATGGCATTCATGAATTTCTCCCCCAAGGCGCTACCTATATCACAATGCTCCGTGACCCAGTGGCCAGATTGCTATCGGCTTACTCCTTTATTTTGCGGCGCCCACTTAATCCCATGCACCGCAAGTTGAAGCGTGGAGGGCTTGGACTTGAAGCTTTTATTCAGCTCACGCCCAATCGCCAGAACCTTCAGTGTAGAATCCTTGCTGGAGTCAAGGACGTGACCCGCGACCAGCGTATCCTGGATATCGCGAAGGAAAATATCACGAAATCATTCAGTGTAGTCGGGCTTTGTGAAAGATTTGAAGAGAGCTTGATCCTAATTGCGAAAACCTTTGGCTGGGAAATTCCTTATTACGAGAATCGGAAAGTTTCAAAGGTTCGCCCCGCCCTCGAGCCGAGTGTGGTGAATATGATTCAGGAGCACAATCGCCTCGATATGGAGCTCTATGAGTTTGCCAGAAAGCGTTTTGAAGATACCTTGCACAAGAAGGAGGACGTAATGAGACAAGCATTGGCTGCCTTAGACTCAATTCCCGAACCTGGGCCAGTGAAGAGGTTTTGTTATTCAACTGTGGGCTTCAGCCGATTTTTGGCGAGCAAAATCACATCTTCCCTGTGAGAACGAATTATCTTATGAGCTGGCTCAAGCCGCACCAGTGCCGCTGGTTAGCTGTCACAATCGCCGCGGCCGCGCTCTGGCCCCTGCCCACTCAGTCGCGCCCGGCAAGACAACGTCCAGCAGAGCAGATAGATGCCGCCGTCCAGCGAGATTTGATTTACGAACGCGTCAACGGCCGAGCCGTTGGACTCGATCTTTATTCACCGCGAAACTCATCCGGTCCTCTGCCTGTTATTATCTGGCTTCACGGCGGAGGCTGGAGCAAGGGCCGCAAGGAAGGACACAGCCAGGCGGTTAGTCTGGTGGACGATGGCTATGCAGTGGCAAGCGTCGATTACCGCCCTACTGAGGTTGCACCCTTTCCGGCTCAGATTGAAGACTGCAAGGCGGCGGTGCGTTGGCTTCGCGCCAACGCTTCCAAATACAATCTCGATCCCGACCGGATCGGCGTCTGGGGATTTTCCTCGGGCGGGCATCTCGCAGCGCTCCTTGGTACTTCGGGCGGCGTACCAGAGTTAGAGGGCCATGGAGACAACATGTCTTATTCGAGCCGGGTGCAGGCGGTCTGTGTTGTCTCAGGTCCGGGAGACCTGTTGCAGCTCTACCGCGATGCAACGGGACCGTCGGGCGCCGAAATGAACCCCAAGGTCAAGCCTGCCCTCGAAGCGTTGATCGGCGTGCCGGTAGAGGATAAAACAAAGGCAGTGGCTGCAAGCCCGATCACTTACGTCTCGAAGGACGATCCGCCTTTCCTGATCATTCAAGGTGAGAACGACCCTACGGTGCCCGTTAGTTTGACCCAGTCATTTTTCGGGGCCCTCAAGGCAGCTGGAGTGGATGCGACCCTGGAGATCGCCACCGGACGAGGGCACGGCGTCGGAGGCCCGAAGTTTCAACCGATGATCAAGATGTTTTTCGACAAACATCTCGGGAACAAACAAGGGGAAGCGACTCCGACAGCCGGTATTTAGAAAGAGATGCGGCCTCGGAAATTCTCCAGCCTCATCCGAACATCGATATGTGGTCTAGTCATTGTGACCGTGGGTCAGGTCGCGATCTGTGCTGATCGGGACCTGCCGATCCGGACAGGTTTATGGGTTATTCAACCGCTAGCTCAAGATAGCAACAAATTGAGCGATTTCGCGGCCGGCGTACGCGCAAACTCCCAACTAACCGGCGTATGCATTCATGTTCATTGGAAGGATGTCGAAACGGAAGCTGGCAAACTGGATTTCAGCGCGATCGACAAAATGGTGGCCGTGCTCCGAGGCATTGGCATGAAATATCAGCTCTGCCTCCAGCCTGGCGTTAATACACCGGCTTCTGTCTATAAAGAGGGCGCGCAGTCTTTTGCAACACGCGTCACAAATCCCCATCGGCCCAATTTTGGCCAGGAGATTCTCATTCCAGTCCCGTGGGATCCGATTTATCAACGAAATTTTTCGCGGGCGATTGAGCAGCTCGGAGAACGTTATGCGGGCGATCCCTTGTGCGTAAGCGTCGTGCTTACGTGCGCCAATTTCATGAGTGCAGAAATGCATCTGCCAAAGATGCCTGAAGATCTTGCGAAATGGGCAGCGCTCGGAAACTACCAAGAGAAGCTGCTGGATGTCTACAAAAGATACACCGATGAATGGGCTAGGGCGTTCCCAAAACAGGAAATATCACTGCACGTATCAAAGGTGCTCCACCTGCCTCCCGAATTCTGCGAACGGATCATCGATTATGGGCTGAGCAAATACCCGGAGCGATTCACTATTCAGAATTGCCAGCTCACGGGACGCAGAGAAGACACTGGCATGATGAGCTATGAACTTGTGCAAAAGTACCGTGACCGCGCTCATCACGGCTTTCAGAGTCTTGCCGGTTTGTCTGATCCCAATGAGAGGATGGGTTCAACCGAGATGGCAGCCCTCAATATGGTCCACGCACAGGGGGAATACTGGGAAGTGTGGCATGGGGATGGCATGAGCGTGGAAACTTCAACTGCCGTTGCCAGGGCCTGGGAAGAAGCCAGACGGCTTGGTTACGACGCCTACAAGAAAAAACTGATGTCCGAAGGTAAATACCGTGAACGATAACGACTGTTCTGCAACTAAGATCAGATGGAGAGCCAATCTCGCTTAAGTTTGGGACTGATAGAGAACCGACGAATGACCCAAGCCGCTGCCGCTGACGAGGCGGTTATCTTTCTTCACGTGCCCAAGACCGCAGGCACCACGCTGAATCGTCTAATCGAGTGGGAGTATCCTCTCTTTGAGATATACTCAATCGATCCCGTTTTTTTCAGGTGGTCCGCGTCGCACCTATGGCAACTCCCTGCCCGACGCTTGAAGAGGACACGTATGTTCAAGGGTCACATGTTGTTTGGTCTTCATAAGATTCTCCCGCAGCGGGCGACCTATATTACCGTGTTGCGCGAGCCCGTCGACCGTGTGATCTCCGCCTTTTACTTCATGCGCAGCTATATATTGCATCCATTGTACTGGAAATTGCGGCGAGAAAATTGGACCCTCGAGGATTTTGTCAGGTATTCGCCAAGAGAAAACGTCCAATCCAAGATTCTCGCGGGAGGCGAGTATAACTCACCTTGCACGAAGGAGGTTTTTGAACAGGCGAAGGAGAATCTCTTTACAAACTTTAGCGTAGTTGGTCTATCCGAGCGTTTTGAAGAAAGCCTGGCGCTGATGAAACTGCGTTTCGGCTGGAAGCTACAGCGTTACTCGCGCTTCAATGTGACTCGCGCTCGGCCCAAGAAACGCGATCTGCCACAATCCACGCTCGACTTAATCGTCGAAAAGAACTCGTTCGACCTCGCGCTCTACGAGTGCGCAGCCAAACTATTCGAGGATGCCGTCAGCAAAAACGCTGCGGAAGTGAGCCGTATCGCTCGTGAGCTCGAAGCGGCAAGAGCGCGCACCCAAGATCCGCTCAGCTCGGCGCTGTTTTCGATTAGGGCCGCCGGCAGGAAAGCCATCAGCCGAGCTTACTCCAGCATCTAGACTTACGGGAGTGTAGCCACATCCGTCGGCTGTTTTGCGCCTTCAACAAGCATTACTTTTACGCGGTAGCTCTCAAAAACGATCTTGGAGTTTTTATCCAAATATTCGAGTACATCCGGGCTTTGCAATTTTGTGAATGCAGAATAAGGGGCGAAAATAAGCCAAGTGCGACGGCCCCGATGAGTTACCTCCTGCAGCTCCGTCAAATTGCGGATAGTGGGTAAACCACTAAACTTGTCGGAAAACCTCGGTTCCGCGAGTGTCTGATTATATCCGACCTTCGAAGCAATCAAGGTGTTTAGAAAATAATCGCCTGGCCTTCCAGAGTAATATTGAATCACGTGCGGAATGCCTGGGAGGACCAGGTCGCCTGGCTGGAGGTGATTCTTCACAAATTGCGCGGCACCGCGGTAGTCGTAACGATACGTGTTCATACGCGTCATCATCCCCGGTTCATCGCCTCTCGCGGAAAGGGTATACTCCTTCAAGAGCCATTCATTGCTTTGGAGAAACAGCAGGGCCATCACGCCCAGCCCCGTAGCATGCGCAAACCTCCGAGCCACCGCGGAGTCGCCTTCCTGCCGGGCAAATGAAATGAGCCGATCGTACAACAGAACAGCAGCAGCTATCCCGGCAAGAACGAGAAGGGGCTGAAAATAGTAGCAATAACGCGGCGAGAGAGCTGCAAGAAAGTTTGTGTGGCAGATAGTTAGCGTCACCAGGAGCGCGATAAGGTAACGGAATCCGCGATTTCCCCAACAGAATAAGATCCCGATCAAGACCATGACTGTGAAAAACACGTGGTTTTCTGCCAGCCATAACTTTTCGACATAATAAAGTGGCTGGTATGCAGGCGTTAGAAAAAAGAGAGACGGGCCTGCGAGGTTGGACAACCCGGAACCCAACGTAAGATAAGGATACGAAGCAATTGTCCGCAAACAATACTGGGCGATCACCACAGCGGCCACAAAGAAGAGGCAGCGATAGAGATGGAATTCCTTTAGCCACCACCATTCGCCCCAGCGGACAACCAGTAACCCGACGAACAAAGCGGGTAGAACAAACGCACTTCCCTCCCACGAGAGGTAAGTCGCGCAGAAGCCCACCGCGGCGGCGGTGAGATATTTGTTGTGCAGCGGACGAACATTTATCGCCTCGTAAAAAAACCAGAACGTAAGCAGTGCCATGAACTGGCATTGCTGCGGATAAAAGGCGTTGTGTGCCCAGCGGATGTCCAACGGAATGCAGGCATACACCAGCCCGGCGATCAAGCCGATCCGCCAATCGAACAGCCGACGGCCCATCAGCGCGATGAGCCCGATGCAAAGTGTGCCCATAAGACAGGCCGGGAGCCGCATCGCCCACTCCGAATGGCCAAAGATCAAGCCAGACAAAGCGAGCGGATAAGGCACAGCCTCGTAGGTCGTGATCGGCCGGATTGCTCCCGCAAAAACGAGATGGGGGAAGCCAAGTTTATAAATT
Organism: Verrucomicrobiota bacterium; assembly: GCA_046725095.1. GTDB lineage: Bacteria > Verrucomicrobiota > Verrucomicrobiia > Chthoniobacterales > UBA10450 > Udaeobacter. Next base: position 6,674 of record JBKOXU010000057.1, read on the forward strand.
CCATACGATTTTGAAACGAGACCCATCTCATCATGATCAAAGGACATGAAGCCGAGATCGTGGTAGCGCAGGCCGAAGCCCAGGCCCATGATGATTGCCAGCAGAAGATAGGGCAGCGCATGGGGTAATAAGCTCTTGTCTATTCCCGCGATACGCGTCTTGATTCCCTCTGTTCCCTGCCTGTTCGCGAAGAAATGAAACAAGCGAACCCCGGCAAGTGCGAGGATCGCTCCGACCACGAACTTTGGGTGGAATGACCAATCCGCTGGAAATCGAAGATCGTAGCCGGGAAGGAGCAGAAAAACCAAACCTACCGTGATTGGTGCATGAAATAAAGCATCGCGAAACAGGGCATACCGAAGGGCCTCTCCCTTCGCACGCGCCACAAAGGCCGACGCTGCCAGCCATATGGCCGCGGTTGCGATCATCACCAACAAGAACACCGCGCAAGTTCTGGCAACAGTATAGAAGCCCGAGCGATCAACCGGCTTCGCCAGCTCTTGCGGAAGGTAGCCCCACGGGGCGGACCCGTCCTTACCGCATTCTACAGCGCGCTGATTCTTCGCGGTCTGGGTAGATGGTTGTTCCACTACCTGCCAGTTAGAGTCAGTCTCAAACCGCTGCACGCTGCCATCCTTGCGAACCAGGAAACCGTTAGCAAAAAGACTGGCCGGGCGATCAACGCTGCGGATTGTTGCCACGATGGTATTCGGACCTTTCTTGATCCAATGACTAATGTCGTACGCTTCAAGAGTTACTTTCTCAGAGGGCGAAGTGGGGACGGAGGATGTGATTGGCGAACGCTTCCCAGAGGAAGGCGTGAACGACCTAGATGAAGTCCGAAAATGCGATTGCGACGAGGAAATCGTTCCGGCCGGGGATGCGGTAGGTGCGGGTAATTGGGACGAGAAACGGGGCGTATATGCTACAGGCGGAGGCGTTGCGGCGGCGGGCGTGCTGGCGGAGGGGGACCCGGTCGGCTGACGCGCCTGTTGGCCAATTTGTTGTTGCGTAGCGCTCGCCGATGGCAACTGGGGAAGCCGCTCTCCTCCCGATGAAGAAATGTCAGCGGCAGTAATCAGGCGTCCATTCACTAGAAGATCGAGACTTCCTGGACCGACCACTTGGATCCACGTCTCTTGGTGCGCTTTTTCCGCACTTACCGAGGTCGAAAAGGTTGCCTGTCGTCCAGCATTTTCGCCCATAATCCAATTTCCAGACGGCGGGAGTTGCAGCAAAAGAGGATTTAGGTCCACCCAGTTGATGTAGATAGGATGTTCCACGAGCGTGGCGTGCCGCGCGTTCGGCCAAAGCTCTTCTTCAACCCGCGGAGAAGTCCACTCCTCTGAGCCCTCCACGATCCCGGTGTTTGGGGTAACTCTCCAATGTTCGTCCGAAACTAGTGAGACAACCTTGCCGCCGGGCTCTGTAACAGCGCCTCGAACGAGGAGTTGTGCGGAGCCGGGGTAGGACGTTCGAGAAATTCCCACGGCGATGACATTTGTCCCCGGCTTCAGCCGCTTCTTAATGTCATAGATCCCTGCCACTCGCGTCTTTACGTGATTCTCATTCCCGACGCTGCTGCCATTAATTATTACTTGGAAATTGTCCGTCGCCGCGACTTCCAGCCAAGCCTGCTTGGGCTCAGCACTTAAAAAAATGTCCTTTCGAAAATACGCTACAGGAGCAAACTGAGGGGACTCGATCCATTTGGCCTCGCCAAAGTCCAATTGATACTGCCGCGGCAACGGACTGACAAAAGTCCGAAAGACGAAATAGCCGAGCATCAACCCACAGACTGCCACTAAGGCGACTGACCAGTGCAGCGCACGTTGGCCATATCCCGATGCCCGCGATGAAGTCTCCATAAAGTCTAGTCGCCGGCCAACCTCGTTAGTGACCAGGAGTTTACGATGGAATCCGCCGACATCGAGAGGCTGTAATAGTGACGCGCATCGGCAATGCGGCCAAGCTTGGCATAACAATCGCCACCCAGTGAATAGGCATTCCCCAGGGCGGAAGTATGATCGGCCACGACGTGAACCAAACGACCGATTACATCTAGCGCAGCCTGATAACGGCCGATATCGTAATTGCCGCGGGCCAGATAAGGGAGCACGTAAAGTTGCGAGGGATCTTCCGCAAGGACTTGCTCCCAATTGGTTACCGCGCCTCCGATACTCCCGACGCGATACAGCGCCAGACCCAGATCTGCGCGAGTCCGTACGGATTCCCGCTTCGCTGCTACTGCTACCGCACCGCCGCTCTCCGTGGCACGATTGAATTCGAAAATGGCCAGCTCGTACTCACTCGCCTGCTTAAGTTCTATCGCTCTTTTGATGTGCCGCTCTGGCGAACCGTCGGCGAAACCGGCCTGCATCTGGAGTTCGCCAATCGCGGCATAGGTATCGATATCGTGTGCATGCCATTGATCCCACCGCATTGCCTTCCGGTAATCAGCGATTGCTCTTTCGTTATCTCCCTGAGCCTTCGCCAGAGAGGCGCTAGTGAAATAGTGCTGCCCAATAAGTGGTGGCATTACTAGGATGACTAGCGCTCCCACCGGAAGGCAAATCAGTGCGAGCACCGTTAGCATCCTTTCGCTGGGAAGCCGGCTAATTGAATACGCCGCGATCAACAACGATCCGAACCCAAAGCAATACCAGCCAACCCGGAGGAAAGAACAAGCGGCGAGAAAGCGGCCCCACGCGGTGTAAAGGACGAGCTGCTTCGGAGTTTCTTCAGCCGGACCCAAATTGCTGGGGAGGTAATTTTTCGTAAAAATGGTAATCAGCCGCATCTCTTGGTCCTCGTCAGTCAGGCGGCGAAGTAAAGCCGGCTGTTGAAAAGCAATCTGGCACGGCACGACGACGCAGAGTGCGATGAGGATTGCTGCGGCGAGGGCGAGCAGTGGGCCGGAGAGCCGAAGCAAAACAAGTCCTGTTATCAGAACACCCATCCCGAGGACGCCAAAGGAGAGAAGATAAACATGGGCAATGAGTTCCACGTTTCGGAACAAGGGCACCTGCAAACCGGAAAGGTTCTGGCTGATAGGAAACTGAACCCATTTGAGCAGGACCGAGCAAAAAACCAAGAAACTGCCCACGATCAGCACCCAATGCGCCGCCCAGACCCTTGCGCCTCTTTCGGCCCATACGGCCAGTTTTTCCCATCTGGCCCGCGCCCATACGGCCAGCCTTCGCCATTTCCTCATGTGTCGCCTTTAAGTTTCTTCGCCCAAGACGCCACAAAGGGCGAAAAAAATGCAATCCCCTCGCGCGCATGACGGATCTCCTCGATTGAAAAGGTCTTCAGAGCGAATAAGATGAGGCCGTAAAGAAGCAGCGAAAGCACTCCGACGCAGAGCTGCCAGAGGATCGGCGATTCCTGCACAGCCAAAAGAATAAATGTCATCGCAAGCCCGGCCGCAAGCGGTCGCCAAATGACATTGCCCAAGTTCGCCGGAAAACCGATCCGGGTCAGTTGAAACATCCAAATGCCAACGATCACTGTTTCAGCGCAGACGAACGCGATGGCGGGCCCAACAAACCCAAATCTCGGTATGAGGATAATCAGGAGGAGAATGCGCAAAGCTGAGCCCACACAAGTACTCATCAGAAAGCGCCTCTGCTCATCAAGCGCTGCGAAAAGGTACTGAAACAAAGTCGAGAGGAAGAATGGGACCAGTCCAAGGCCGAGAAGCTGCATCGCGGGAAGTGCAGGCAAAAACTTGGCGCCCAGAGCCAACCGAAGGATTGGTTTGGACCATGCGATAAAAAAAGCGGCGAAGGGAATACTGATAAGCGCAAAGAACTTCATGCTCCACTGGTAAGCTTCTCTGAAGCGGTCCGGCGACAGATGCGCGGTGCGTGAGTAGAGCGGATACAGCGGCAGTGCGAGAGTCTGCGGAACCACCCGCAGAGCCATGCTGATTCTGTAAGGACCACTGAATAAGCCGACCGTCGTCAGGTTTGTCATCCAGGTAAGAATAAGGATGTCAAGCTGGAGCGCAAGTTGGCGAAGCATGACGCCGCCGCCTATCGGCAGCGCGCCGATGATGAGCGATTTCCAGAGAGGCACGTCAAGGCGCAGCCTAATACGGGCGTAGAGGTGTGACACCACGAGATGGTAAAAATACCAAAGTAGCAGATTCGAGACAAGATGGGCGGTGACGAAGCCGACCAATTCCGTCTGAAACCTTATGGCTAGGAGGATCAAACCCAATAGAAGAATCTTATGCAGCACATAACCCAAGTAGTTTAGTTCATTATCCTCGAAGGCGCGCAGTACGGCACTGTATCCAGCTGCATGGAACGTCGCCAGCGTCGCAAAACTCATGACCAAGGCGGCTATCTTCACATCCGCTCCGAAATGCAGGAATGGGACAATCAGCGCGACTAACAGACAGACGGCTCCGGATGCGAGCCAGATGAGTGACACCGCAGCGCCCATCAGCGGCGCGAATCCTTCGGGGTCCTTCGCAATCTCACGGATCAGCATGCGGGGCAATCCAGCATCGGCGACAAGTTGAAAAAACATCCCAAATGCCAGGACAAAGGAATATTTACCAAATTCGACGACGCTGACCTTATGAGCAATGATCATGACCGTCGCCAGATAGACGAGGCCAGCGATCAAAGAAGCTAGAATACCGAAAACCGCGTTTTTTACAATCCGCTGGGACTGCTTCATGGAATCCACTTCCACGCTCCGCCCGCTGCCTTCTGCAGGAACGCGTAGAGCGCGAGCCGTCGCGCTTCGATCCCCCTGAGATCATCTTGCTTCGCGATGAGATGCAGCTCCTTTTCAATCACGGTTAACGGCTCCGCAATACCCTGCTGCTGCTGGGACTGAAGCACCTGCACATCCCTCTGGGCTTTAGAGACATCTTCTTGAAGGGATAGGATGTTATGACTTAGGACATAGATCGATTGGTAGGCCTTGAGAACCTCGTAGTTCACATCGTCGGCTGTTGAAAGCAGCTTGGCTTCTTCAGCCTTGTATTTCATCAACTTCGATCGGGCGGTAGCAAGTTGCGCCCCAAAGTCAAAAATCGGCACGCTGATGGCAATTGCGCCGGTGTAGACGCTGGCGCTGTTAGAGACATTAAAATCGTCGATATAGTTAGCTGTTCCGTCCAGGTAAACTGACGGATACAACCGGTACCGTTCCAGGCGGTAATCCTGCTTTGCCCGATCGATCTCCGCCCGCTGCACCTGAAGCGCTGGATGGCGGGTGAGGCATGCGCCAAGCAACTGCTCGGTGGTTGGCGGGGGGTCAGGTGGATCAGGGAGTATGTCCGCTAAGAAAAGTTTGGACGGAGACGATAAGCCAAGAGATTTGGACAACGCCAGCGACCCTGCCGTGGCTTGCTCGCGAAGAAGCTTCATAAGAGTCTGCGCTGCGCTGGCCTGATCCCTTGCAAGCTTGAGGTCGATCGGTAGCTTCAGCCCCTGCTTTTGCTGCTCCTCGGTCATAGCGACTGACTGCTCGAGCAGCTTTGCCCTGCGTTCGGCTAACCCCATTCGGTTTCGCGCCGAAACAGTCGCGATAAATTCATCGCTGATCCGGAAGATTACATCTTCACGTCTCAGATTGACAGTCCATGCAAGAGCCTGTTTCTTTGCCTTCCTTTCCGCGATCGCAGGCGCATTGTTCAAACCTAAAATACTTCCATCCTTAAAGAGTGGGTAGGTCAAGCGAGCCCCGTATAGCTCGACTCCGGTCCAACCCACCGTTCTCGTGCTCACTGCGACTCCGCTGGGACTTATGCTTCCCAGGTTAACCACCGCGAATTTATTGCTCGGACTGCCCGAGAAAAGCTCGTACTCTGCCGTCCCAGTCAATTGGGGCAACAACATTCCCTGGGCAGCACGAACTTCCTGTGTCGCAGACAACACATCATACCGGCTAGCTTCTAGAGCCGGATTTTCGCCCAATGCGATAGCAATGCAGTCGTGAAGCGTAAGCGGGTGAGGGCGAGGAACCGCCAAGGCGTCTTGCGCCTCCGACCTACATGGCAGGATCAATAGCAGCGCCGCCAGACCGGCAGCAACGTTATTTGAAGATCGATCTCGACGTCGTGTGGACTTTGTCATTTTCTTTCAGGTTTAACTGGCCAACTGTTACAACCCTTTCGCCTTCCTTAAGACCGCTGGTGATCTCCGTCAATCCATTCGCGACGATCCCGGGACGCACTTTGCGCAGATTCGCCCGATTGCTGTCATTGACGACATAGACCAAGGGCTGCTCGCCGGAAGGGTCCATGACCGCAATGTTCGGCACGACCAGCGCATCTTTAGCGGTACGGCGGATGCGCGCGAACCCGGATAGGCCGGGCTTCAACCGAAGGTCGGGATTGTTGATTTCCACGTACGCCGTGAAGGTCCGTGTGAGCGGGTCAATGTTCGGGTCTATCTTGAAGACTTTTCCCCGAAAGACCGCGCCTGGAAAGGCGGGGAAGCTTGTTTCGGCGGGGAGGCCCAACTCTACGGAATGCATTTTGTCCTCAGTAAGCTTCGGGGCCATCAGGACGGTGTTGAGAGAACCGAGCTTGAGGACGAGTTGACCCGGCTTGGTCCACTCGCCAGGATTTACCAGTCGCTCGAGCACGATCCCATCGATGGGAGATTTCATCTTCACGTGTTCAAGATCAATCTCCGCCTGCCGAAGTGAAAGTGTAGCTTTGGCGAGGGTTTCCTTGGCGTCGGCCAGGGCCATCTCACTCTTCTCCAAGTCCACCGCCGTCCCCATGTTCTTGTTCTGTAGCGCCGTGTAGCGATTGACTTGCCGCATCTGGTCCCTAATCTTGATATTATTGGCTTCCACGTAGTCGCGGTTAGCCTGAATCGTTGCCTGAATTAGACGATCGTCGCATCGAACGAGCAGGTCGCCTTTTTTCACGAGATCGCCTTCCTTCACTGGAACCTCGAGGACCTGAGCGTCGAGTTGGGCGGTAAGCTGGACAGTGTTTAATTGCTCGACCGCGCCGCTACCCCCAATGACGTCTTCAAGCGACTGCCGCCGGACCGGCACGGTTTCGACAGCCGCCGGCGCATTTACTGCCCGAGCCTTGCCGGTGTCAGTGCCGATTACATGCAGGGCGGTTGCAAATACCAGCAGTCCGAGCAAAAAACAGACGACAAAGAAGACTACCCAGTGGGAACGTTTCATTTTTGGCGTTGGAGTTCGGAAAGAAGATGTTCCGAGGCGTCCGATGTCGGACGGTTTGGTCCTGATTTCAGTTTTTGTTTCCCTAATATCCGCGATTTCAGTTTTCGTTTCCATAATACAAAGACAATTACCGTGATTGCACCAAACGTCAGTAGTTCATAGATACTCGCCCAAGCATTGTCCATGCTAAAAATTGCGCGAAGAGTTTCGTGACGGACACCGGGCATCAATATCAAAGGCGAGCTGAAATTTTTAGGCCACGGCCAGAGCAGGGGAATGCCAGAACCGGTGTTGGTCCACCCCAGTGTACGGCCGCTGAAGAGGTCAATCAAAAGATGTGAGCCGCATGCCGTGAAGTAGATCGTCGCACTTCGCCAGAAACCTGGTGCGATCCGCCACACGCAGCTTACAGCCAGCGCCACGAGGACGGCCGCTACTAAACTGTGCGTAAACTCATGGTGCAAACTAGTGTTTCCGAGCAATGCGAGGCTTATGAGAAAATCGAAATCGGCCAAATTGGCAAGCAATACCAGCAAGCCGAGTTGTAGAAGGTATTTGCGCCAGTGCACGGTCAGCCGAATTTGCAGTTGCTTCGCAAAGACGAGGAAAGTCCAGAATCCGGCAAAGCCGTGTGCGATTGGCGAAGCCATCGGGCGAAATGTTAATGGGTTAACGCGCGCGCAGCAAACGGAGCGGATTGGTTTTGTGTCCTAGCGGCCTCGGGCGGCGCCGCCAGAAGTCTGTCGTAAATTCACTCGATCTTTGCACAAATCTGCCGCCACCCGAAGTTGACAAGGACGGCTGCGCCCGTGCTGGCGCCTGTTTCCGCCGCTAGCGCACGATCTTTCTCCTTCATGTTGTTGGGACTATGGGAGATTTCAGATATGGGCTGGCAGGGTCGCGCGATATGATTCGCGCTGGTACACCCATCACCGTGCAGTTGCTCGGCACGTCGCCGCCGACGAATGAGTTTGGGCATACGACGACATTGTCACCGATGGTGAGATTCCCAAACACTTTGCTTCCGGCCCCGAAAAACACGTTGTTGCCGATCGTTGGCCTGCCCTCGCCACGGATATTGCCGATGCTGACATCTTGGGTCAGCGTGCAACTGTGGCCTATCCGCTTGACCAGAACAAGAACGCCAACGGAATTGTGGATAATTAGCCCGGGTCCAATGTCGCTCTCCACTTGCAGGTGGGCGCTGGTAATTATCAGGCAAAGCTGGTTGACCACCAGATAAGTCACGATCATCAATTGACGGAGCACAGGAAGCTTGAGGCCGTAGGCCCAGCGACCGAACCGATACACGACCACCGCCAGTGTTCCGAGTTCGAGAAGCGGCGCGATGCGCTTTCGAAAGAAAGTTTGATCCTGTGGTCGCACGCCGTACGCGCGCATTTTGCGGCCAATATCGGCACGGATCGTTTCGAACATAGTGATCAACCCCTTTGCTCGGGCTATTCGAGGTAGCCTCGGGCTTGGAGACGTTTCTCAACTTTGGCAGACTCCTCGTCGGCTGTAACCGCTTGGGCGGTCCGTGCCAGACGTATCGGCGGAAGGATCGATTCGAGTCTGCTGGACACGCCAGCATTCACCAATCTTGCCAAGTTCGGCCTGCCGCTTTCGGCCATCCACGGACGGATGAGTGTCCACGTCGCCGCATCCAATCCCATGCTCATCAGCTTCGGATCTTTTTTCATTCGCGAACAAATTGATCTATGTAAGTTTTCGAAAAGTTTTGGGTCTGCAGGGGGTTGGAATCACGTCACTTATACACGCGCCACGTCTGCATCCCACTCGCGTCAAACCGAAAATCAGTGGCCCGTGTGTCCATAGCACTCAGACGCTCTCTGACAATGTGGCGCTTGTTAAACGGGCAGTAGAGTAACAAATGGCCGCCACCACCCGCTCCGGTGATCTTGCCGCCGATGGCACCAGCCTTCTGAGCTTCTTCGTAAAGCTCGTCGATGCGCGGCGTGGTGACACCAGGAGCGGTCTTTTTCTTGTGCACCCAGCTCTCGTGGAGCAGTTCACCGAAACAATCGAGGTCCCCTCTCAGCAGCGTTCTTTTCATCTCGATAGCAATTTCTTTCACCCTGTCCATCGCTGCAAGCGGCTCGGCGTTCTCGGCTTTCGCACTCTCCATTTGGTTCTCAACAATTGGCTGGGTCTCGCGGCTCCCTATATAGCAGAGGAGCAGGTTGTATTCGAGTTCGTTGACGAGGAAGTCGCTCAGTCGCAGTGGCGTAACGACCACCTCTTCACCATGGAACTCCATGAAATTGAAGCCGCCAAA
>JBKOXU010000005.1:0-13194 GCA_046725095.1 Verrucomicrobiota bacterium
GCGCTAACCGCAAGGAGGCAGCCGCCTACGCTATGAGCGGTAACTGGGATGAAGTCGTAACAAGGTAGCCGTAGGGGAACCTGCGGCTGGATCACCTCCTTTCTAAGGAGATATTCATCGCCTTCGAATCTCCAGATTCGACGAGCGGTTGAATAGGTCGACGGCTAAATCCAAGAGCTACTCAATTGATAGTTCTTGGACATGCCGTGAAGACTCTGAAATCGAAAGAAATCAGAGCTCAAAGAAATAAGACGGTAACGCACAATTCAGTCTTTGCTGCACATCGACTGCGATGCCGGATGACGATTGCAAGATCGACATCCGGCATTTTGTTTCGCTTGAAATCGCAGATCGGCAATCGACATTCAGCAATCCTTAAAAGGGGGCATAGCTCAGTTGGTAGAGCGCCAGCTTTGCAAGCTGGAAGTCAGGGGTTCGAATCCCCTTGCCTCCAGTCTTCGCTCGCGTCGTAGTAGAGAGCGAAGACTGTCGCGCCGTAGCCTTGGCGAAGGCGGACCTCCTGAGAAGTGATCAGTGAACCGTGATCTGTGATCAGAAAAATCACGCGGATCGCTTGACCGATCATCGATCACTGATCACTGTTCACTTCCGCGAAGTGGGCCTGTAGCTCAGTTGGTTAGAGCATGCGCTTGATAAGCGCAGGGTCACTGGTTCGAGCCCAGTCAGGCCCATTTTTATTCTCGCCGCTACTTTTTCAATTTGCGCAGCGCTTCCTTCGCGTCCTGCGCGTACTCGCCATCCGGATCCACTTCGACGACTGCTTCATAATATTTTCGCGCGCTGCCAGTATCGCCAAGTTTCACTGAGACGTTTCCAAGATTCATCAAAACCAGTGTGTCTTTGGGATCGGCTTTGCTTGCTTTCTCCAGCCATTCCCGGGCTTTTTTCTTGTCGCCGCTGACGTAATAAAATTGCGCCACATCGTTAAACGCATACGGCAGATTCGGAAATTGCTCCGTCCCGAACATTGCGATTTGCAGGAACCGCTTGTCGTCTTGGGGATTTTCCTTTTTCTCGTAGTAGATGCTGTAACTGTGCAGTTTTTCAGCAATGAATTGGTCGGCCGGCTGCGCTATCGGCTCTCCTTTCAGCCATCGCAGCTCCGTGCCATGATCATGGGCGTAACCAACCATGTTTTTGAGCGTGGCCAGTTCAGAATCGAAATCTCCGGTCTCCTGGTAAATGAATGCGAGCCCGCACCAGATATCGAGCCGGTTTGGAAATTTAGCAGTCGCTTCCTGTAAAAGCTCGGCGGCGCGCTTGATCGCTCCTTTATCTGCCTCAAACGAAATGCTTCCTGCCTGCTTTCCCGTTTTTTTGTCGGTTAGACTAAAGTCGCCTTTGTGTGGCTTCTTCGTCGAGATCATCACCTGGCGCTGATTGAAATAATAATTCGCGCTCGTGATCCACGCGTCCGGATCGTTCGGTCGCTTCTCGCGCCATTCGTTGAGCAAGGGCTCGATCTGCGCGTCCGCTTTCTGCTCCCGCAGTTCCTTAAAGCGCGCAGCGTAATCCTGTTCGGCGGCAAGTCCGATGCTCACGAAAACCAGCGTAACCGCCAATAGCGAATAGACCGCGAGTCTGGAACCCATCATTATCTGTCTATGATTTTCCGGTCGGATCGTCTAACTTTTTCGCGTCCCGCTGTGTAACAGCCAGGCAAATCGCGAGACCAATCGCTGCGCCCAGGCTATCAGTGAGAACATCGTTCAGCGATGCTGTCCGCGATGCGATAAATGATTGGTGAAATTCGTCCGTCGTAGCCACAAACACGCAGGCGATCCAGACGCTCACCCTCAAGATCCACATCGACCACTTAAGATTGGCTGCGCTAACCACTGCGCGAAACAAAAGTAGCGCGAGAATGGCGTACTCGCCCAGATGGGCGCATTTGCGAACAACAAACTGGATTAATCCGAGCGTCTCGGGCGAAATCTCGGGTTTCAACCAGCGCAAAATCGGAACAATGAATCGCGAGGTGTGCTCGGCCGACATCAGATCGGTCGAGCCGAGGAAAATCACGCTGAGCCAAATCAACAACGGCAGCCAATATTTAAGAAAGCGTTTCATTCGGTAATGACAGGCGTGTCGCCTACGAACTAAATCAACGCAGCCGGCACTCGCCGCCGTAATGCACTATGGCGTGGCGAGCGGCTGCCGCTACAGTTGCTCGAATCGCATCATGTCCAAGATCAATCTTACCAGTCCCCTCATGTTCGAGCCGATTTTTATAGAGCGAATCTGGGGCGGTCGTCGTCTCGAATCGGAGTACGGAGAAAAGCTCCCGCCCGGTATCGCGATCGGCGAATCGTGGGAAATTGTCGATCGTCTGGAAGCGCAAAGTGTCGTGCGCGATGGACCGCTCCGGGGCAAAACATTACACGAACTCTGGATGCAGGATAGACAACCGATCTTCGGCAATGTTCCCGACGCGCCACGCTTTCCTTTGCTCGTAAAAATTCTCGACGCGCGTGAAAAACTTTCGCTCCAAGTTCATCCGCCTGAAAAAGTGGCCGCGAAATTAGGCGGCGAACCAAAAACAGAGTTTTGGTACGTAGCGGCAGCCGATCCCGGCGCCGAACTTTTCGTCGGATTACGAGAAGCGATGACGCCCGCTCAGTTCGAAGAAGCCCTGCGCTCAGGGACAATTGCGGAGTATGTCCACAGAATTCGCGGCAAGACCGGCGATGCAGTGTTTCTGCCTGCGGGCCGGTTGCACGCGGTTGGAGAAGGCAATCTTCTCGTCGAGATCCAGCAAAACAGCGACACCACCTATCGGGTGTTCGATTGGAACCGCGTCGATGACCAAGGCAAGCCGCGGCAGTTACATGTCGATCAAGCGCTCCAATGCATCGACTTCAACGACATTCGACCGCGACTCGTGCAAACCGAAGCCGAAGTGCTTCTGCATCACGATCTGTTTGAGATCCAAAAATGGAATCTCGATTCTCCACGTGAGGTCGTGCCATGGGGGCAATTCGCAATCGTTTACTGCCTCACCGGAAAACTTCGGTGTGCCGATGTCGAGCTGGGGCCTGGAGAATCTTTCCTAATTCCAGCTCGGTTGCAGTATCGGAGCGTCGAGCCTGTAAAAAAAGCAACATCGCTGCTGCGGATTACGATTCCGAATCAAACCTGAATCCAGACCCGCCGGACAAGGTCTCGATTTTTCACTGGAATCACGTTCGTTTTTTGCGACTTCCTTTTCTCGCAGGTGGTTGAGGCAACGAAAGTGCCGGCTCCGCACAATGAAAAGCAGAGAAGAACAATCGTAATCTTTGCTGTCCAGCTCATTGATTTCCTGATGGCATGCCTTTCACCGCGAAGCCTGTTCTAATCGCCGCAGATAAGTAAAGCTGTAAATTCCGCTGCCGTGCCCATCCGCCCAGCGTGGCTGCAACGCATAACCGCCCACAAGTTCGAAGCCGGTAAGTTGGAAACTCTTCTCGGTGTAATTCACGCGCGGCCGCAGGACATTGCCGAGCACATCCGGTTCGCCACCGCACGCGGCACATGGACATGCGCGTCGCAGCGTTTCGAGATTGAAAAACGATTCCTTCCGGTCGTTCCAGGCAATGGCAAGCTCATCGCCGATTTGCTGAATGTTTGTTGGCTCCAAGCGCATTTTGACCTGAGTGAAGACTATTTAGCCACGGATTGACCCGGATGAAACACGGATAATGAAGAAAAGCTTTCGGTCCAGGATACTTAAATCCGTGAAAATCCGTGTTCATCTCTGGCTTTCTGTTTCTGCTTTTTCGAGCGCTGGCCAAAAATGGCCGTCCCCACACGCACCAGCGTCGCGCCCTCCTCGACTGCGGCCGGAAAATCGTTCGTCATTCCCATGGAAAGGCGCGGAAGTTTGAGATTGAATTCTTTCTCGAGTGCGTCGCGGAGCTCCCGCAACTGCACAAAATATTTCCGCGACGCTTCCGATTCCTCCGCGAGAGGCGGAATCGTCATTAATCCTTCGATCAATAACCGCGGCAGCGCGAGAAGTTCTTCCATTTGGTCGCGGAGCTTGTCGGGCGAAAATCCGAACTTGCTCCCCTCGCCTGCCACATTGACTTCGAGCAAAACTCGCGGATGCATCCCCTCTTCTTCTGCGATGCGGTTCATTTCTTGCGCAAGGCCAAGCGAATCGACGCTATGAATCATTTCAAACAGCGGCAGCGCGTGCCTGATTTTGTTCTTCTGAAGATGTCCCACGAAATGCCACCTCAAATTCGACGGCAACTGAGGGATTTTTGCTCGCGCTTCCTGAACGCGACTCTCGCCAAACAGAGTCTGCCCAGCTTCAATCGCCTCGCGCACTTTCTCGGCTGGATGCGTCTTGGTAATCGCGACCAGCTTGATTTCATCAACCGCGCGGCCTGCTGTGGCTGCAGCCTGTGCGACTTGTTCCCGAACACGTTCGAGATTTTCCGCAATCGAATTCATTGTGGAGGCGTCCACCGCGGCAAACCCGAGACAGACGCCTATTATTTCGCTAGCTTCGTGCTTAGCACAAGCACCGCTACAAAGCACGGCACACGGCGCCCACCAAAGTCACGCCCCAAATAGGCAGATTACATGATTATTTGCTGGCAAATCGCTCGGGAATTACACAGAACCATGTAATTATGAAACGTAACTTAGTTCTATTAGGGTTCATTGTCGCCCTGGCCTGTTCCAGTTTGTCCGCTCAAGACAAAAGCGGCCTGCAAGCTAATGCAACCGTGCTCAGCCTTCTCCAAGGCAGCGCGGGCAAAACTGTCGAGTTGCATTTACGATCTGGAGAGAAAATGGGCGGCAAAGTCGCGCAAGTGAACGATAACATTGTCCACCTTTCCTCTTTGACTGGCGCGGAATATTTCGACGCCTTTGTCGATGTGAAGGACATTTCGGCAGTTGTAGTTCGGACGGGCGGCAGATAGCGATCGTCTCCCGGGCTCCTCAGCTCCTTCAGGATTGTCAAACGCATGGGCAATTGCCGATACTCACGACATGATTACCAAAAACATCGGCATGCTTCTGCTCGCGATTTATCTTATCGCGGTTGGAATTCTTACTCTCACCGGACTTGGCATCGGTATTGTCACGGGTGTGCTGGCCCTGCTGGCAGGAATTTTTATCCTGATCGGCCGCTAGGCCTCCCAAGATCACCCGAGTAAGTCCAGCATTTGCTTCGCCAGCTTTGGCCCGATGCCATTCTCTTCGTGCTTGAAATAGACGAATGCGTCGTTCCAATTTGATTTCTGCTCGCAAACGAAAGCCGCCCACTGTTCGACGTCACTCGTTTGATAATCTCCGCGACGGAGCCTGAGATAGCCGTAGTCGGCGGTAATCTTTTTTGGCGTAGCGATCGTGTCGGTGTCTGCGATGCAGAGCGCGATGTTGCGCGATTTCAGCAGCTCGAAAATTTCGTCGTCAAACCATGATTCGTGACGAAATTCGAACGCAGCGCGCATATTAGGAAATTCGCGAAGGAATGAGCTCAGCACATCGGTATCTTTTTTGAAAGTTGGCGGTAATTGAAATAAGACCGGGCCGAGTCGCTCACCAAGACCAGTTACGACTTTGCAGAAGTATCCGAGCGTATCGGCGCAATCACGAAGTTTTGACCAATGCGTGATCTTCTGCGGCGCCTTCAGGGCAAAGCGAAAATGCTCCGGTGTCAGTTGTTTCCAATTGTCGATTGTCTTGGCAGCCGGAATACGATGGAACGTATAATTGATCTCAGTCGTCGAAAGGCGTTCAGCATAAAAGGCCAGCATTTTTGTCGCCGGCAAATCTTCCGGATAAAAATTTCCCTTCCACTCTGCGTATTGGAAACCCGATGTGCCAATCCAAAATTTCATGTGCTTTTCTCGATCAAGATTCGCAGAGCAAGAGATCTCTTCAAGCGCCGTAAAAAGACGTACTAAAAACATCCGCGATCCAACACGGATGCGAATCCAATATGGCGGCGAGCTCTTCCCCCAGCCGAAAATCAAACCGGCACAGAGGAAGTTTATCGTCGTTCAAACTCAAACAAGAAAGGGAAACATGAAAAAAATGCTTTTGAGCATTGCGTTGGCAGTTGTCGCCCCGTTTGCGTGGGGACAGGTCTCGGAGACCACCACCACGACGACTACCACCGAAGGCAGCGGGACGATCACAGCGTACACTCCGGGCAGTCAAATCGTTCTGAGGGAAAGCAGTGGACCGCGCACTTATCGCTTCGGAAAGACCGTCACCTATGTGACCAGAAGCGGAAAGGTCCTTGATGAAGACGTCGTAAGGACCAGAATCAAAGTTGGCGTCCCTGTCCGCGTCCATTACGTCGGAACGGGCGACAACGTGATGGTTGATCGGGTGATCCTCGAGGAGGATTAAGATCTCGTTTCGTTTGTCTCCAACGCGCCTCCTGTTCTGCCTGACGGCGGAACAGTGAAGGCGCGTTTTGGTTTCCCGCGCCGTTATGAAGACTGTTTCTTGCTTTGCAATCGTCGTGCTCTTGATCTCGGGCGCTGCTCCGCCTGCGTCAGCAAGAAAAAAGGTGGCTCGCGAGCCAACTTCAAATAAGGCAGAGATTGAAGCCGCCACCCGCCTTCAGATTTTTCTCGACCGGGCGAACTTTAGTCCCGGCAAAATCGACGGACACTATGGTGATTTCACATGGAAAGCTTTTACGCTCTACCGCGAGTCGCGTGGAGAGCAGCCACAAACCCCACCACCGCAGAGCAAGACGAAATTTCACGTAGCGCCGGAGGTCACCGGTCTTGATCTTGCCATTGTAGATCCTGTGTTTATTCCCTACACTGTCACCGAGGTCGACCTGCAAAGCGTTGGTCCGTTGCCGAGCGACGTGTCCGCGCAGGCCAAACTGAAATTTCTTCCCTATCGCAGCGCGGCCGAAGCCATCGCCGAGAAATTCCATAGTGATGTCCATTTGCTCGAACAACTCAATCCTGGCAAAACGAAGACGCTCAAGTCTGGGGACCAGATCCTAGTGCCTGATGTCGAACCATTCGACCTCGCTTTGGTAAGCGAAATCAAGCCAGGCAAAGAAGTCGCCGTGCAAGTGGTTAACGACGTCGAAGAAGAGCCAGACGCGCAAAACAAAAATGCGGAGGAAAACAAAGAGACACAGAAAAACGAAGCTGCGCCAACGTCGGTCGCCGTAAAGATCGACACGAGGACGAACATGCTCGTCGTGTTGGAAGGCGATAAGATCATAGCCGCCTATCCGGCGACAATCGGTTCCGCTCAGACCGAGTCGCCTATCGGCGATTGGAAAGTCAGGCGAATCACCAAGCTGCCCACTTTTCGTTACGACAAAGAGATGCTTCAGCACGGCCAGCGCAGCAGCAATTTTCATCTGCTCCCGCCCGGCCCGAGAAATCCTGTTGGCGTAATATGGATTGCACTCAACAAAAAGGGTATTGCCATTCACGGGACCAATGACCCCGATTCGATCGGCCGCGCTACCAGCCACGGTTGTATTCGTCTTGCCAACTGGGACGTCGTGCGTCTCGCCACGAAAATAAAAAGTGGCGATAGCGTTTCTATTCATTAGCGCCCGCTGCGTTTCCGCAGAAAAATCTGGGGATTGAATCTTTGAAGCGCAGTTCACTCAGGAAGCGTTCGGGGTCAAATGGAAACCGCAGACGCAATTCATTTTCCAGGCTCTCACCCGAACTGGCACGGAGAAGATTATGTCTTCGTTATCGTAAGGGCGCGCCGGGTTGCTGGCCTCTTTTCTCCGACTACCTTTTGCCATGCGAAAAGTTTTGAAGTCGGATCAGCGGCCTTTGGAAATCAAACCGCAACAAGAGTCTGTCTGGATTTGTATGTGCGGCCTTTCCAAGAATCAACCGTTTTGTGACGGCTCACACAAGACGACGAGAGATGAGGAAGCCGGCAAGACTTACGAATACGACGCGGAAGGGCATCGACACGAGGTGTAGCTTGGGACGGGGAGCCGCAGTCCCTAGTTCCGCGATCGAAACGGTCATCTCATCTAACTCGACACAGCCTGGAACTTGGGAACCAGCCTAAACGGCTTAGCGACTCAATTCAAAACAACAGCGAGGTCTCTCGCCGTATTCGCAACACTTTTTCGCGGGTGCGCCGATAATTTTCGAAAGCAGTGACTGAACGATTAAGCATGCTTCGGGATGAGTGGCAGTTACTGCGGCAAGGGGACAGCCATTTCGGCCGTGGATGAATTGTTTGCCTTCGCTTTCATCGAGTTCGGCCGAACCACCGAGATCGTTTAGCAAGTCGAGAGCTGCCTTGATTCGGTCACGGCGGCTGTATCCCTTTAATCGCTCCAGCTGGTCCGCAGCCACAGCAGCGCCCACCTCGTGCATGGTGGCTCGCAATGCGCGCGGCGTCAGCCGGTTCGAAGCGACAGTCACAAAATGGCTTAGCAACGGGCCGTAGGCTTTCGGGAAGATGTGCTCCGCTTCGGAGCTTAGGCCGTATGCCGCATGAGGTTTGCGTGTTCCGGCACGGGTGCCGTGCTGTTGCACAAGTCCATCCCGCTCCAAGCTTACCAGATGAGCCCGGATAGCGTTGTCGGTCAGATTCAGGGTCGCGGCCAGTTCATTGACGGTGCGATTTTCCGTGCGCAGCAAGGCAAGAATTTGCCCGCGCGTGCTTCTCAGCAGCCGCTGTCGCCATCGTTGTGATTTCATACCAAAATTCGAGTCCAGTAATTAAAGCAAAATATATATTGACTTATTGTGTGAATTCGTCTTGCCTCAGTTTGTTAGTTCGCCTCAACCACCGAGGCCGTCAATCCAGTGGAAAAGCAAACTTAAAAACAGACAGACCGTATGAGGGGGAAAAGCGTTTTCGTTTTACTCACTACTCTTCTGATTGGACTGGGTTTTTTGGTTGGCTCTCGACTCCGTGCCGCCGATCAAGCCAAAGCAGCTTCGAAGCGTTCCGGGGAAAAATTCTCAGAAAGCGACCGCGCGATAGTTGCGAACGCACAAAAAATGATCCAGGAGGGGAGACAAATCTTTCGCTTCGATACATTCGGCAGCGAGGCCTTCTGGGGCGATGCCCTCCAACTCCACAAAGCTATCGCGGGCGAAAAGAATGGCGGCGTGGGACAAGGAGTGAGTCCGAAGACAGCTCTCTCCGTAGGACTGAAAGTGGATGCGGATGCGTTGCCTAAAGAATTAGTAGCTAAAATCAAGGCAGGCAAAGTCAATCTCGATGATCCAGCGACAACCGTTGCGCTCCTCCAGCTCGATGCGGTTGTCGGCGTAAAAGGTTTTTTTGATGGCAGGCGAAACTTGAAGTCGGTAGGCCTGCGTTGCGCGGTCTGTCACTCGACCGTTGACGATTCGTTCGCACCGGGAATCGGAAAGCGGCGCGATGGTTGGGCAAATCGGGATTTGAATGTGGGCGCGATTGTCTCGCTCGCGCCCAATCTCAAGCCCTTCACGGACCTCCTTGGAGTCGATGAAGCGACGCTAAAAAAGGTGCTTAGCACTTGGGGGCCGGGACGCTTCGATGCAGAGCTCGACAAGGATGGCAAGGCGATGCGCCCGGATGGCGGTCAAGCTGGCACGCTTATTCCACCGGCTTTTGGGCTGGCGGGTGTGAATTTGCATACGTGGACGGGTTTCGGATCAGTTCCTTATTGGAATGCCTATGTCGCCGGGACCGAGATGCACGGATCAGGCACATTTTTTGACACCCGATTTAACGACGGTAACCAATATCCGGTCGCCGCCAAAAGTGGCGCCGGCAATACACGCGGCACGCCGGACATGATCACCGCGAAACTCGCGGCGCTTCATTTCTATCAGCTCGCCATCCCTGCGCCTAAACCGCCAAAAGGCAGTTTTGATGAAACGGCGGCTGCTCGCGGCAAGCAGATTTTTGAAGGCAAAGGAAAGTGCGCAACCTGCCACGTGCCGCCGCTCTTCACCGAACCGGGGAACAACTTGCATACGCCTGATGAGATTGGCGTGGACGCTTTTCAGGCCGACAGATCCCCTACTCACAAATATCGCACCGCTCCACTGGCCGGTCTTTGGACACATCAGAAGGGCGGCTTCTACCATGACGGACGCTTCGCAACTCTGGAGGATGTGATCGATCATTACGACAGGCTCTCGAAGCTAAACCTGACGCAGCAAGAGAAAGACGAGCTGATCGAATATCTGAACTCTTTATGATCGCTGCAGAAAACTAATCGTATCGAAAAGAGATTCCCTATATGTCATCACCCGCAAGTTTCAAAGGTTATCCATTGCATCCGATATTAGTAGCGTTACCGATCGGACTTGGATTTTTTCGCTCCTTAGCGATTTGATTTTTAAGTTCGGCTATGGAGCTCCAGTCTGGGAGGATGTCGCATTTTACACGATCGCTGGCGGCATCGTCGGTGCGCTCATCGCGACGCTGCCAGGATTGATTGATCTGTCTTCAGAATCCGAAGACAAAATCGATCGGGATCTCGCATATGGTCATCAACTTGCTCGCAGTCGTTCTTTACTGCGGGAATTTCTGGCTACCTATGGATCGCGCGCCCGGCGACACACTTCCGATTGCCCTTTGTGTCGGCGGGGTCGTGCTCATCGTGATCTCCGGTTGGCTTGGCGGCGAGCTTGTTTACGTTTGCGGCGTGGCAGTGAAACAGCCGCCCGATCAGGGCATCTGATCAGCCATAGTCGATTGTCGATCTTGCCTAGGTGTGAAATACAATCGCCGCGGCGAGTGCGCCACCTCGCCCGCGAGCGAGAAGCGCGATCTGCGCCGGCTTTTGTAAATCGCCGAGCCGTTGCGCAACCAACTTCAGCGCAGGCTCCGATGATAACGATCTCTTTGCTAGCGTCATTCATTTGTGAGCTTCAATCTCAACTTCGCGCGTAGTTGAGGAAGAAAGTTAAGGTTGGCGAAAACGAAAGTAATGAAACAGCCGAAGATTCAGGATTATGCAATCATCGGCGACGGCCGATCGGCCGCGCTCATTTCGAATCGCGGTTCGATTGACTGGCTTTGCTGGCCGCGCTTCGACAGCGCGCCACTCTTTGGGGCGATTCTTGATCCACACATCGGCGGCAAATGGCGCGTTCGTCCCGCGGAAGATTCGCAATTTTCCCGATGCTACATCGAGAATACGAATGTCCTGGAAACAAAGTTCTCCACTGCCTTGGGAACAACTGTCCTCACTGACTTCATGCCGGTCACGTCCGAGGACAGAAAGAAACAAATGCTCTGGCCGGAGCACGAAATCATTCGGCAAGTCAAATGCGAGCAAGGGGAAGTGCCGTTGGTTGTCGATTTTGATCCGCGCCTCGATTATGGCCGAATTACACCCATCATCAAAAATGGGCGCCAACTTGGATGGCGGATCAACATAGGTACAAATTTGCTCACGCTTCGCAGCGACATCGAACTCGTTAGACGCGGAGATGGTTTGTCTGCGCACTTCACGCTCAAAGCCGGTGACACGGTTGCTTTGTCGCTGACTTTTTCTGCGGAAGGCCCGGCCGTTCTTCCACCGCTAGGCCAATTAGTTACGAACAAATTGAATCTGACAATCGATTGGTGGCGCAACTGGGCCGCACAATCTAATTATAAAGGCCCTTATGAACGACAGGTCACTCGCAGCGCGCTCGTCCTCAAACTCCTATCTTATGCGCCATCAGGTGCAATTGTCGCCGCGCCCACGACCTCGTTGCCGGAATCAATCGGCTGCGATCGGAACTGGGATTACCGCTTCGCGTGGCTGCGCGATGCCGCTTTCACGGTGCACGCACTTTTCGGCCTTGGTTATAAAGACGATGCTGAAGCTTTTGTGAACTGGCTCTTGCACGCGACTCGTCTGACGCGTCCGGAACTGCGGATCATCTACGATGTTTTCGGCGAACGCCCGCCGGCTGAACGCGAGTTGTCGCATTTACGTGGATACGCTGATTCGCGTCCCGTACGCATCGGCAATGCGGCGAGCGAGCAGGTGCAGCTCGATATTTACGGAGAAGTGATCGAAGCCGTTTCGCATTTCATCGGCGAAAACGATCGTCTTGATTGCGACATGCAAAAAATGCTGCGCCAATACGCTGAGTACGTTTGTGAGCATTGGCGAGAGCCGGACAACGGCATTTGGGAATATCGCGACGAACGCCGGCAGTATACCCATTCGCGATTGATGTGCTGGGTAGCGCTCGATCGCATCCTTAAAATGCAAGCGCGTGGCCAGTTGAACGGCATCTCAGTTGAGAAATGTGAGGAAGCTAAGGAGCGCATTCGCGCGGCAATCGAAGGACATGCCTGGAATCCTAGACTGCAAATCTACGCTCAAGCTTGCGGCAGCGACGTTGTCGATGCGAGCGTGCTCCTGCTCGCCTATCACGGATTTGAAGAGGCCAACTCGCAACGGATGCAAAAGACGCATATGCGGATTCGCGAAAAACTAATTCCGCGTCTCGGATTGGTTTACCGGAATGAGCGCAGTTTCGAATTACGCGAAGGCGCCTTTGCCCTCTGCAGTTTTTGGGAAGCCGATTTTCTGGCCCGCAGCGGAGACCTTTTGGGAGCACGCGACGTTTTTGAAGCGGCGCTAAATTATGCGAACGATCTCGATCTTTTCTCTGAAGAAATCGATCCCGAAACGGGTGACGCGCTCGGGAACTTTCCACAAGCATTCACACATCTGGGCGTCATTAACACCGCGCTCTCATTGCGCGACAGCGAAAAACGCGCACATCAGTTCAAGTCATGAACTGGAGTAGTTGGTTGCTGTGGGGATTTGCCAGCACGGTCGTTTTGACATCAATCCTCGCCGGCAGCCAGGGCGTCGGTCTGACGCGAATGAATATCCCGTACATGCTTGGCACGATTTTCACGCCTGACCGCGACAAAGCAAAATTCATCGGCTTTATCTTCCATTTTGTGAATGGCTGGTTTTTTTCACTCATTTACGTGGCAGCTTTTCAGCTTGTTGGAAGATCGACATGGTGGTTCGGCGCGCTGATCGGATTTGTACAGGCGGTATTTGTTTTAACCCTGCTGATGCCGATCCTGCCAGCGCTACATCCACGTATGGCCAATGAACAATATGGCCCGACAGTCGTGCGCCAATTAGAACCGCCCGGTTTTCTCGGATTGCATTATGGAATCCGCACTCCGCTCTCGGTTCTCATTGCCCACGCCGTCTTTGGCGCGATTCTGGGCGCATTTTAC
>JBKOXU010000115.1:0-21919 GCA_046725095.1 Verrucomicrobiota bacterium
GCTCATCAAACGTATCCGGCGTTACAATCGCACGGCCGAGATTATCGAGTGCGCGCATAAGCCGCTCTATCTTCAGAATGTTTTCACTGGCGAACGGTTGCCGCTCGAGCGCTTGCGCGACGCGTTCATTGGCTCGATTTGCGGCATCGCCGCCCCTGAAAGCTTCGAAGGCGCATTAAAGAAACTTGGCGCACACGTCGATCTTGCAAAACGCTACATCGATCATCACTACTATACCGAACCGGAACTAACGACATTCATCAATCGGTGCATTCGCCGCGATCTGGTAATGATCGTTACGACGGAGAAGGACGCAGTGCGGATGCCGCATTTGCCTGAATCCGAAGTGAAGGTTCCGATTTGTTTTCTGCGCGTCGAAATCGAAATTCTGAGCGGTCACGAAAGCTGGGAACATTGCGTCGCTCGCATTTGCAAACAGCAGCCCATGCTATCACCCGAGCGTTTTTTCGCGTGATCGGTTGTCATTCCGAGCGAAGTCGAGGAATCTCTAACTACCATGCCAAACAAGGCCGAACTAATCGTCGAGGACCGTAAGATACAGGTGTCGAACTTGGATAAGGTGCTTTATCCGAAGGCCGGATTCACCAAAGGCCACGTAATCGATTACTACATCCGCATCGCGCCGGTTCTCTTGCCCCATCTCCAGGGTCGGCCGCTCACGATGAAGCGCTATCCCGACGGCGTGGAAGGCGAGTTTTTTTACGAGAAGAATTGCCCGTCGCATCGTCCGAAGTGGGTGAAGACGGCCAAAGTGTGGAGTGAAAGCAACAATCGCATGATGAATTATTGCCTGGCGCAGGATCTGCCGACGCTAGTTTGGGCGGCGAACCTCGCCGACCTCGAGTTGCACACTTCGCTTTCGCGCAAAAACAATATCGAACGTCCGACGATGATGGTGTTCGATCTCGATCCGGGTGCGCCCGCCGACATCGTCCAGTGCTGCCAGGTAGGCCTTTGGCTGCGCGATCTGCTGGGCAAGATGAAACTGAAGGCATTCGCGAAGACGAGTGGCTCGAAAGGCCTGCAGGTTTACGTGCCGCTGAACACGGCGGTCACCTACGACCAGACCAAAGATTTGTCGCGCGCGTTGGCTCAGCACCTCGAAGGCGAACATGCCGATCTTGTGACCTCGAACATGTCGAAGGCCGTGCGGAAAGGAAAAGTATTCGTTGATTGGAGCCAGAACGACGAACACAAAACAACCATTTGCGTTTATTCCCTTCGCGCCAGGGAAGAGCCAACCGTTTCCGCTCCTGTCACGTGGGATGAAGTCGCAAACTGCCTGAAAAAGAAAAAAACCGAGCTCCTGAGATTCCGTTCCGACCGAGTTCTCATCCGGGTCGAAAAAACGGGCGACCTCTTCGAGCCCCTCGAAAAGCTCAAACAAAAGCTGCCGAAAAAATGAGAGCTATGATCGGGACAGGCTTAAAAGCTCATGAGCGCGGACGTTTCCGCGAAATGTAATCTCTGGCGCGGGTTGCTTTACATTTTTTCTGGTCGGATCGTAGCTGCTCTACCGATTTGCACGATTACCTGATGAAACCTTCCCGTGAAACCGAAGCCCTTTTTGCCGCTTTGCGAGAATCGGCGAAACCCGAGCCGGTCAACGCGATTGAAAATCTCATCGAAAATGCACCGAACAGTGCGCTTTGCCGTATTAATGCTCTCGCCTTTGCCGCTGAGCATAAGCTGGATGAGGAGGATGTGATTGCCGCTTTCCTGCACGCCGCGCAGCTCGGTATCTTCGATCTATCGTGGAACATTCTCTGTCCCGGTTGCGGTGGCGTCCTCGGTTCGGGTACGACCCTCAAGACTGTAAATCAGGCCGACTATAACTGCGCTCTTTGCGCGGCGGCATATGAGCCCACGCTCGACGAGATGGTGGAGGTCACTTTTACAATCAGCCCACGGGTGCGGAAGATTGCGGCGCACGATCCGCAGACGCTGCCGTGGATTGAATACTTCAGGCAGTTGTTTTGGAGTTCAGGTGTTGATTTGCCCGATGACAAGACATTGGCAAAACTGATTAAGGAAATCACGATGCACACCGTCGAACTTCCTCCGGGCGAAAAGATGGAGCTCTCCCTGGAGGCGCCCGAAGCATTTTTGATCGTTTTCGATCCTGTCGCCCACATGTCCCAGTTCATCGATGTGAAGGGCGAGCCGACCCGCGAACAGCAGTCGCTCGCTTTTGTCATGACCAAAGACCATGCGCCGACTGGCAGGGTCGAAATGCGGCCGGGTCCTTTGCGCATTTTACTGGAGAACCGTTCAGATTTGCGCACCTTGCCGGGCATTTGGATTGCCGGCGATAAGCTTCACTATCTCCTCGGCAAGCGGCGTCCATTCCTGACCGCGAAACGCCTTTTGACTAATCAGACTTTCCGCGACATCTATCGCACCGATACGCTCGCCGTGGACCAGCGGCTCAAGATTACGAGCCTGACCTTCCTCTTTACCGACCTCAAAGGCTCAACCGAACTTTATGAGCGAGTTGGCGACCTGGCTGCCTTCGATTTGGTGCGCGCTCATTTTCGCGTCTTAAATAAAATCGTGGCGGCAGAAGGAGGAGCCGTGGTCAAGACGATCGGCGATGCAGTGATGGCGACCTTTCCCACACCAGACCGGGCGATGGCGGCGGCGTTCAAGATGCGGGAGGCGGTGAAAGATCTAAATGGCGATTTGCTGCTCAAAATCGGCATCCACATAGGGCCTTGTCTGGCTGTTTCACTCAACGATCGACAGGATTACTTTGGGCAAACAGTTAATATCGCATCCCGCGTTCAAGGTCTTGCGACATCGCGCTCCATCTTTGCGACCAGACCGGTGGTTGGAGACAGTGAGGCTTGCAAACTACTGCAGAAAAACGGCATCGCTGCGACCCCCCAGACGCGCTCCCTCCGCGGTATCGCCAACCAATTTGAGATTTTCGAAATACCCTGAAATGGGCAAGGGGAATCCCATCTGATTACGAGCGAAATCAACCGAGCCTGCCGCTCGTCCGACCGTCTCGTCCTTGAAAGCGCTGGCGATAGTGAGTTGGGTTAACGCCAAACCGCCGTTGGAACGCGCGACGAAACGCATCGGCGCTTCGGAAACCTACCGATGCCGATATCGAGTCGATGGTCATCGCCTGATTTGTGCTGAGACGCTGGCGTGCTTCGTTCAAGCGTAAATCTTCAACGAAAGCGGCCGGCGTCCGGCGAAAGGCCTTTGTAAATCGGCGACTGAAATGCCGGGGACATAGACATGCACGTTTGGCTAACGCGTCGACAGTAAGATCCTCTCGGAGATGACGGCATATCCAAGTCACCAGTTCGCCAAACGAATCGGCCGCTTCGACTTGGAATTGCAGAGATTCGGAGTATTGCGCCTGACCGCCGGGCCTTTTCAAAAAGACAACCAGTTCGCGCGCAACGGTTAGAGCGACACGCGTGCCGAAATCTTCCTCGATGAGCGATAGAGTCAGATCGATTCCAGCGGTAACGCCTGCTGATGTGTAAAATTTCCCATCCTTCTTAAACAACGCGTTGGCATCCATCTTCACCCTGGGAAATCGCTGGCCCACATCGCGCGCGAAACGCCAATGCGTCACGACGTGGCGGCCATCAAGCAAACCAGTTGGGGCCAGTCCGTAGATTCCGGTGCAGACAGAGGCGATGCGGCGAATTCGCGGCGCGCGTTTCAAAAGCCAGGAGACGACCCGCCTGTTTGTCGCTGGGTAGCGCAATCCCGGTCCACCTGGGATAATTAACGTGTCGATCTCGATCTTCTTCTCCAACGAAGCGTGCGGTCGGAAGAGGACCCCGGATTCGGCGGCGAACGGACGCAACGTTAATCCAACAATGCGCGTGTTGTAACATTTCCTTCCGTCGGCCTCAGCAACGGCAAACGCTTCCAGTGGACCGACAAGATCTAGTCCAGCGACGCCATCAAATCCAAGAATCGCAATCGTGATTGGCTTCATCGAACCAAGCGATGGTCGCAGATCGACCGTACAATCGCAATCAAGAAGCCGAAAGTAGCGAAGTCTGAAATCGTCGGAACAATGTCATGGCGGACGTTTGACAACGCAGTCTATCCTTTCCGCGAACCCATGAAACTGAGGTACAGATGAATGTCAGTCGATCAAACCCAATACCCACCGCGGGATCACGCCTATTGTTATTACTCTTGTCATGCACTTTCTCTTTCGCGCTGTCGGCCCCTGCTGCGACAGAGGCGCAGCCGATGAAGGTGGCATTTGTTCTGACAGAGGGAGCCAATGTCATCGACATGACTGGACCCTGGGAAGTTTTTCAGGACACGATGGTCGGCAATCGAATGGGCTTTGAATTGTTCACTGTCGGAGAATCAAGCAGCCCTGTCACGATGACCGGCGGCTTGCGCGTTGTCCCGCAGCACACCTTCGCGAATGCACCCCACGCCGACATTGTTGTGATTGGTGCGCAGCGTGGCGCCTCGGCCTTGCCGGAATGGCTGCGGGCGCGAGCAAAGGACAGCCGTGTGGTGATGTCCGTTTGCACGGGCGCGTTTAAACTCGCCGACGCTGGATTGTTGGAGGGCAAGAAGGCAACAACGCATCACCAATTCTGGGACGCCTTCGCGAAGAAGTTTCCAAACATTCAATTGGAGCGTGGTAGCCGGTTCGTCCAAAGCGACGATGTTCTCTTTACTGCCGGAGGATTGACGTCCGGGATCGACCTTGCATTGCACATTGTGGAGAAATTTTACGGGCGGGAAGCGGCAGAACGTACTGCTGCATACATGGAGTATCGCCATCGAAGCAGTGACAACGGCGACACGACCAAGCCACGTTGAATGTTGGCCGTCGGCCGTCCGTATTCGGAGCCGATAATTCCCCGCGCTGCGTTTTTTTTCGCAAGTCGCGCTGTAATCACCTACCGTTTGGCGTGCGCAAGGTTAATCTCAAAGAGATCCCGGAGCAGGAGCGAAAATCGCCGAAGGGGAAGTTTGAGCGGAGGTTCAAGAACATTTCGATTGCGCTCGGGCGCGAGCCGGAGTCGCTCGATCTGTCGAAGCGGCATCCGTTCGATCTTGCGCTGGTGCGAATTCCCAAAGGTAAATTCCTTTGCCCGTATCATGCGCACGCGGCTGAATCGGAGCTTTATCTCGTCGTCTCTGGTCGGGGCAGCGTTCGGGACAAGTATGAGACTACTGAAGTCGAATCGGGCGACGCGTTTTTCTTTCAGCCGGGTGAAGCGCACCAGCTTTGGAATTCCGGTGATGAGGACTTTGTTTACTATGTGATCGCCGACAATCCGCGAAGCGGCGGCGCAACCGGTGACTCCTGCTATTACCCCGACAGCGGTAAATGGGCGGTCACAACAGACGGAATGGAGGAGATAATAGTGAAGGGGAAGGAGACCGATTATTTCGATGGCGAAGAATGAACCGATGCCGGTTCAGGCGGTTATGCGCAAAGTAAATCTGAACGAGATTAAAGAGGAGCCGTGGCAATCGCCTGGCGGGAAATACGCCGTGTCGTTCAAAGGAATTTCGGAAGCGCTCGGGCGCGAACCGGCTTCGCTCGATTTGGCCAAACGACATCCATTCGATTTGGAATGGAACCGGGTGCCTCCCGGGAAATGCAATTACCCGTACCACGCGCACTCAGCGCAATGGGAGCTTTATTTGGTTGTTTCCGGTAAAGGAAGCGTTCGTCACAAAGATGGCACAACCGAGGTCGTTCCTGGCGATGCTTTTATTTTCGGTCCTGACGATCCGCACCAGCTCGGTAATTCGGGGACCGAAGATTTTATATTCTATGTGATCGCGGATAATCCAATCGGCGAATCGGCTTACCTCCCGGACAGCGGGAAGTGGAAAGTGAACAAGTCATCATCGGCTGATCGCGTCGTCGTGAAGGGAAAAGAGACCGATTGGTTCGACGGGGAGGAGTAGGTTACCTTGCGATCAGCGCGTGCTCTTGCGTTTAAGCTCAAATCATGGATTCCAAAGAATCGCCGAAAGATTTTCTGTACACGACCTTTCTCAACATCCTGCACGGACCGCTTGAACTAATCGATGTGCAGAAACTGGCCGATGCCTGCACCGACAAGTGGTACAATCAAACGCTTTGCAAGGTAAACGATTCTGTTGTCAGGCTGGCCGTGATTCAGGGCGAATACCACTGGCACGAACACAAAGATATCGATGAATTCTTTTTCGTTCTCGACGGACATTTCCTGATCGATCTCGAAGATCGCGTCGTCAATCTCGCGCCGAAGCAGGGCTTCGTCGTGCCCAAAGGTGTGCGCCATCGCACACGCGCGCCTGAACGAACCGTGATCTTAATGGTCGAGCGCGCGGATATTGTTCCGACCGGCGACTAAACGCGCCGAGAGCAGGTGAAAATAATTTCCGGCGGACAAACAGGCGTCGATCGCGCTGCACTCGATGTCGCCCTCAAGCACGGAATCGATTGTGGAGGTTGGTGTCCTGCCGGCCGTTTCGATGAATTCGGCCGAATTCCCGATCGTTATCCGCTCAAGGAATTGGTACATGGTGGATTCACCGAGCGGACTTTACAGAACGTAAAAGACTCTGATGGAACTGTCATTATTTACTCCTGCAACTTGGGTGGCGGGACCGAACAAACGGTTCGCTTCTGCGTTGAGCAACAACGACCATACGAACTCATCGACGCGTCAAAGATTTCCACCGAAAAAGCTGCGCAATCGATCGCCAATCTTGTCCGCGAGCACAAGATCAACATCCTTAACGTGGCCGGCCCGCGCCAAAGCGAGTGGCCGGAGGGATATGATTATGCGTTTCGCGCGCTCGAGGCTTTTGTGAATTCGATTACGAATAAGAGCACCCGCCTTCGCCAAGCTGCGGCGCGGCAGGCGAGCAGGAGTAAGAAATCAGATTACTCGTAACGCAGCGCTTTTACCGGATCGAGACGCGCGGCGAAGTAGGCGGGAATCAAAGCCGCAAATGAGCAGATAAAAAAAGCGCTGATGCAGATGATGGCAACGTCCTTCGGAATAACTTCCGCCGGGATCGACGAAAATTGATAGACCTCGCGCGGAAAAATTTCGATGTGCAACGTCGATGCAAGCCAGTGGCTGAATTCGTTGCGGTAGCGGATCAACGTCATTCCGAGCCCAAGCCCCGTAAGAGTTCCGAAAAGGCCGACGACTGTTCCCTGGCCGAGAAAGACCCAGATGATTTGGGCAATGTTGGCCCCAAGCGCTTTCATAATTCCGATCTCGCGCCGCTTTTGCACCGTCACAGTGATGAGTGTGCTCATGATTCCGAATGCCGCGACGACCACGATGAAGAACAAGAGAAAAAACATCACCGTGCGCTCAAGCCGCACCGCTTCAAAAAACTGACGGTTCATGTCGATCCAGGTCTGCGCGTATTCGGGCGGCTCGAGGAATTGCTGGATCGCTCGTTTTACCCGCTCGGCACCGTAAGGATTGTCGGTCTTAACTGTGATGCCGTGCAGCGCGTCCCCCAGACCGTATAACTCTTGACCGACATAAATCGGCACGAGAAGAAATTCAGAGTCGTGCAGGTAGTGACCGGTTTCAAAGATGCCGGTAACGGTCAGTTCTTTCGGCAGGATTACATCGCGCAATTCATCGACGGCTTTCTTTTCTTCCTCCCCTTTCGCGCTCTCCAGTTTCTTAATGGAACTCAAAATCTGCCCGAGATTTCCCGGCGAATAGATCGTCAGTTTGTCACCGACGTTAATCTGCAATTTACGCGCGAGCTCAACTCCAAGTACGGTAGAGTCGCCCTCCAGATCGAGCTTGCCGTATTTGATGAACTTTGTCAGGGGAATCACGTTCTCTTCCTGCACAGGATCGACACCGCGCATCAGCGGCGCGAGCCGCCGGTTTTGAAACTCTACGATCACCGGCCCCTGGATGTAGGGAGCCGTCGCGACCACGCCCTGCGTATTGTCGATTTTCGCTTTGAGCGTTCGCCAATCGCGCAAGATGTCTTCTGTGCTCACGAGAATGTGCGCATCGAAATCGATCACTTTCTGGCGAAGCTCGCGGTCGAACCCGGTCATGACCGAAATCACAAGAATCAGCACCGTCACCCCGAGCATCACGCCGAGCACCGAAATCAACGTGATGATTGAGAGAAACGTGCGCTTCGGCTTCAAATATCGCAGCGCCAGAAAAAGACTAAACGGCAGTTTCAATTCGGCGATACCCTGAGCGCGATTCAATCCTTTTTCCAGAAGGGAAATCGTAGTGGCGGTCCCATGACCGTCGCTCGATTTCGAAAAAGCGATACGCGATGCCCGATGGACCGGTCGTAAAAAAACAAATGCGACAGTCAGAGACTGCCGCTACAAATCAGCTCTTCAGGGCGTGCGCTTTTAGTTCTTCCAACGTGACAAATTCCAGCGCGGAGGAGTGCGTGGCTTCAAGATCGATAGGAGCAGCGCGATTATGATCCAGCGCGCTTTTCCAGCGCGTGACGCAGACACACCATTTGTCGCCCGGTTTCAGCCCGGGGAATCCCCATTCCGGGCGGGGCGTGACCAGATCGTTTCCGTCGAGCACGGAAAAATCGAGAAACTCTCGTGTTACTTTCACGCAAACGGTGTGCAGCCCAACGTCTTCCGGACCGGTGCGACAAAAGCCGTCGCGATAAAACCCGGTGACCGGATCGCGACAGCAACATTTCAGTTCGCCTCCGAGAACGTTGGTGGGCACGAAGCGATCTTAACATTGGAGGTTTAGTTTGTTAAATATTGGATTGTTGAAAAATGCACGTCGAAACAGTGCGTTCTTCAAGCATGAAAAACACCGCGATAGCTTATTGGCTTATTCCGGCTGAGCCGGCGCGCTCCTTCTTTGAAAAGACGATTGTCGATCTTGCGCGACGATATAACGCACCCGTCTTTGATTCGCACATGACGATCTATGTCGGCTCAGATCGAGTGGAAGCCGAAGAAGTGATTGCGAAAGCGATTGGCGGTTGCCGACTCGTCCAGGCGAAGGTGCTTAAGGTCTGCCAGTCTGGCGAGTTTATTAAAACACTCTTCGTGCAATTCGCGCTGGACAGAAAATTGCAGCAACTCAACGAAATGATTCGCGATGCTGCGCAAGATTCGTCCGATTACCAGCTCAAGCCGCATTTGAGCCTGCTCTATAAAAAGATGTCGGTCCCGGCACGGCGCCAACTGGCCCAGTCAATTAAGCTACCGTTTTCAAAAGTTACTTTTGGGTCAATTAAGGCTGTCCGTTGCATTTCGCCGACACGAAGCCGCGCCGATGTAGAAGCGTGGCGCGTTGTCGCGGCTAAAGCGCTATCTGGATAGCGGACACCGCGTCGATTGGCGTCCGCCGCGGCGGACGGCCTACAGGTCACACCTCGACGATCCGGTAAGGCTTTCCGGTTTTTCGAAGCGCCGGTGCTGAGACGTTATGAACAGGAATGCCCGTCGAAGTTTTTCCATCGAGGATACCGTTGTGGGCATGACCGTGAAAAACCGCGCTGACCCGAAATCGATTGATTGGTTCTTCCAATCGGCTGGAACCGAGAAAGGCAAAAATTTCCGGATCTTCTCCTTCCAGCGTCGCGCGGATAGGAGAGTAATGCAGGACTGCGATCCGTCGTTCGGTTTGCAATTTGGTAAGCGCCTGCTCCAGACGAACGGCGTGCGCAATCGACTCTTGCACAAATGCTTTAATCAGTGGCTCACCCCACGCGTTCAGCATTCGCCGGCCGAAACCACCGCCGAAACCGGCGATTCCGGCAAACCCGACTCCTGCGATTTCAATGGCCTCACCGTTGAGCACGTTGACACCTGCGTCATCGAGAACCTTACAAACAAGATCGGACTGCCCCGATTCGAAATCGTGGTTGCCCAGAACGGCGAGCATCGGAATTCTCACGGCAGCGCGAATATCGGCGACGAGTTCCTCCGCTTCTTCAGGCAGGCCATAATCTGTGAGATCGCCACATAACAGCAGCACATCAGCGCTGCGTGAGATCTCGCTAAACGCTTCGTTCATCATCCCGCGCGAATGCTTGCCATAATGAAGATCCGCAGTTGCGGCGATCCGTAATGCGCGCTTAGCCATTATCTTGGAAACGAAACCGCCACCCAAAGTGGACGCTTTGCGGAGAAGTGCACGGCTCCTTCGGCGTAGCCATGCACGTGTTGCGGGGTTTGATTGCGTTATGTTGGTGAATGACCGCTAAAACAGCACGTACGAAACCAAAGACGAAACGCGATGACTTTCATCGTAGATCGGCGGCGGCACTGCTGAATGCGAATGTTCCGTTTTTAATCGGTGGCGCCTACGTGGTTGAGGCATATGCAGGCATCTCGCGACGATCGAAGGATTTCGATCTATATGTTCGACCCCATCATGTTGATACAGCCATCGATGCGCTTGCCCGCGCCGGATACAGAACGGAAAAAACTTTTCCACATTGGCTGGCCAAAGCCGGGCGCGGCCGGGACTATATCGATCTGATTTTTCGGGCCGGCAACGGACTATGTGAAGTGGATGATTTCTGGTTCGAGCGCGCGCAGGATCACGACCTTCTTGGCTTGCACGTGAAACTTTGTGCACCCGAGGAGATGATTTGGATGAAGGCGTACATCATGGAACGCGAGCGGTTCGATGGCGCCGATATTGCGCATATTCTTCAGAGCTGTGCAGAGAAAATTGATTGGCCGCATTTGGTTCATCGTTTTGGCCCCGATTGGCGGGTGTTGCTCAGCCACTTGGTGTTGTTTGGGTACATTTATCCGAGCGAGCGCGGAAAAATCCCCGCCGCGGTTATGGATGATCTGATTGCGCGGCTCGGAAATGAAGGCCCCGCTCCCGGCTCTAATCGGCTTTGCCGTGGCACGCTGCTTTCACGAAAGCAATATCTGGTGGACATCCGGGAGCGGGGATTTCGCGATGCGCGGCTCGAGCAACGCGTCCATATGGATTCAGAGGACATCGTGCATTGGACAAAGGCGATCGCAAGAGAGAAGAAAGCGCGAGGCAAGCCGGCGTGATTCGTTACAACGTTATAACGGGTCGGAGTTGACGATTCAACGATTTAACCCTTCAACAGTTCAAGGTGGCGAAGCCGTTGGCGTCGGACTCAGTTCGACAGGGCTGGGGGAGACTGCTGGCGATGGAGTTGCGGAAGCTGCCGCAAGTTTGCTTTTGGCTTCGTCGAGCAGTTTTTTTTCTTCCAGGTAAATCTTTCCGGCCTCAGCGGCGGCAATGTACTCCTTTGCTCCTTCGATTTGGCCGGCGTCAGCCAATAACAACGCCACATAAACGGCCGCGTGCGGATCGTGTAACTGGTCTGGCGACAATCTTTGTATAATCCCAAGGCCCTCGGCGCTTCGGCCAAGGCGATAAAGGGAAAACGCGTAAGTTACGGCGCAGTTAAGTTCGTTTGGTGCGCGGTCGTAAGCCTCTTTGGCCAGATCACGGGACTCTTTTGTATTTTGCTCAACGTTCAGGCCAAGTCGCGCGAGATCGGCAGTGATCGGCGCCTCAGTGGCAGAGCTTTCATGCAACCGTTGGAGAGTGTCATAGAGTTTTTCGAGATTGTCATTTGCTCGATAAAGCCGGCGCAGCGCGTCGAGGGCCTCACGGCGCATGGGCGGGTTCTTTGCGACGCGCATCCACAGTTGTTCGGATTCTTTTTCAAGATTCCATTTCGAAGCGAGACGCGCGAGATCAAGTTCGCGCTCCGGCTGCTCCTCTGTTGCTTGCTCAGCCGAGCGCCAAAGTTTTTCGAATTCGGTGTGCTCGCTCCCGCCATTGCGCGAATGTGATTTCCGCGTTGCAATAGCCTGATAGGCAATGCGCAAATAGTCAGAGACGCCCCACGATCCGGTACCCGTCCAGCGTCTCAAACGCGACCAGTTTTTTGTATTGGCATATGTGGCCGCAACTGCGATGGAGACAGGCGGGAAGCTAAGCTCGTCTTTCGATAACTTGTCGATCCACTTAACAACGTCCTCGGCGAGGCCATTTTCGTTCATCCAGCTTATGAGCGCCGCGAGATCGGACGGATTGCGCACAGCAAAAGGTTTCACTCTTTCCAACAAAGGACGGAACTTCTTCTCATCGAGTTTTCGATAAAAGGTTAGACAGAGGAGGTAATCGCCGAATGTGACCTCCTGTGACATTTGGAGTTGTTGCGCGAAGGTATCCGCCGCAGCGAGGTCACTGCGTGCCACAGCGTCGTTGAGCAGCGCTCGCAACGCGCCGGTGCGGAACGGAGCGACTTTAGTGAGTCGATTGAGGACGGCGCGGGCTTTTGCGCTCTTTTCCATGTCAGTGGACTGAATTTGCAGCGCCGCGAGATTGAACTGGTAGAGATCGTTACCCGGCTCCTCCTTTACAGCTGCGGCGAATTGTTCTTCCTGCTCGGCGAGATTTCCTTCGGCACGGGCCAACCAACCCGCAACGACGTGAAAAGCGGCGCTGCCACGATAGTTGGGGACGACATCATTCAGCGCTTTTCGTGCAAGATCGATCTGCCCAAAGCGCAGTGCCGCTGAGGCGAGGTTGAGCTGGCTGTCGGGATCTTTCGGAAGCAGCCGCGCGATTTGCGCGCGCCACAAGACGGCTTCTTCAAGGTTTTGTCTTTCCGCTGCCTCTGCCAGGATGTAATGCGCCGGCAGGGAGTTCGGATCCACCGTCAAAACTTTGCGGGCGTTCTGCGCCGCCTGGTCAAATTTCTCCTCCTGCAAGAGCGACGCTGCCCGATGCAGCAGACGCCTTTGGTGCCAGTCCCTGTAGAGTATTGAACCGTAACTGAAGGCAGCAAAGCCAAGCAGAACAATGGCTGCCGATGCGGCAACCAAAATGGCAAGCCGGGCCCGCGATAGTCGGCGGCGGAAGAAAAGCACAAGACCGGGAAAGAATTGGGCAGGACCTTTGTGCCCGGCGTCTTTGATCTTTTCCGACATTCTCGTGTCCTAATCTCGCCGCGCGGTAAAAGTGCAGGGCCACGCGTCGCCGCCAGCCGGTTCAACCGTTCTAAGAGTGTGTTGCTACCTCTGATTCTGCGACGACAGGAATTTCTTCGATCGATTCCAGGACCTCCTCCCTCAAACGACTGCCCCAGACGTATCGCGCCAGTAAAACCTTAATTGTTGCGGTCAATGGTACGGCCAGGAGAGGCCCGAGCACTCCACCTATTATCAGGCCCCAGACAAAGATCGACACGATCACTGTCATTGGATGCAGGCCGACGTAATTTCCTACAATGCGGGGCGCATAGAAGATACCTTCGAGATTTTGTATCACGACGAAAATTATGGTTACCCAGATCGGATGTGCCCAGTCGCCCCATTGGAAAGCTGCAATGAGAACCGCTGGCACCCAGCAGATGATTATCCCCAGGTACGGAACCATCGTAAGGACGACAACCATTACTCCGATCAGTGGCGCAAAATTAAGCCCCAGAAGCGTCAGCGCGCTCCCGATGAGGATGCCATCCACGACGCAAACGAGCAGCTGCCCCCGGAAATAGGCGGTGATGTACTTATTGATTTCGGACAGGACTTCCGCCACTTCGTCTTTGAAGGGGGATGCGCGCAGGGGAAGATAATCTTTCCATCTCTTTTCAATGCGCGGTCTCTCTTTAAGCAGGAAAAATAAATAGATTGGCACCAAGATCAGACTGAGCAAAAAACCTGTGACCCCAAGAAATCCGCCAATGCTTTTCTTTAAGATATCCCAGAGCTTTTCCCCCAGCGTGGGAAGCGCGCTCTGAAGATTCGGAATCTGCTTTTCCACATAAGCTTGAATGCGTTGCCGTTCAGCGGTGGTAAGTTTGGAGGGACTTGGCGCGATTATTTCACTCGGTGAGGCCGTCGCCAGTGGCACAGGTCGTGAAGGCGTGGCAGTAGTGGTTGGTTGCGCCTTCGGCGAAGGTGAGGCAGGGCCAATAAGCAAGTTTGTGAGACTCGTCGATGCAGACTTCCCGTGCGTTCCGCCAAAAAGCCCGAACGTTTGATCGAATCGATAGATGAGGTCAACAATGCGATCTCGCGCTTTTTCGGTGTACGCGGGGACTTGCTTCGCAAAATTTGCGCTTTGGATCGAGATAGTTGGGATGAGCCAGCCAAGCAATCCACCCATTGCAAAAAAGGCGATTGCAAAAAGGAGTAACACCGCCTTGGTGCGGCTGAGCGCGCCTCGAGACATTTTGGTCACAAGCGGGTCGAGCAGGTAAGTGAGAATCCCCGCGATCGCGACTGGGATCAATATTGGCTGAAGGAAGCTGAGAATATTGGCCCCCGTCCAGATGACCGTGCCAACGATCACGACGAGAAGAACAACGCAGAAGGCAGTAATGGCCGCCCATATCATCTTGCGCTGCCAGGCTGTGGGATAGTTGCTCATTCCACGTTCGGGACGTCCAACGGCGAGACTTCAGCATTGAACATCGAATCGTCGTGGGTCAATCTCGTTTGGAGTTCGATGTTCGGGGCTGGATCTTTGTCATATCACTGTGTCGAAGTGGTCTTGGCTGACGAACCGCTGCTGATCGTCGTCTTGGTGCTCTCAATCTTCTCTGCGAGCTTTTTGTTGTTCGGATCGAGCGCGAACGCTTTTTGCCACGATTTCAACGCCTCTGGCACACGGTGCAATTTCAAATAAGTATCGCCAATGTGTTCGAATACAATCGGGTCTTCGCGGTCCAGATTTTTCGCCGCTCGAAGCAGGTCGGCCAAAGCCTGATCAAATTTTCCCTGCTTAAACTCAACCCAGCCAAGACTGTCGAGGTAAGAGCCATTGTTGGGCTCAATCTGGAGCGCGCGCTGGATCATTTCCCTGGCTTCATCCAGGTGCATGTCGTGATCCGCCCACATGTAACCAAGATAGTTGTAAGCTTCCGCCGCGTTCGCTGGGTCGAACGCGATCGATCTGCGAAGCAAATCGGCCGCCTTCTCAAATAGCCCTGCCTGCTCGGCGGTCACGCCGTAGTTGAAGTAAAATTTCGCGTTTATAATTTCATTGTCCTGGTCGAGCTGCGCTTCATGCAGCGCTTCCTCAAAGGTCGCCACGGCTCGCTGGGTTTGCTTCGCTTCGCGCTGAGCAATGGCCAGATAATAAACGATTTCCGGCGCGCCCGGAAACCGCCGCCGCGCTTCCTCGAGGAATTTCACAGCGCGTTCGGGATCTTTCAGAGGGCCGATGAACAACTCGGCCAGGCGCAAATAGGTGCCGGGATGATTCGGATTAATCAGCAGACTCTGCTCGTAATTTGCGGCACCTTTGGCGAACTTTGCTTTCGCTTCGTCCAGCCGGTCCTCGCGCTGAAGTGATCGCGCTTCGTCGTCCAGCACCTGGGCAAGCAGATCATACGGCTCGTATTTCTCCGGATGTTCTTTGATGATCTGCTCGAGAAGTTCAACCGCTTTGCCGCGCTGATTTGTCAAAATGAAGCCGGTCGCCAGTTTTTCCCGCGCGTTGGCATCGTCTGGTTGCAGCTCGATCACGCGCAGATAAAGCGGAATCGCCTCCTTTAGCTGCTGCGAGGACGCATAATAATCGGCCACATCCTTGAGAATCGCCGGATTATCCCTTGCGTTCTCCGCCGCTTTTTTGAAAATCTCGTTGACTCGCTTCAATTCGTCCGGCGTTGGCGACGAGTCGGAAGTAAAAAGAACCGCCGCGTAAAGCTTCCCCAGCTGCGCCCAGAAACTCGCGTCGTCGCTGCGAACTTTTGTCGCGCGCTCCAAAGCATCGAGCGCTTTCTGTTTTTGTCCGGTTGCGAGTTGGATTTCGCAAAGACGCTGATACGCTTCTATGTCTACCGGATTCAGAGCGATGGCGCGGTTAGCATAATCGATAGCCTGATCCATTTTCTTGAGATACTTTGCGTAAATGAATGCCAGCTGGCGATACGGTTCGGCGTCGTTCGGGTTGGCTTTGATAGCATCTTTCAGGACGTCAATCGCCTGTGGAAAATCTTCTTGCTGTATCAGCAAAACGGCTACGCGCGATGCGAGCTCGGATTGGCCGGGTTCGACATTGAGTACCTTGCGGTACGCCTCCAGCGCTTTATCCATCTCCCCTCTCTCTTCGAAAGTCATTCCTTCGACAAAATGTGCGAGCGCTCCCGCTTTTCGTTCGCCTTCCGGACGCAACATCAGATCCGGCGCCGGTTTCAAATTGAACGAGTCATCCTGACGCTGGATTTTTGTTGCGACAGGCGCGGATTGAATCTGAGGCGGCGAGACGCGCGGAGTCTTGGCGCTCGCTGCGCCCGCCACGGCAAGAAAAACAAGCACGAAAAGCCAGCCCCAACCCGTGGACCTATCCCGCTTTCTCCGCTTCCTCATATCTCAAATTTTACCTTTTGCCGGCAATCTCCGCAAACTAGTGACGTGCAAGGGGGAAATCACCGATCACTGCGGTTGCAGCTGCGGCGCTGTGCGCCGTTTCGAACGTGCCGCACAGCGTCGGGTGACAGCATTTGCGAGTAGCCGCACGACCTGCGCTATGTCTTGTAACGGAGACGCTTCTTATGGCGACTTTGCTTCATGCGCTTGCGACGCTTGTGCTTGGCAATTTTCGCTTTGCGTCTTTTTTTGAGAGAGCCCATTCAGTTTTTCGCGAGCCGGGATTCAAGCATCTAATCCACCACGTTGCAATCACTTCTTTGCTGAGGCGGCTGGCATTTCTCAGGCAGCCATCCGCTGCGCCACCCGGTTAAGTCTCATGGCGACTGCAAAGTCTTAGCCATTAATCCTTCAACATCTCGCAACGCTTTGCTTTGAATTCGTTGCCGGGCTTCCATTCCGGAAATTTCGCGCCGTTGGCTACTTCATAGGCAACCTCGAAAAGAAGTTGAATGTCCTGGACCGCGCCGGCGAGATCCCACTTCGGGTCAACCTCGTCCGAAACCTGATGGTAATGATGCGCCGTGTAATCGTCTTTCTTTTGACGGCCGAAATTGGCCGGTTTGCCGATGAAATCTTTGCCGCCGCCAGTGTAAAGCGCAGGCACGCCGAGCTTCGAAAATTCAAAGTGGTCGGCGCGATAAAAGCTGCCTTTCTCGGGCTGACTGTTCGGAGTCATTACCCGCCCATTGCGTCTGGCTGCCGTTGCTAACAGATCATCGAGGGTTGAGTTGTTGTCGCTCAGGTCTTCGATGTCCCGCGTTTTACCCCACGGATTGACAGTATCGATATTGATGTCGGCCAGCGTTTTCTCGAGCGGATAAAGCGGATGCTCCGCATAGAATTTTGCGCCGAGCAACCCCGCCTCTTCGGCAGTCGTAGCCATAAACAACACCGAACGTTTTGGCGGCGGATTTAATTTCGTGAACGCCGCCGCGAGCTCGATAAGCGATCCGATGCCGGACGCATTATCAATCGCGCCATTGAAAATCTGATCACCCTGTAATTCGGGATTACGCCCAAGATGGTCCCAGTGCGCGGTATAAATAACGTATTCATCCTGCAATTTCGGATCGCTTCCATCGAGTTTGCCGATGACATTGTGCGATTTGAATGAGCGAAGCTGTTGTTTGATGTTGATGTTGGCTTTCGCATCCAATGCCACGGGACGGAATGCCTTTGCGATTGCCGATTTCTTCAGAGCATCGAAATCCTGACCGCAATCCGCCAGCAATTTCTTTGTGGCGTCGAGCGTTATCCAGGAGCGCGCTTCAAGGGCCTCGATGTTTTTATCCGGCGCGTCGATCTCATAATTCTCCTTCGCCCAACTGGTTTTTACCACCGAGTAAGGATACGCCGCCGATTCCGTTTCATGAATAATGACGGCGGCTGCCGCCCCTTTTTTCGCGGCGATTTCGTATTTGTAGGTCCAGCGTCCGTAATAGGTCATCGCTTTTCCCTTAAACATTTTGTCATCGAGGTTTGATGAATCTTTCGGATCGGGAATCAGCGGATCGTTGATCAACATCAAAATCGTTTTGCCGCGGACATCGACATCTTTGTAATCGTCCCACCCATACTCCGGCGCGACGATTCCGTACCCGACAAAGACCACGTCTGAATTATCGATCTTAATTTCTGGTTCGAGACGGGCCGATGACGCAACGAAATCGTCGGGGTACTTCGCGTCGATCGTTTTATCGCCAACTTTGAACACCAGACTCGGTTCGCTCTTGATTCCCGCCAAAGGAACTTCCTGCGTATAAGTGCCATCCGGATTTCCCGGCTTCAGGCCAACTTGCTTGAACTGATCCGTGATATATTTGACCGAAAGTTCTTCCCCTTTCGTCCCGGGTGCGCGCCCTTCGAATTCGTCCGATGACAGAACCTTGATATGCGCGAGCAAGCCGTCCGGTGTGATTGCTTCCAGCGCCGGCTGCAAGCGCTCTGTCAATTCATCCGCTGCCAGGGACGAGAGCGT
Organism: Verrucomicrobiota bacterium; assembly: GCA_046725095.1. Taxonomy (GTDB): domain Bacteria; phylum Verrucomicrobiota; class Verrucomicrobiia; order Chthoniobacterales; family UBA10450; genus Udaeobacter. Next base: position 18,384 of record JBKOXU010000115.1, read on the forward strand.
GCCGGCAAGAAGAATTGCGACGAACAAGCGTGCGGTTTTCATATATCAATGTAGCGCAGGCGGCAGGCGCGTTCTGCAAGCAAGGTCCTCAAGTTTTCCGCTGCAAAATGGTGATGCGTCCGCGCAGGTGATCGATCGTGCGCGGATAAATCCATTTCGGCGCACGTGGTGTATCAGCATCGAATACAATGGCGTAGGGGAATTTCCCGCTAAGAAGGTCACCGTAATATCTGCGCACCGTTTCGCCGGGCACGCGATAATCCAGCGAATAAATGGTGATGTAATTTGGATTGCGCTTCTCCAAGGCGGCGGCGGTGAACAGCCCCTGGTCGGGATTTCCTTCTTTCTCGGCAACGAAGGGTTGCACCCACGCCGGAAAAGCCTTGCGGAATAACTCGACGCGACCCGGCATAAGAGGTAAGCGCAGATCGGTGATGTCTCGAGCTGGCGGGCTGGGCCGGTCGGGTCGGCCAAGGTTAATTTCGCTGGCATCTAAATTGGGCAGCTTTGACCAATGCGGACATGTGCCGCTTGATTCGATCACGCTCCCGCGCGGGACATTTTTTACCATCCAAAGCTGCGCCGCCATCCGTGGATCATCGTTGAAACGCTTCCCGACGAGGTAACTGCAAAAGCAGTTGTAAGCCAGGACCGGCAGGAGGAGAGCGAGAATCCATTTTCGTTTTTCGGTCGCCTGCATCGCTGGACCAATCATCAAAATCAGAAACGGAATTGCCGGTAAAACGTACCGGGTTTCCGTTCGCGGGAACGCCCCCACTTTTAAGAAATAGAGGAGAAATACGGCGGTGCTTAGGATGAATCCGCGCGTTGCGGCGTCGCTGAGGTCGCGTCGTCTCAGGATCAGAATGCAGCCTAAGATCGCGAGGCCGGCGATCAGAATCGCGCCAGGAATTCCGACAATCTCGGGAATTCGGGCAAGAGCGCCAATATAATTGGCACGGTCCGGTTGGCCTGAGTACCGGGGCGCGACGGTGTAGTTGTAGATGAAATCGTTCCAGAATCTTCTCGGCTCATAAAGCGAAGTCGGGCACCCGAAGAGAAATCCGAGCAGAACCATGCCCAATCCAATTCCAAGTTGACGGCTAAGAATCATCCTTCGAAAGCCGACGTCTTTTGTCGCGAAGAAATGCGCGACGAGAAGCGCAATTCCGACTGCCACGCCGTTGTATTTGGTCGCGATCGCGATGCCGGTCAAAAAGCCAGCGACGGCGTAATTCCGGGTGCTGGGATCTGATGCAAGGCGATGCGCCGCCCAAAGAGCCGCCAGCATCCAAAATAAGAGCGGCATATCGGCCGTGAGGAAATGCCCGTAAGTAACAAATCCGGCGCTCGTAGCGAAAACCAACGCGATGATGGCGGCAGAAAATCTTCCGTACGAGCGACGGCTAAAAGCATATGCAAGCGCAATTGTGCCGAGAAAGAGCGCAATCGTCACTAATCGCGATCCGATTAGTTTTGCCGAATTGCCGATCTTCATTCTTTCCGTCGGCACCTGGGCAATTTTCAGAGCTCCAGTGATCGGCCAGACCACGAGAACGTGGTTGAAGAAGGTGTGAAACGGCGGCTTCATATAGTCGCTAGGCCGCAGGGCGCGCAAACCACGCAGTGCGATTTGACTGCGATTCCAGCATTCGACCCGTCCCCAGGTGATGCCTTGCAGACAAAAAAGGAACGCGAGCGACAGGGTCGCGACTAACAGCGGATCAAGGCGTCGAATTTTTCTCGATTGCTCCGCAGATTCGGCCAGGGAAAATGTCACGCGGCTCACTTGGTCGCCGGCGATGACTCCGCCGACGTGTTTTCATCTGTGTTCATCTGTAGCGAAATTCTGCTACCTGCTTTCCTGCGATGGCCCGGCGGGCGCTTTCTTTTTGTCTTGTGGACCGATACCGATCTTTTTCAGGAATGGTTGGACCGATTGTTTGCGGCCCAAGAACTTTTCGATCGAGATGTTGACGTCGCGCGAATCGCCCGGCTCGTAGATTTCGCGGCGCAATCGTAATCCGGCCTGTTTGTCGAAGTAACCGTCCTTCGCTTTTTCGAAGACGGTGGCCATATCGGCGGCAATCGCGTCGGCCCAGGCATAACCGTAGTAACCGGCATCGTAACCGTTTAAATGGCCAAAGTAGGCAACAAATGTCGTGCTCGGGTCGATCGGGAGAAAAACCTTTTCCAGAATCGGGTTCGATATTGCCACGGAATCGTAAGGGGCATCTTCGGCGTGCTGATCGTGCAGAGCGAGATCGAGCGAGGCGAACGCGAACTGGCGCCGGTAAAAAACACCGGCGTTGGCCAGCTTGGCGTCATTCATTTTTTTAATGATTTCCGCTGGAATCTTTTTCGACGGATCCCGGTAATCGGCGGCAAACGTGTCGAGCACTGTCTTGTCCCAAACCCAGTTTTGCAGCATCTGCGAGGGCGCTTCGACAAAATCACCCGGCACATGAGTCCCTGCAAAGCGGCCGTACTTCGCGCGAGTGACAATCGAATGCAGAGCGTGGCCAAATTCGTGGAACAACGTTTCCACGTCGCTATGCGTCAGCAAAGAGGGCTTGTCCGCAGTCGCGGGCGGAAAATTGCAGAGCAAGGCAACCGTTGGCCGCTGGTATTTTCCATCCGGCAACAATTTGCCGCTGAGAATATCGAACTGCGCGAAGTGATTGAATTTTCCTTCGCGCGGAAACATATCGAGATAGAACATCCCGAGCGGCTCGCCGGTGGCAGAGTCAGTCACGAGATAGAGTTGAAGGTCATCGATCCATTTGTAAGGCACCGCGATCTTTTCGAACTTCAGACTGAAAATGTTCTGATAGATGTTGAACATCCCATCGAGCACTTTTTGAAATGGGAAATAGGCCCGCAATGCTTCCTTATCGACGGCGTATTTTTGCTTGTTCCGCTGGTTGTTGTAATAGCGCCAGTCCCATACGTCGATTTTGGCGTTCGGATCGTTCGTATCGGCGGCTTTCAGTTTTTGTAATTCAGCGACTTCGCTGTCGAACTTTGGCTGAATTCCAGTAACAAGATCGCTGATATACTTCTTCGCGTTTGCGCCAGTCTTGGCCATTTTGATTTCAGTTTGGAAGTCGTCCCATGATTTGTAACCCAGGCGCAGTGCAATCTTATTCCGGAGCGCGAGCATTTGATTGAGAACGGGGACGTTTGAGTCTTTCGCGAGGGTTTCGCGAATGACGTAAAGTTTCTTGCGCGTTGCCTCACTGTTTGCGTTTTCCTGTACCGTATTGAACTGCCAGGTAATATTTGCCATTACGGTGTAGGCATCGTCCCCGGTCTTAATTCCGGGTGAGGCGAAGAAGCTCTCCGGCAGGCCATCGAGATCGGTCTTTGTGAAAATAACAGGCGCACTTGCCTTAACGATGTTCGTGTCGAAATCCGTTCCCAATTTGGATAATTCCTTGCGCAGTTGTTCGACTTCTTTCCGTTGATCGGGCGGCAGATCCAGGCCAGCGCGCCGGTAATCGCGCAGTGTTTCCTTGAGCAGTTTCGCGTCTTCG
>JBKOXU010000165.1:0-9101 GCA_046725095.1 Verrucomicrobiota bacterium
GACAGCTGAAATCGCGGCGACGGCGGGCACCCGCCTCATCTCGATCAATCGACGCCAGATTGCGGCCGCACGTAATGCCGGCGCACGCGCAGCGAATGGTCGATATCTGTTCTTCGTTGATGCCGATACGCGAATCGGCCAAGCGCACATTGTCGAAGGGAGTGCCGCTCTGGAAGCCGGTTATGCGGGCGGCAGCGCACGCGCCTTGATGAATGGATTTATTCCGTTATGGGGCCGTATTTTCGTGGCTGTTTTTTGCACCGTTTATTTCAGGCTCAATCTGGGTGCAGGCGCATTTCTTTTCACAACACGCCGCAATTTTGACGCAATTGGCGGCTTCGATGAACAATATTTTGTCGGTGAAGAAGTCTATTTTAGTCTCGCCCTGAAAAAACTGGGGCGGTTCAAAGTGCTGCGCGAACCCATCCTGACATCTGGCCGTAAGTTGCGGATGTATTCGGCGCGGCACGTTCTCGCCCGCTTGCTCCGGCTCACTGTTGGCGGACCGATTGCCGCGCGCTCGCGGGACAAACTCGAGTTGTGGTATGACGGCAAACGCGAGACCGGATCGTGACTCTCGTCGAAGCTTTCGGACAGGGAAGCTGTGTCCGTCGGCTGGATGCTGCTCGTTTTAGCTTTTCGCAGCGCGCCAAAATCATATGATTCAAGCCATGAAAAAGTTGATCTCCCCGTTCGTCACCTACTGCCTTTGCGGAAGCATGGCCGCGTTCGCCAGTAATGAAGAGAGTTTGAACCAAGCGATTATTTCCCTGAATGCCCGCGCCAGGAGCGACGCAGACAAGCAGCTCGTGCTGACGGCTATCTCGCAGCAAACCAGACTGCCAGAGAAGACCTTGCAATCGCAGATGAGCGCAACACATCTGGGCTATGGGGAATTGCTCACCGCAAACTCGATCGCCGAAGGCAGTGGCAAGAACTTGAATGCTGTTCTCGCCATGAAGGGAGGAAGGAGCTGGGCGAGCGTGTCGAAACAACTCAGGGTGGATCCTGACAGCATTGTGGATCGACTTCACAATGCGGAGAGGACAGTGCAGTCCGGTCGCGCTGGACTACGCGCTCAAAACCCTCAAGCCGCTCGAGGTGACAGACGGGGAAGCGACTATGGTCCCCAGGGAGGGGGCCCCATGGGGGTGGGGGCTTCAAACCGTGGCCCTCGCTGACGGCGAAACGCTTTACTCGCTCACTTTAGTCATTTGCGATCGACATAAACCCATTCGCGGAGCGCTGACCTAATCTTTGGTTTTAACCCTGGCCGTGCAGCGCTGTCCTAGGCAGTTGCGAAAGCCCATTCTTAGGTTAGACTAAGCGCCTTCCAAATGGCAGAGAGCACGGAAACGGTGAACTTAAAGGAGTTCCAACTGCATGAAAAAGATACCGGCAGCGCAGATGTGCAGGTCGCACTTCTCACCCGCCGGATCGAGCATTTGACCGAACACCTCAAGACCAACCGCAAAGATCATTCCTCGCGCCGCGGCCTGCTTAAGATGGTCGCGCAACGCCGGAGCTTGCTCGATTATTTGAGCAAGACAAAAGAAGATCGCTACAAAAAGCTGATCGACAAACTGAACCTGCGCAAGTAAGCGCACTGATCTTTCGGGCAGTTCGTATCCAACCGCTTCACTGCTCGAAGCCAGAGGTAAGTTAGAAACACAACACAAATAGCAGTCCAGGCCGCAGTAACCTTGGATTTTAGGTTTTAGTCCCGTGAGCGCGGGGTTAAAACCTACAGTCAGGGTGACCGGCCTGGAACTCGCACATCCAGGAAAAGTACAATGCAACAAAAGGTCACGGCCCAAGTCGGGTCTAATCAAATCTCTATCGAAACCGGCCGAATGGCCAGGCTCGCTGACGGCGCGGTCGTAGTCTCATGCGGCGATACCATGGTGCTGGCCAGCGCCGTCTCGGCCACAACGATCAAGGAAGGTCAGGATTATTTCCCCCTCACGGTGGATTATCGCGAAAAGGCGGCAGCCGTGGGGAAATTTCCAGGCGGCTATTTCAAGCGCGAAGGGCGGCCCACGGAAAAGGAAACGCTTACGTCGCGCATGATCGATCGGCCGCTGAGGCCGCTCTTTCCACAAGGATACTTTTACGACACGCAGATCATCTCGATTCTGCTCAGCGCCGACGGTCAAAATGATCCCGACATTTTGGCGCTCAACGGGGCCTCCGCCGCGCTTTGTGTGTCGGACATTCCATTTGCCGGCCCCATCGGAGCTGTTCGCATTGGGCGAGTCAAGGGCGAGTTCGTCGCCAACCCGACGCACACAGAGCGTGCCGAAAGTGACCTCGATCTCGTTTATGTCGGCACCGAAAACGACGTAATCATGATCGAAGGCTCGGCGAACGAACTGCCGGAGGCCGAGTTCGCGAAAGCGCTCGAGTTCGCGCACGGACATGTCCGCGAAATGATTCGCATTCAAAAAGAGCTAGCCGCGAATGTAGGCACGTCGAAGCGCGACGTGCCGTTGCTCCAGGTCAACCAGGATCTGCTCGATATCGCTTATCGCGTCGCCGGTGATCGGATCGAGAACGCCCTTTACACCGAAGGCAAAGTGGCGCGCGCTAAAGCGGTCGACGCATTGCGCGAGGAAGTGAAGAGGTCGATCCTGGAAAAACATCCTGAGGCCGATTCCTTTGCGATTTCGCAGGCGTTCGATTACGTCCAAAAAAAAGCGTTTCGAATCAGCATTTTAGACAAACAAAAGCGCGTGGATGGTCGCGGTTGCCAGGATTTACGGCCGATTAGTTGCGAAGTGAGTGTCCTGCCGCGCGCGCACGGCTCGGCCATTTTTCAGCGCGGCGAGACTCAGGCGCTCGCCCTTGCCACGCTGGCACCGATCGAGGAAGCGCAGATGCTCGATGCATATGGTGGCGGCGAGCAATCGAAGCGGTTCATTTTGCACTATAATTTTCCGCCTTTCAGCGTGGGCGAAACGGGACGAACAGGCGGGCCGGGACGGCGCGAGATCGGTCACGGTGCGCTGGCGGAGCGCTCTCTCGAACCGGTCGTACCAGGTGAAAACGATTTTCGCTATGCCATTCGCATATCGAGTGAGATCATGGAATCAAACGGATCGACATCAATGGCGAGCGTTTGTGCCGGCACGCTGGCGCTCATGGATGCGGGCGTTCCGGTGAAAACGCCGGTGGCTGGAATTTCAGTCGGACTGGTTACCGAGTTTGGCGACGATCGGCTATTGAAGCGCTACGAATTGCTGACCGACATCATTGGCTCGGAAGATCATTTCGGCGACATGGATTTCAAACTTTGCGGAACGGACGCTGGCGTGACTGGTTTTCAGCTGGATCTGAAACTCCCAGGCATTAGTCATAAAATCATGGCCGAAGCGATCGAGCGCGCGAAAGAAGCGCGCACCACAATTCTCGGCATCATGGGCAGCGCGCTGGACAAGCCGCGGCCGGAATTGTCGAAATACGCGCCGCGTATTGAAACCATCAAAATCAATCCGGAGAAGATCGGCGCGCTGATCGGACCCGGCGGCAAAACCATCAAAGGCATTGTCGCGGAGACTGGCGCTGAAATTAACATCGAGGACGACGGCTCGGTGCACATCTACGCGACGAGCGGCGAAAGCATGGCGCGCGCGAAAGAAATTATCGGTGGCATGACACGTGAGATAGAGATTGGCCAGACGTATCAGGGTCGTGTTGTCTCAACTAAGGAATTCGGCGCGTTTGTCGAAGTTTTCCCGGGCCGGGATGGGCTCGTGCACATTTCCGAGCTCGCGGATTTTCGTGTGAAACGAACCGAAGACGTTGCCAAGGTTGGCGACGTCATTTGGGTCAAGTGCATCGGTATCGACGATAAAGGGCGCGTAAAACTTTCGCGTAAGGCCGCGTTGAAAGAGCGCGCCGAAGCCGAAACGGGTCAGCCCGCCCCGGCAGAGCACGAACACTGATCGCGCTTGTAGCCAAGATCGGTCATCCCGGTCGGTTGAGTAAGGTTGACAACCTCGGCTTCGGGTGAACTTAAACGGATGATGAAAGGCTCAACTATGAGCACATCCACCCGAGTTTCTTACGGTGTGCTCGCCTTCACGATTGTTCTCGCGGGGTTCTTCCATCTTGGAGCGCCGCTGCTGGTCGTCTTGTTCTCCTACTTTGCATTACGGCAGTTGTATTATCTGACGAAAAGAAAGTGGCTCGCGTTAGTCCTGTTTCTTGTTGTGGTCACAGGCATTGCAGCTGCTGCGGTCCATTTTACCCGTGCCGCCATCATTGCGTTGCCCAACGTGGCTGAGACCTCAATTCCCTCCGCCAGCGCCTGGGCCCTGCGGCGCCAAATCGAATTGCCTTTTACGGATTTCGAGAGTCTGAGAACGGTCGTGATCGACGCGCTCAAAGAGGAAGCGCATTACCTCCAAGATGTCGCCCATTTTGCCAGGAGGACCGGCGCCGGATTGGTTTTTAGTATTCTCGGAATCGTCGCGGCGGCAAGTCTTTTTCTCAAGACTGGCTTGGATCCCTACCGCGGCACGCATGTAGTGAAGAACAATCTTTATTCCATTTCCTGCGATGAAGTCTCGACTCGATTCCGCGATTTTTATCGCAGTTTCGCTACCGTGATGGGCGCCCAGATTACGATTTCGCTAATCAACACCGCGTTGACCGGGCTGTTTGTGGTAGTCGTCCGGATGCCGCATGCGCCGCTTCTTATTGCGATCACATTTCTCTGCGGGCTGGTACCCATCATCGGCAACCTGGTGAGCAATACGATTATTGTTTTCGTTGCTTTAACCGTTTCCTTGAAGCTGGCGATCGTGGCTCTGGTGTTTCTTGTTTTGATTCATAAGCTCGAATATTTCTTAAACAGCAAAATCATCGGCAGCCGGATTCGCAACCCCGTCTGGCTGACGTTGATCGCGCTTATCATTGGTGAAAGGCTCATGGGTATCCCCGGCCTGATTCTTGCGCCGGTCGTGTTGAATTATCTCCGCGTGGAAATGCTCAAAGTGGAGGTGCCAGCTGCGCCGGAAAGAGTTGAATCGTTGAATCGTTGAATCGTTACATGGTTACATCGTTAGAATGTTACAAAGGACAGCGCTCCGTTTTTAACTCTTGTAACCGTTTTAGCGATGTAACGCCGCGACCTACGCCGTGAAAGCTGGTTTTCTCGAGAAGCTAATCGAGCGACTCGGTCGAATTGGGCCGGAGGAGGTGCAGAATTATTTCTTGCGCCTTGCGCAGGAGAAAGGTTTCCTCGAGACCGTTTTCAACGCCATTCAGGAAGGCGTCATTGTGACCGATTCGAAAGGCCGCATCACTTATCTTAACGATGCAGCCTGCGAGTTGTTTGGGCTTCACGCGAGCGACGCCATCGGGAATCGCCTCGACGAGCGTGTGCGCGGTCTCGATTGGGAATCTCTTACGCAGAGCAGCGGGCCGGTCAGTCGCGACATGGAAATTTTTTATCCGGCAAATCGCTTTATTAATTTTTACATCGTGCCGTTAATGATCGAACACCGCGAAACTGGGGCTGTGGCTGGAGTCGCCAACTCCGGAGATCGAGATGGCGCTATGTTTAGCGGAATGATGAGTGGGGTACCCGCCCCCGGCTACAGTGAACAGGTTGGCCACGCCATGATTCTGCGCGATATCACCGAGAGTCGGCGCTCCACACAGCAAATCATTGAGTCGGAGCGCTTGAATGCACTCACGCTACTAGCCGCCGGCGTTGCACATGAGATTGGCAACCCGCTCAACTCACTGCACATTCATTTGCAGTTGATGGAGCGGCAGGCGCACAAATTGGACCGCGCCGCGCGGGAAGAACTCCAGGAATCAATCGACATCGCCCGTTCCGAAGTCAACCGGCTCGATTCGATTGTGACCCAGTTCCTGCGCGCGATTCGACCCTCCAAACCAGAGCTGCACCCGGAAAACGTGAATACGATCGTCGAGGAAACGTTGCGTTTCTTCACGCCCGAAATTCAGGACCGCAACATTGTCGTCGAACAGGAATTGCGTTCGGACCTGCCTCTGCTTCAGATCGATCGTGATCAGATGAAGCAAGCTTTTTACAATGTAATCAAGAACAGCCTTCAAGCCATGAAGCGACGCGGCACCCTGCGCATTCACACCGATAGAGACGACACGCACGTCCGTATCAGTTTCATCGACACAGGCAGCGGCATGTCGGCCGAAAATTTGGGCCGTGTTTTTGAGCCCTATTTTACGACGAAACCGTCAGGCACGGGTCTTGGGTTGTTGATCGTACGCCGAATTGTGCGCGAGCACGGCGGGGAACTTTCCATCGAAAGCAGCGAAGGCAAAGGTCTGACGCTCACCATTCGATTGCCGTATATCGACAAGCGCGTCCGCATGCTGGAAGCGGGCAATTCGGAACGAGATTGACGCAACGCGCCTTTAATGGCCGCCAAATGCTTTTTTCAACCAGTCTTCGAACTGGCGAAAAAAAAGGCGGAGGTAAGCGCCAGGTGATTCCTTGAAAAGCTCGATAATGCGCGGGCTCAGGTCTTGCCCGGGTTCATCGATCGTACCAGATAGATGCACATTGGTCCATAGGTAGCCGCCCTGATGCCGGCTAAAGATTTCTTCAGGATTCGGCAGCCAATCCAGATATTCACGGGTAAGCCCAAGCCTGATCGTGCCGCCCAAGCGACGGTGGTAAATAGAAATCTCTCCCTCGATCCGGAATTTGCCTTTCTCTTCGATCATGATGTCCTTGATGTCGATTTTCGGATAGCGCCACGCAAGAGTGAGCGAACAACCATTTAGCTCCAAATGTTCCAATGACTTCTTCTGGGCGAGTTCCGCGAGCTTTTCCAGAAGAGGAACATCGTTGATTCGCCCGCTACGAATACGTAACGAACCTTCGCCAGAGGAGCTTTCCAGCTTCGGATCTTCTCCCGCCCAGTGAAGGTCGCCGAAAGCGTTACCGTTCAAACGCCCCTTCCATTCCGCTGGCAACCACGTGCGAATTGGGACCGCATTGAAGTGCGCTTTGAAATCGACGTTCTTATCCTTCCCGATGCCGGCGTTTGCCTGGGCATGAATGCTTTCGTCGCTAGCCGAATTCGATGCGAGATCGACATCGTAAACAGTGAGCAGTGTCTTAGTGATGAGAAGATGTGCGCGGCGGAGGTCAAGATCGGGAAGCAAAGCCATGCTCAGTCTCCCGCCAGTGGCGATATACTCAAAATCTGGGCCGTGCGGCGTAATGAGCAGCCGCGTGCCGAAAAAGCCGGCCCCCTCGCCACGAAATTGCCAGGTCACGTTGGCTTGCTCCGATTCAATCCTCTTCACGTAAACTCTGTTCGGTAAAAAAATGGCGAACCAAGGCTTTGGTATCACTGCTTCAGGACCCGCCTCGTAAATCTGAATGGCGGCGGCGCCGGATTGAACGTGCACATAGTTGAACCTCCATTGCCGCACAAATACGCCCCACGGGTTTAACCTGGCGGTGATGCCGTGAGCATCGAGTGACTTCATCGCTTTCACCCCATTGCTCGCTTCGAAACTTGCGCTTTGGGCTGTTAATGCGCTGGTGCGTCGAATCGGCGAGTAGCGGCTACGAGGGAAATGCAAACCTTTCGCGGTTTCATCCTCCATGGCTGCATGGAAGGCGTTGCCCTCGATGTAATGAGTGAGCAGCGGACTATAAAAAACGGCCACGCAACCAGCGGCTGCGATCAGAAAAAAAATCGCAATCGCTCCCGCGCAGATTAGGAATCTTCTTCGCAAGATAGGGAAATTGACGAAATCAAAATCAAATGACGAATGTCTAATGACGAAGGAATGACGAAATCCGAATGACGAAGAGAATGTTCGAGCGCCGTTTCGTCATTTGAGCATTCGTGCTTCCTTCGTCCTTCGTCATTCGTCCTTCGTCATTCTTCCCATTCCCAATTGCGCAAATAGAAACGCGTAAATGTCTGCCGACTGCTTGATACGCTCGCTCAAGGCGGTGCCGATGCCGTGGCCCGCGCTCGAGCTCGTCCGCAATAGAATCGGATTGTCGGATTTGTTCGCTTCATCGATGCGCGCCGTCATTTTGCGCGAGTGATATGGCGCGACCCGCCCGTCGTTGGCGCCGGTCATCATCAGAATCGAGGGATATTTCGTTCCATCGACAACGCGATGATACGGCGAGTAGGCGTAAAGCGCTTTGAATTGCTCCGGATCTTTTACCGTGCCGAATTCGGTCACGTTGAAGGCGCCATTCGGCGCGAGCTCGACCCGCAGCATGTCGTAAATTCCGACTGACGAAACGACCGCCCGCATTAAGTCGGAATGTTGCGTTATCATGGCTCCCATCAAGAGCCCGCCATTGCTTCCGCCTTGGATCGCGAGTTTTTCCGGGCGCGTGTACTTCGCGTTGATCAGGTACTCGGCGGCGGCGGCGAAATCATCGAACACGTTTTGTTTTTTGGTGAGATTGCCCGCCTTGTGCCACTCCTCACCGAATTCTCCGCCGCCTCGAATGTTCGCCACCACGTACACGCCGCCGCGATCGAACCAGAGCCGTCGCGTAAAATCGAAATTAGGCGCCATACTGATGCCATAGCCGCCATAGCCGTAAAGCAGTGTCGGATTCTGCCCGTCCCGCTTCATCCCTTTTCGGAAAACGATGTTGAGCGGAATCCTGGCGCCGTCTTTCGAAGTTGCGAACTCGCGCGTCACTTCGATGTCGGAAAATGAGACCGGCGATGTGCTACGCAAGGCCGTCTTCACCGGCTCGGTTTTCCCTTGCACACAATGGAACCACGCCGCCGGCTCGGTGTAGCTCACATCCCGAAACAGGAGCGAATTATCTTCCAGGGCGAGCATTTCCTGCACAGCCGATATTTTTGGAACTGGGATGATTGCTTCGCCATTACCGTCCAACCCAAAGCGCCGGATCTGAGATGGGCCGCCGAGCACGTCGCCGACATAAAGGGCATCGGCCGTGGGAACGATTTGGCCGATGACCGCTTCGCTGACTGGCACGATTTCAAGCGCATCTCTTAATTCCGGGGTGTCGAGCGGCAAGCGCAGAATTTTACCGCGCGGCGCGCCAGCCCGCGAGAGAAGATAGAGCGCCTTGTCTCGCCCCA
>JBKOXU010000074.1:0-11983 GCA_046725095.1 Verrucomicrobiota bacterium
GATATGTGCGTTGGCTGATGCAAACATTCGATTCAATCGTTACCGGTGCGAGCGTGAGGATGCCGACGTCTTCACCAATCCAGACGTGATCGCCGATTACCAGCCGCCACGGAAATGAGATGTTTGCGTTTGCGCGGATCATCACGGCGCGGCCGATTTTTGCGCCGAACGCGCGCAGGAGTGCGCGGCGCAGGGAGGACGGCCATGGAAACGCGTTTTGGAAAAATAGAAAACGCGCGAGCACCCAAACGGCTTCTTTCCATCGTGGCGCGCCACGATCAAAATCGCTGTTATCGTAAATGCTCAGATCCATCTCGCCAATAGCGTATCATCGTTACCTCGTGTCATTCTTCGTTCAATTTAGTCTTTACGTTTCGCCTCTTGGTTTACGAGTACCATTTTCCAGAAAAATGGCGTCTGCGATATTCGCTCAATCCATACGTTGCATGGCATGACCGCCGATCGAGAACGCTTGTCCCTGCGGTCATGCCGCGCTTCCATTCGCGCATTGGGACACAGAATTCAATGTTAGCTGACAAGAGAACTGGGCGTGATCAGTATTCCGCCATCTACGGTGTGCAACTGGAAGCGGAGGCAAAGTGGCTGGCAATTGGGGCAGTTGAAAAGGCGAACAGTATCGAGCGGCTTGTCTTGCCACGGATCAGTCACCCAAAGCGGATAGTCGAACTTGGTGCGGGCACGGGCGCCATCATCGCCGAGTTACAGCGCCGCAATTTCGCGGACGTGTACGTTGCTGTAGATTATTCAACTGACGCAACCAATTACATGAAACGGAATCTCACGAACGTCGAGGTGCTGCGGGCGGATATCGTGGAGGAGCCGATCTGCGGCGCATTCGACGTGGTCATTATAAGTCACGTTCTTGAACACCTTGAAAGCCCCGATAACTTTCTTGCTGCGCTAGTTCGGAATCTTGACTTTCGGTTTGCGGTGATTGAATGCCCGCTGGAGGACTTAGCTGCATCAAGGCTGAAGAATCTTTTTCGCAACCGAGACGAGAACCGCGCCGGACATGTGCAATTTTTCAATCGGAGATCGCTCTCAGCCCTACTGCGCAGGCATTTGAAGATCGTAGCCGAGAGGCACTACTGTTCTTGGGCATCTTCCGAGACCGTGCGCTTTCTCGCCAACAAAGACGCTCTGCCGCTGCACAAACACTGGATCAAACACCTCACATTAGGAATTTTACCCCGTCTAGCGGCGCCTCTTTGGAAGCGGTACTGGATCGGCAATTACGCGTTGCTATGTCAGAAATAACGAGCGAGGTCTCCGAGAAGGCTTCGTTACCGCAGAAAATCTCCTGACGCCATCCAAGGAAAGCAGAAACCGAAGAAAGAAAGAGCGAATATGCAAGATCGCGCCGCCTGAAGAATTTGGACGGTGAGTGGAAACTGTCGGCCCATATGCAAATCGCTAGTCTAAAGGCCTTGTTCTCGCAGAATTGGATAGCAGTGAGTACTGCAACAGCTTGTCTCGCTCTGTTGGTCACAATGATCGCCACTAGTCCATCCCGGCTCTGCTACGATGAAGTCGTCTATCAGGTCCAACAAGTTCAGACGGTAAGGAAGGTCGGATGGCGAACGACGCTGACATCTCCTAACGAGATTTCTGTCGGACCTCTTTACGCCGCGATCCAATTATCGTTCTCGCCGCTAACTGGTTTGCAGGCGCCGGCGATCCGCTGGGTAAATCTCGTCTGCTTCGTTGCAGTGCTTCTGATCATCGCAAGAGAGGACCAGGCACCACTGTTTATAGCGGCAGTCTCGGCCACTACACTGTTGGCAGTACCGTTTCTGTGGCCTGCTGTCGGTATGGCTCTCACCGAAATACCCGCCCTGCTTTTTTTCACGATTTTTATTTTCTTCTTTCTGAGGCTGATTAATTCCGGCGCTACCTTGTCAGTCGAAACATTTGCATGTTCCATTGCGGCTGGGTTATGCCTCGGCATTGCCATTCTTGGTCGTCAGACATATCTAGTGGCTATGCCCGTTGTGGCCGTAATGGTGTTTTGGCTTCCTGGGAAGTGGCCGGTCGTGTTGATATGTTTTGTCACTGCGGTGGCCGTGTGTGGGTGGTTGTTCTGGTTATGGGGTGGCCTCGCTCCACCATCGTGGTATTATCGGAACTCTCCCTCACCATTTAGTCTGACGAACGGTATACTCTCCCTCAGCTACGCCGCGGCCGCGACACTGTTCTTGAATCCGCAATGGATGCGGCCCCGGAGACGCACGGCATGGATTGGCTGCTGCATCGTGGGAATTGCCTTTGCCTGTTTCGGGCGGGATTATGCGAATCCTCCTGCGAGGTCCCTACTTATTCGGGCGTTGGGTGACCGAACTGGACTACTAATCGGATTCGTGATTGGTTGCGCACTTGCAGTCTTTGGCGTGATCTGGGCGTGGAATACATTCGCAGCGGCTTGGCAGGCCCGGCAAGATCCACGGCGAGTCTTTCTTCTGTTGACCCTTGTTGCGCTGGTCCTGACGCCGATGAAAATAACGCATCAGTTTTCGAGTCGATACGTTGTCGGGTTGCTGGGAGTCCTTTTTCTCGTTGTCGGAGCACCTCGTGAATTGCGAGGTGCATGGGCGGCACGGATGCTTGCTGGCAGCTTGGTAGGAGCGGCGATCCTATGGACCTATTTCGCTGATACTACATTGCATTAGTTCATCGTGCCTCCGTTCCTCAATAACGCTCTTAATCTAATCAGGCGCGTTCTTTTCCTCGCGCGACCCTACGGACGAAAGAAGCTGGCATTCGTGTTTTTTCTCTCGCTCGCGCAGGGAATCTTTCAAGTCGTCGGCGTGACCTCGATCTTCCCCTTTCTAGCCATTGCGGCTGATCCCGATCGCATCCGTCATTCGCAATTCGGCCTTCGTTTCCTTGCGCTACTGCCACCAATGAGCAATCGAGAACTGCTCATAACAGCCGGAATCGTCGCCATCGTTGGGCTTGTACTTTCGAATGCCGTTAATCTTTTGGCGGAATATGCGCGGACTCGCTACGCTCATAGCTTCGGTCACTGGTTGCGCGTCCGGCTTTTGCGGAGAATGGCGTCCCAGCCCTACGGCTATTTTCTCCAGCGCAACTCCGGCGACCTCCTCAAGAAAGTCGTTGGCGACGTGATGAATTATATCGACGGCGTGCTCCTGCCGTTGCTTGACAGCATCGCTCGTGGCCTAACCGCCGCACTCTTGCTGGCCACTCTTTTTCTCGTTCAGCCTGTCATTGCCCTCTCCGCTACCGTGGGGCTCGGCGCGTTTTATCTCATTATTTTTCGTCTTCTTGCGCGGAAACGCCGAGAGGCGAATGAAGGTTTGAGAACCTCTTTTGCCGGGTCGTACCGGGAAGCACAGCAGATGCTCGGCGGGATCAAACCGATCAAAGTCCATCGTGCGGAAGAACATTTTCTCAGCCGGTTCGCTGGGTATTCTGCCATCGTCGCGCAGATGTTTGCTCGCGTGCCGATTGTCGCTAATACCGCTCGTTATCTTGTCGAACCGCTCGCATTCGGCGGCCTCGTACTTGCGGTCGTGGTGCTGGCGGCCCGGGGACGCGATTTCTCCGATATCCTCCCGAACCTTGGCGTCATGGCGGTGGCCGGCTACCGGCTGATTCCAACTCTGCAGCTCCTTTATGGGCAGGTAACACACTTAACTTCCATGCGGTATTCGCTGGACGAGGTTTTCGAGGAATTTGCTGCAGCGGAACGAGAAGGAAAATCTGGCGACATCGAAATTTCGCCCAGAAAACCGCAGCCGATTAAGTGGCAGGACGCGATCACGCTGGATGCCGTTTCTTTCATTTATCCGGGGGCCGATCGGCCGGTGCTGGATCGCTTCTCGGTCACAATTCAGAAGAACATGTCGATTGGCTTCATTGGTCCAACGGGTTCCGGCAAATCAACTTTGATCGACCTCCTGCTTGGATTGCACCGGCCGACCAGTGGACGGGTGCTTATTGACGGCGAGCCGCTTACTCCTGAACTGATCCCGTGGTGGCAGGCTACGATCGGCTACGTCCCGCAGGAAATTTTTCTTATCGACGACACGATCGCTCGCAATGTCGCGCTCGGCGTGCCCGATAACGAGATCGACGATGCGCGCCTGCAAGAAGTTTGCGCCATGGCTCAGATCCTCGACTTTATCCAAACGGAACTGCGAGATGGCTTTCAGACTACTGTGGGGGAACGGGGTGTCCGCCTGTCCGGGGGACAACGCCAGCGCCTTGGCCTGGCCCGCGCTCTTTACCACCGGCCTTCCCTCCTTCTCCTGGACGAAGCGACCAGCGCGCTGGATACCGCTACCGAAGCAAAGCTGATCGAAGCGCTGCATAGTCTTACTGGCAAACTCACTATTGTCATGGCGACTCATCGTCTCAGCGCCGTTAGCGGCTACGATGAGTTGATTAACCTGGGGAACAAGACCGCCGCGATTTTGATGTGACGGTTGAAAAGCTTGCGTTCAGCATAAAGGCGACCGGGCGTTATTTGGGCCAATGTTGATTACTCGTCCGGAACTCATTCAACGTTGAGCAAATTGCATGACGACAGTTTTAACTATATGCTCAGCAAACTACCTGGCTCACGCTAGAGTCCTGGGTGATTCGCTCCGCAAGCACAATCCTGACTTTCATTTCGTGATCGGGTTAGTGGATCGCATGCCCGATGGATTGGGCGCCGGATATTTGGAGCCTTTTGAAGTAATCCCAGTGGAACATCTCAAGCTGCGGCAGTTGGGCGAGATGGTAAAGAAGTATAACATCGTCGAGTTGAGCACGGCGGTGAAGCCGTTCTATATAGACTTTCTGTACGAACGAGATCAAAAGCTAGATGTGGTTATCTATTTGGATCCCGACATTCTGGTTTGTGGATCATTTGCCACTCTATTAGCTAAGTTAAACACTTATAGCATTGTGGTTACACCACATAGCTGCACCTACGACGACACAGCCGTGAATATACATTACGAGAAAGTAATGCTTTGGGCTGGCGTCTATAACCTCGGTTTTCTTGCAACGTCACGTTCGGACGAAACCGCGGCCTTCCTTAAATGGTGGCAAATCAGATTGCAAGACCATTGCTTTTATCGGCCCGGGGTCGCCGGATCATTTCTTGATCAACTCTGGATGGGGCTGGTACCACTCTACTTCCGCAGAGTCTATGTCGAGACTGATCCGGGTTACAACATGTGCTATTGGAATCACTTCGAGCGGCGTCTCAGTTTGCGCAACGGAAAGTATGTCGTCAATGATCACCATGATCTGATTTTCTTCCATTTTAGCGGATATAAGCCAGAAAAACCCGATCTCATTGTCAGTCGGGCAACCGAACCAATATCTTCATTTATTGACCGCCCGGACCTACGCCCGATCTATGACGATTACCGGAGGCGGTTGCTCGCTAGGAACTACCTCTTGGTCACCTCGATCCCATGGCACTTTGCGCCTCCGACCGAGTCAGCAAAGAAGCGCTATGCCAAGAAGCTTATCAAAGGTGCTCTGAAGTGCCTGGTTAGCTTGCTGCCCTGCGTTGCCAAAACACGACTCAAGCGTTTAGCTCAATTTGTGGTGCAAAACACTTAGCGGCCATTATTAACCTAAAGGGATAGCTGGGAAGAACAATGAAAATTGGTATTATCTCAACCGTCGGCGGCTACTCTTGGGCTGGTAGCGAAGAGATGTGGAAGCTGTTTGCGACAGAAGCACTGCACCGTGGGCATTCGGTCGCCGTCATGGTACAAACACCCATCGCGCAGTCTGAAGAGCTTGCCGAATTTCGTGCGCTTGGTGGAGTGGTATTAGCATATGACCCTCTAAATCGCATCACATCGCGCACCGTGTCTCGTGGTTTATATTCCCGGTTTCGGCCGTTGAAGCGGTGGCATCCCGAAATCGTATGCACATCGGGCCCCCCAGCCACTCCGTATCGCGACCGGGATCTCTACAACCTTTTAAGAGCACACAAAGGCCGCCGGGTGTTCATTATCCAGGGCAACGCGGAGCGGTATATCGCCGGCCAAGCCGAACGTGATGCGTTGCGAGCGCTTTATCGCTCCGCGCAGCGAATCATCTGCGTCTCGCGTGATAATGCGGAGCTATTGCAGAGACAACTAACGTGGAGTCTGCCTATTACGATTTTACCCAATCCAATCAGGACACGGTTGGAACAGCCATTACCTTGGCCTGGTCATTTAGAGCCAGTGCGATTTGCGACAGTTGGTCGGTATGAAATAGGTAGTAAATGCCAGGATCGTCTCCTTCAGGCGCTCGCCACTTCGGAGTGGAAACGGCGCAATTGGCGACTTGATCTTTTCGGGAATGGGCCGGACGGAACGTACCTACAGGACGTGATCCGATACTTTGGTCTGGGAGATCGCGTGGCGCTATGTGGTTTTGAACGGGGCTTCACGAAGATATGGATGGATCATCATCTTCACATCTTGACCTCTCGCGCCGAAGGGCTGGCGCTCGCATTGATAGAGTCTATGTTTTGCGGGCGGCCTGCCGTAATCACGCGAACGGGCGGAAATCATGAGCTACTGCGAGACAATAAAGATGGCTTCGTGAGCACCGGTGAAGATCCCGAGATCATACGCGAAGCGTTGGAGCGAGCTTGGATCAATCGCCAGAGGTGGCCGGAAATGGGAGAAGCCGCTTTCCACCGAGCCAACGAGTGGATACCCAGAGACCTATCAGTTCGTTTATTTCAGACCATTTGCAATTCATTGCCTCCGGAAGCATAAGCTGACCGTACGCGGGTAGTAGTCTGCTGTGTATCACCAAAAACACCGTAGCTGATTCGGGATGGCATTTACCAGATCATTTCCCCAGCTAGTAGTACGCGAAACATGGATCCTGTCGTTATTGCCCTAGCGAGTAACGAGCGCTACTTTCCCGGACTGTATTGCGCGGTGACGAGCGCGTTGAGCCAGCTGGACGCGGCAAGGAAAGTGGATTTGAAGGTGCTCGACGGCGGTATTTCCTCGACATCCCGGGATATTCTTTCGAGATTTATTGATCGGGTTGGCGAACACGTCCGCCTGGAGTTTGTAACGGTAGATGACTCGATCTTTCGCGATGCGACACTCGGGCCGGCAGAATCGCACATGACTTATTGCCGGACGTTGCTGCCTCACTTACTGAATGTGCCGCGGTTGATCTACTTAGACTGCGACGTGTTGGTCTTTCGTGATCTCTCCGAGCTTTTTGATCTTGAATTTTCCCCCGGCAAAATTCTTGCGGCTGTTCCGGATTCAGAGACTCTGACACTTGGCGATGACTCCCGCACAGTAGCAGTCGCGATGAATCTTCCGGCTGTTAGGCGCTACTTTAATGCAGGCGTAATGCTATTGAATCTGGACGAACTAACGAACCAGAGTTTTACCGAGCGGTCCCTCGAATTTTTCAAGAACTGGAGGGGACACTACCGGTTTTGGGACCAGTCTGCCATCAACTTTCTTCTTCACAGGCAGATCCACGAGTTGCCCGAATACTGGAATCGAGCGTCATGGCGTTTTGATGCACAACAAAGCAACGACCTAGACTGCGTGCTTCATTACACGACTTCGGCCCCGTGGCTCGGTGGAAAACGCGGCCCAGCCCAGGTGCTGTTTGAACGGTTTGCTATGGAAGCCGGTTTGCCTGTCAATCGGCAAACAGCGGCTTTCAAAAAATCGCGGCGACAACAATTCCTTCGTAATGCGCTTGCACCTCTTCGGGCGCTCTCTTTCCCACTGGTGTCGTTGTTTTACAGAATCGCCGGAGAGATAGAGAAATCTGCCGCGTATCAAAAAGCGGCGCGTTATTGGTTTCGTTACATTTTCAACGCGCCGCGACGGCGCTGGCTTCATCGCAGACGCGCCGAGCAAATTCAAAATATGAAGTTCAAATTCACCGCCTTTAAGTCCGCAGCATGAGTGTATTGCATCTCAACACTCACGTTTCCCGCGGCAGCTATGCATATGCGGTCCTTCTTGTCACCGCATTAGCGACGCAGGGATTGAGAGTCATGTGCTTTGCAAAAATTCGCCGACAGCAGGAAGCCGGCAGAGTTCTCTTAGATCGCGTTATTCGCCGATCGTATCCTTCGTTATCCCGAGAGCCGTGGCACGCAACGCGGCGACTATTGTCCCCGCCTGGGCCTGAGGAGCTAGATTGAATTGACGTGGTGCCTTTGCACGGCGGCCGACTGGTTCGATTTTAGGCTTGGGGGGCGCTCGTTGTAAAAGAGGGATAATTGCGTTCCGTAACGTGGATGGTCACGCTGAGACAAATTTGGCTTGCCGCCAGATTCTAAGCGGAAGGGCTTTATGCCATGGGGTTATTGCCCTAATGTTGTGGTCTTTCGACGGGAGTAACGCGTGATGGATAATAAAGCTGTGGTTGCGCATTTCACCTCTCAGCTGGCGGGCGGATCAGGCATCGCGGCCAAGCGTTTGCATCTGGCGTTGTGCCGGGCAGGGGTAAAAAGCGTACTGCATTTTGGCGCGGGCGAGGCGGTAGATTCCACCATGCTCCCGGCTTTTCAGAATCGCACCTTTTTTTGGAGAAATGCCGTTGCGCTGGCCAACAGTTGGCGCGGTCGTCGTGAAGCTACAGGTGGATTTGTCACCAGTCCGCGTTGGATTCGTAAAACCCCCATTCAGAGATTCGGTCGGTTGCCCGCGGTAATAAATCTTCACTGGGTTGCGCGATGGCTCGATCTGCCTAGTTTCTTTGGGTCGCTGCCCACAGGGGCGCCGGTAGTTTGGTCACTTCATGACCTTATTCCCATCACGGGCGGGTGTCATTATCCTGGTGAGTGCGATCACTTTACCCGTCAATGCGGAAACTGTCCTCAGCAAAAAAAGCCGGGTTCTCTCGACGACACGTACAAGTTCTTTCGCATCAAGCAGCGTTGCTACTCTGGGAAAAATCTGCATTTCGTCGGTAATAGTGAATGGACGACGTTACAAATCCGCCGTTCCGGACTTGCCAAATACGCAATGTCAATTCACACGATTCACTGCGGTCTGAATGTCGGGGAATACAAGTCCGTAGACAAGCTTTGTGCTCGGCGGGCTCTTGGGATTCCTGATGACCGTTTCGTCGTCGGTTTCGCGTGCTCGGATTTTTCGGAGGAACGAAAAGGGGCGGGTCTATTGCTCGAGGCTATGAAAATTCTAGCGGCACAAAAAACTCTGCTGCTGACTTTCGGCGCGGGGAAGTGGCCTTCGGCCAGTCGGGTTGAAACCATGCAGTTAGGAACTCTGAATAGTCCCCAACTCCAATGCCTGTTCTATTCGGCATTGGACGTGTTCGCTACACCCAGCCGGGCAGAGACTTTTGGGAATACAGCCGTGGAAGCCATGGCGTGTGAAACGCCGGTAATTGCCTACGCGGCTGGAGGTCTAACCGACGTGGTCGTGGACCGTGAAACGGGACTCCTCGAGTCAGAGATTGGAAGTGTAGCAGGACTGGCCCGCATGCTGCAATGGATGTGGCAACATCCCGCAGAACGTCAGGCGATGGGCATAGCCGCGCGACGGCGCGTAGTTACTCATTTCACTGATCAACTAATGGCACAGCGCTACTCTGATCTCTACGAGAAACTGCTGTCGGGCTGCATGATGTGACTGGGTCAACGGCTGCACAACGCTAACTAAGATAAACCAGATCTACTACTGGCACGACTGGCTTTAAATTGCACAATCGGAAATAAAGCGATGCCTGCGTTTTTTGCTCTTTTACCCGTCCGCGACGAAGCCGACATCATCGGTCAGTGTCTTGACCACGCGTTAAGATGGGCAGATGAGATTTATGTTTTCGATACGGGCAGTGTCGATAACGCGTGGGAAATCGTGCGAGAGGTCGCTTCACGCGACAAGCGCGTTGTGCCGTTGCGAAAAGAAACGGTGTTCTTCTCAGAGGCGCGTCTGCGGGGATACATGTTTCATGTCGCACGACAAAAGATGCGCGAAGGCGATTGGTTTTTGCGCATTGACGCCGACGAGTTTCATCATATCACACCACCCCAGTTCGTGAAAAATTGCATGCGCAAACACGAGACGGTCGCGTATCATCAATACTATGACTTCCGTCTGCTCCAGTCGGAGCTGGATCAATGGAATCGCGGCGAGGAAACTTTAAAAGATCGGCAGCGTCCGATTGAAGACCGGCGCCGGCATTACACGGTGAGTCATTACAGCGAACCGCGCCTCTGCCGTTACCGCACCACAATGCAATGGCCAGCAACGGTTTCGTTTCCGTTTAATGCGGGGTACGTTGCGCGTGCGAGATTGCCGATCCGGCATTATCCACATCGCGACCCGGTGCAGTTGCAGCGCCGTTGCCAAGTGCGCATCATCATGATGAGCGACCCGGAAAGGTCTCCGCCGGAACTGCAACACTGGGCTGAGCGCCAATGGAAAAAGCTCATTGTGCCCGACGATCTTGCGGGATTGAAGTTTTGGCAACCAGGCACGCAGTTGTCGCTTGTGCATCAGACGAACCATCTCAAACCGCCGCACATTCGTGCCGTGCAACGCTTCATACATGCATTTTGTCTGCCGATGTTGGATCGACAACGTCCAAAATTTCCTGCCAATAGTCAACCGCAGCCGATCCCCAAAGAGATCGTCCAAAAACTCCAACATGAGCTTTCGAAGTCGTGAGCGCACGTCGCAGAATAGGCTTGCTCTCCGATTGGACCGCTATTGATTTTGAGGAGTTCGTCGAATCAAGCACAAAATCCGGGGATGGAACTCCGTCGGATTACAAGTTGTCGTTTTTTGGGGGAAATGCGCCATGATCCAAGCAGACGTTGCCAGATTCTTCGGACAGGCCAGAATACTCTTTACTCGGACATCGGAGTTGATTCCGGCTGAATTCGGGTATCCACAGGTGCGAAAGAACCGAACGCGTACGGGATAAACTGGACGAGATGCTTAAGGTCGCGGAATTGGCAGGGAAAGGAATCGATTTTATGTGGGGGGCATTTATGATTCCAATCATCGGCCAATCAGCGAAATGACCTGTTTTCCAGAAGCCACCACGGGAACGTTTTGCCCTTCGCATTACGATTATAGGGTGGGCAGCTTTTGGAAGCTCAATACGAAAGCCTAGCTTCGTGCGCGTAAGCATCATGATCACTACCCACAACCGTCTGGACGACCTCCAACGAACCAGTCAGGCATTAAAAAATCTCGATCCCGCTCCCGACCAGATATTGATCACTGCAGACGGTGGCACCGACGACACAATTGAGTTCGTTACCTCAGCATTGCCGAACGCAAAGCTAATTGTGAATGAATCAGCGAGAGGTTCCGTTGCTTCGCGTGATCGGATGATGCATGAGGCGAGTGGAGATCTGGTGCTGGCTTTGGATGACGACAGTTATCCGGAGCAGTTAGATTGTATTGCCCGATTTGTCCCAATCTTTGAAGATCGTCCGCAACTTGCGGTCCTGCATTTTCCTCAGCGAACAGACGAATATCCCGAAACGTTTGCGCAAACAGACTTCGGCTCGGAACATTTGACAGGTTCATTTGCCAATTCTGGAGCGGTTCTGCGGCGATCAACCTATCTCCAACTGGCGGGCTTTGAATCCCGTTTTTTTCACATGTATGAAGAGCCGGATTACGCGCTTCAGTGTGTGGCGGCGGGTTACGAAGTGCTTTTCTCTCCCGTCGTCACGATCCGTCACCACTACTCCGGCCAAGTTCGGAGCGAAATACGGAACCACCATCGTAATGCTCGCAACGAATTCTGGAGCGTGCTTCTGCGGTGCCCGTTTCCGTATGCGCCAGGCGTGGCGCTTTACCACGCGTTGTCGCAATTTCGGTATGCCTGGCGAAGAGGGTTTGGCTGGGTCATCCGAGAGCCAGTCTGGTGGTGGCAAGCCATGGCTGGGGTTCCATACTGCGTGGCAAAGCGTCAGCCAGTTTCATGGGCGGCTTACAAACGCTGGCTTCGCTTGCCCTGA
>JBKOXU010000124.1:0-13187 GCA_046725095.1 Verrucomicrobiota bacterium
CATCAATCCCAAGCTTGATCGCGCATCTGCCGCCATTAAACTGGCAGCGGGTTTCCTCGTGTGAGGACAACTCAGTATTATTGATACTATGCATAAGTGCGGGTGAGCTTAACCACTTGCCCGCACTCTTTACATGTCATCCAATCGCTGGAGCGAACGGCGCACCGCGCACGCTCCACTTTTGAGATGACTTCCACACCAACACTCCGAGCGATGCGCGCTCTCGTCCGCCGTCGCTCATCTTGTTCTCGTTAGATGATGTCCGCATGAAACCTCTCAGCATTTCAGTTCTGTTGGCGTTCGTTGCGTTTGCTTCCGGGTACGCGGACTCACCGAAACGCTTCACAGGACGGGCCGCGAGTTTGGGGCAACGACAGGACGCAAGCGGCGCAGAGAACCCGCTCGCGCAGGTGGTGTACGCCCCACGTCCTGACAAGCTGCCCGAGGCCGCTCGCCAGCATCTTGCGGGCAGTGGCCTATTCGTGATCAATGTGGAAATGGCCACCGGGAAGGCGAAGTCCATTCAGATCGAAAAGAGCACTGGACACGCGTTGCTGGATCGTTCCGCGATTCAGACATTTCAAAAGTTGTTTCAGACCCGGCACGGTCCGTCGAGTAGTCGCGGCAATATCGTTCAGTGCCTCGAGCCTTGTCGGGCGATACTGATCAATCGCTGGCTACGGCCTCCTGATTCTCGGAATGGTCGCGCTTGGCGGCATGCTATTCTTTCGCAGTCGTCGGCGCCATTGAAGCCGTCTGCAGCTTCCGACACTGATTCGCGAAAGCGCGCCACAGTCGGGCAGAAAAAGGTTCTCCGAAATTTGGCTCTTTAGACAAAATCTGCATTTGGCGACGTCTTAGATATGAAAGACCGTGAAGAGGTCATGGAGAATGTCGCCACTCATGAGGATTGGAAGAGTTGTTTTTCTGAAGTCGCTCCCGGCTTGCTGCTTTTCGCCAGGCAATGGACACGGTCTCCAGCCGATGCCGAAGACATTGTCCAGGAAGCGTTTGTCAAATTTTGGAGGCGGAACCACACGATCAACAATCGCGCATTGCTTTACGCCACCGTGCGTTCCATCGCTCTCGATTTTATCCGTCGCGACAAGCGTCGCGCTCGGCGTGAGGCCAATGTTTTTGCTGAAACCGAGTCAGCCATCGAGCCGCAGTTCGAATTGGAAGATGAGACGCAATCGGCGCTCGCCGCGGCAGTGGATTCTTTGCCGCACGACCAACGTGAGGTGCTCGTTTTGAAAATCTGGAACGAACTCACTTTTGCCGAGATCGGGAGCGCGCTGGGCATTTCTCAAAACACCGCCGCGTCGCGATATCGCTACGCCTTGGCCGGTCTCAAAAAAACTTTGCAACCGCAATGAACGATTTCTCCGAGCTTGAGAACGAACTGAAGAAGCTGCGACCAGCGCAGCCTTCTCCCGCCCTTTTTGAGCGCGTCGAGGAAGCAATGGCGGAGCCGGAAAGCGCCAAAATCATTCGGCCGACCCGTTTTCGGGTAAACTACGCTGCCCTCGGTTTCGGTCTGGCGGCCGCGGCGGTTCTGCTTTTGCTCGCGAAAGTCAACATGGATCGCAGGCGGGGACCAGCCGAAAGGATTGCGCAGAATTCACCTGCTCCGGAAACAAAACCTTTCCTGCCTGCCCGCCGTGGGGGGAACGGAATCGACGGATCGAGATCGCCCAACGAATTCATTCCTGCCGGTGCGACGCAGGTCGTTTACAACACGCGGGACGAGGGATTGCAATTTACCAACGGCTCCGACCAACCGCTGCGGCGCCTTCGTTATCAGACGCGGGAAACGTGGCAGTGGCGTAATCCGGCCACCGGCGCATCGCTCCGCGTTTCCTACCCCAGCGAAGATGTCGTCCTCATTCCAGTTTCAGGCCAATGATTTAACCAAACAAAACCATGAAAATAAAACCCATCACTACCATCGCAGCCATCGCTCTCCTGCCGATCGCAGGATTTGCGCAAACATCACCGGCACCTCCAGCGCCCCCTTCCCAGCCCGGTATGCCGGCACCTCCTTCTCCGCCCGGTGTCCCAGCGCGGCCGGGTCGCCCCGAAAGAGCGCCGAAAGTTCCGGTCATGTTTCTCGGCGTGGAGACATCACAAGTCCCGAGTGTCGTAAGCGAACAACTCGGCCTAGCCAAAGGTTTTGGGTTGGTTGTCGATTACGTGGTGCCTGCTAGTCCAGCCGCCGCGGCCGGCGTTCAACAGAACGACATCCTAAAGATGTTGAACGATCAGATTCTGATTGAGCCCAGCCAATTGCGAAAGCTTCTTCAGACCTTCTCTGAAGGCACCGATGTAACGCTCACGATTCTGCGCAAAGGCCAAGAGCAAAAGATCACCGTCAAGCTCACGAAGAAAGAAGTGCCGCGGTCCCACTCGTGGAATCACGGAGACAAACACGAATGGCACTGGGATTTCGACGATGTAGGCGATCTCGGCGACCAAATGCAAGGTTTGAAGGAACACTTGCAAGAGCAGTTGGGTGACGCGCAACATGGGGTAATCCGTGAAACCGTGCTGAAAGCTCGCGAAGCAGCGAGACGGGCGCGCGACGACGCCCGTCGCGCCGCGCGAGAGATTCGAATTTTGAGCAGAGACAACGGCGCGCTAAGAGCCACCAGGATCGACCTTGGCAAAGCGCAGATCGTTTTCTCAGATGACAAGGGCGAGATGAAAGTGGAAAACGTGGACGGAAAAAAACTGCTCACAGCAAAGGACCCGCAGGGCAAACTGCTTTTTAGCGGCCCCATCGAAACAAAAGAGGATCTCGACAAAGTGCCGGCAGAGATTCGTCAGCGTTACGAACAATTGAAGCAAAACGATTTACCGGCAGTCTCGCCGCGAGCCGATCCCGATGAGGAGGAATCCGACGATGTGGACGATGACGAAGAGGAATCTCCGTCAATGGAGCAGGTGTAGGTTTCATTCCTTACTCCTG
The DNA here is from genome assembly GCA_046725095.1 of Verrucomicrobiota bacterium. GTDB lineage: Bacteria > Verrucomicrobiota > Verrucomicrobiia > Chthoniobacterales > UBA10450 > Udaeobacter. The sequence goes on from JBKOXU010000124.1 coordinate 2,969, forward strand.
TGGGGAAGCAGTTTGCTTCCCAAGCACGGGACACTGGAGTGCGCCCCCTGCAGATTTTGAGGCAGAGAGACTCCGCCGAGCATCTTAACCTGGCACGGCCAGCCGCTCGGCGGAGTTTTTGCTTTCCTATGAAATACAGATTCTCGGTTATCTTCCTTGGCCTTGTCGGAATCGGCTGCGCTTTTGGCCAGAATTCGGCGCAATCGACAGCCGATCCGAGCGAGGCGAACACCGCAAAAGAGCTCCAACAATATTTCGACCAACTCACCGCTGAGAATAAATTGTCCGGTGCCGTGTTGGTGGCCAAAGATGGGGTCCCGATTGCAAGCAAGGCTGCGGGGCTGGCCGACCGCGCTGGTGGGACGCCGATTACTTTAAGCACGCGCTTCAATCTCGGTTCTCTCAACAAGATGTTTACGGCTGTGGCCATCGCGCAGCTCGCGCAGGAGGGAAAGCTCGACTTTCAGGACACGGTCGACAAGCACTTGCCCGATTATCCGAACAGGGATGTGGCGGACAAAGTGACGATCCATCATCTGCTCACGCATACTTCCGGCCTCGGCTCTTATTGGAACGCTCAGTATCAGGCGAAGCGGGCCAGCCTCACCACGGTGGCGGCGCATTTGGCGTTGTTCGCAAACAACCCGCTCACGTTTACTCCCGGCGAAAAATTTCAATACAGCAACGCCGGCTTCATGCTCCTTGGCGCAATTATCGAAAAAGTTTCCGGCGAAAATTATTATGATTACGTTCGCCGCCATGTTTACAAGCCGGCGGGCATGAACGCGACCGGATTTTACGAGCCTGTCCCTAATTCGAAAGTCGCCATCGGCTACACCAGGGAAGGCGCCGCTGAGGGGGGGCTTCGGGAAAACACAAACTTGCGAGAAGTAAAAGGCGGCCCGGCCGGCGGCGGGTATTCGACGGTCGAAGACCTGGTGAAGTTTCACATGGCGCTGCGCGACCACAAACTTCTCAATGAAGAGTTTACCCGGATTGCTACCACGGGAAAAGGCGAAGCCGGACCGCAGGGGAAATATGCTTACGGATTTGGCGACAAGATTTTTGCCGGCAAACACATCGTCGGTCACAATGGCGGCGCGCAGGGGATCGCGGCCAACCTCGATATGTTTCCCGAGCTGGGTTACACGGCCGCCCTGCTCATGAACTGCGATCCGCCCGCCATGATCCCGATCATTATGAAAATCAGAGAGCTCATTCCGGGTTCCTGAAAGTTTGCGGAAACTCCGTCGAGCAACTTAACCGAGTTTGGTCGCCCATAACGGCTCGGAGCGACAAAGCGATATTAACCCGTTGCCGCCTAAAACCCGCCTTGCGCCCCTCTACCTATTGAATTGGCCCACACATCCGCTGCTTTCCAGCTCGTCATTTCGACCGGTCACTCACAACGCAAGGCCACCATTGGATCGACCTGCATGGCACGTCTGACCGGAAAGTCGTTTTCGCGTATCTCAGTAGCCCGCTCAACCAATGGATTACGTTCAGAGCGAATTGCCGGTTATCGATGCCCGGATAGTTCATTCCAAAGTTCTTCTCCTGGGCCGTAAGCATCGCCGCTTCGCCAAAAACAATTACTCGCCCCTTTCCAAATTCGAGCGCCACGGCCTGAGCGCGACCAGCAGCAGAAGTGGTCTTGGCTTTTTTTGGGTCCTTGAGATCAAACACATCGTAAGCAGCATCGGAGAGCTTCAAGATCGGAACACTTTCCGGCGGACCTTTAAGTGATTGACCGGTAAATGACATCACACGATTGATTTGCTCGCTATTACTCCGACCACGTGTGATGGCATTATCAGCAAGAGCTCGGTTCTCGCGCGAGAACACTATCCAGCTCGCGTCTAAAGCGATGCGTTGAAAATTAGTCGGATCGGCCACATAAGCCTTGCTCATTTCGACGCCGAAGCGTGTCGCGAGACTTGCTGCTGCGCCACCCGCGGGTGCGTGGTCTGCGATAAGTAAAAGATTTCCGCCCTCCCGGACCCAATCCCGAACGGCATCACACTCCGACTGTGTAAATGCGGGGTTAGATGCTTCGCGCGCATCAACATCGGGAGAGCCAAGAGCGTTAGCGATCACTAATACGTCGAATCCTTCCAAGGTCTGTTTCTCAAACTTCCGTTTGTTCGGCAAAACCTGATAACCATCATTGCTGATGAGGTCAGCAAAAGGTTTGTAGCGTCCGCTGGATGTATGAAAGTTGTTGTGCGCCTCATCAAACAAAACCTTTGGATGTGTCGTCGTATAAGAGGGATCAGCCACTCGCACGTCAAAAGTTGAATCAGCCTCCTGTTGACTGTTTGTCCCGGCTGCCAGAAGACACATCAAGGCCAAGAAGGTTAAATAGGCCAGTGCGGAATGAAGCCGAGGGAATATCGCGCCGACCGGTCTTGGCTTCATTATTCGTAACGCAACGCCACGATTGGATCGACATGCATGGCGCGGCGCGCCGGGAAATAGCTGGCGAGAAGGGCAGCGCTGCTCAGCACGATCAGCACAATTGCGTAAATCGACAGGTCATGTGCGGTCACACCGTAAAGCAGACTCGTCATTAACCGCGTAAGGGCGAGCGCGCTCACCAGGCCCGCAAGCAAACCAATTCCGACCAGACTGAAGCTTTGCCACAAAACCATTTGCAGCATGTTGCGGCGTTGCGCGCCAAGCGCCATGCGGATTCCGATTTCTCTGGTACGTTGTGCTACGCTGTAAGCAATCACACCATAAATTCCGATCGCCGCCAGGATCATGGCGACACCGGCGAATGTTCCGAGCAGCATCATGTTGAAACGCGGTTGGGCGAGCGTAGTTCCAATCCGCTGCTCCAGAGTCTCGAGGTTCGGAATGTAGATATCCTTGTCGTAATCGTGGACGACATTACGAAAGGCTGCTTGGAGTCCACTCAACTCCGCCGCGGACGTGCGCAGAACGATGTCCATCCGGCGACTCGGATCTTGCGCGTGTGGAATGTAAAATTCCGGTTGGGCTTCGGAAGCCAGCGTTTCGTGATGCGAGCTTGCCACCACGCCAATAATCTCGAGCGTCGTCGTTTTGTTATCCACCTGATCAAGAACAATGCGTTGACCAATGGGATTGCCATGTCCCAAAAAGCGGCGCACGAAGGCTTCGTTAACGATGACAACCGGCAGCGAGTCCTTTGTGTCGTGGGAATTAAAGTCGCGGCCAGCGATCAACGGCGTTTTCATGGCGCGAAAATAACCGGGGGTGATGATCAGATGCGACGCTACGGGGTGATTTCCGCGTGCAAGAGGCGGCTGGCCCACTACCGTGAATGTCGAGCCGCGATCGTTACCTGAGAAAGGCATCGGCATGGCGCCTCCTGCCGCCTTAACGCCCGGTATTGCCGCGAGTTTGGGCAGGATTTGTTCAAAGAACGCTCGATGTTGATTCGGGTCCGGATACTTAACCCTGGGCATGCTAAGATGTAGAGTGACTGCGTGCGAAGGATCGAACCCTAGCTTGGTCCCGCGCAAATTGGCAAAGCTCTTAATTAATAGACCGGCACCAATGAGCAATAACAACGATAGCGCCACTTGCGAAATCACGAACAACCCGCGCAAACGATGCGACTCCGGTCCAACCGCGCCTCTACTTCCTCCCTCTTGTAAAGACTGACTCACGTTCGGCCGCGTGCCCTGTAACGCCGGAATCATGGCGAAGAGAAGTGTGCTCAACACCGCGGCTACAAAAGTAAATGTCCAAACCGGAGCGTTGATCGCGATTTCACCCAGCCGCGGCACATCTTGTGGACCAAACACGCGCAAAAGATCCACGCTCCACCAGGCCATGAGCAGTCCGCCCAGCGCTCCGAGCAAGGCCAGAAGAAAGCCTTCCAGCAAGAGCTGAGAGATAATCCGCCAGCGGCTGGCGCCGAGCGCAGTGCGAATGGCAATCTCGCGCTGGCGCGCAGTGGCCCGGGCTAGCAATAGATTAGCCACGTTCGCGCAGGCGATGAGCAGGACGAAGAGGACTGCCGCAAGAATGGTGATGAGCGCCGGACGGACGTCGCCCACGATGTCTTTGTGCAGGCTGACGACCAGATTGGATCGATTGGTATTCGAATTCGGATACTCCTTTGCCAGACGCGAGCTGATCGCATTTAAATCGGCTTTGCACTGTTCAATGCTGACTCCCGGTTTCATGCGCCCAACCAGCCGGAGAAAGTGGCTGTCGCGCCGTTTCACTTCGTCCGGCACCAGCGGGTGTAATGGCATGAGGTATTCCGCGCGCTCGCCTTCTACCGGAAATTGAAAACCAGGCGGCATGACCCCCAGCACCGTATAGGAACGCGACGACATCTTGATCTGCTGGCCGACGATTTTTGGATCGCCGTTAAAAAGTGTTTTCCAGGCGTGATGAGTGAACACGACAACTCGCGCATCGGGGTTATCGTCTTCGCGGGTAAAAGCGCGGCCGAGCATGGGGGAAACGCCGAGCACGCGAAAGACATCGGAAGTGACGGCGAGACCGAGAACTTCACGCGACTCTTCCGTTCCAGTCAGGACAGCGGCGGCGCGCGTGTAAGCGGTGAGGCTGTCGAGGGTTTGAGATTGGTCGCGAAGATCGACATAGTTCGGAAAAGAATCCGTCTCCTTTTCGCCGCCGGTGTGCGAAACACTCCCCCACACAGCCACTAATTCGTGCGGTTTCGGGAACGGTAGTGGCCGGAGCAGTACCGTATCGACGACGCTGAAGATCGCGCTGTTGGCGCCGATGCCGAGCGCGAGCGTGAGCGCGGCAATGATTGTGAAGGTCGGGACCTTCACCAGCATCCGTAATGCGTATTTGAAGTCGCTCAACATATTCCCATGCTCGATTTGTTACCGGCCGGCGAGTTCGGATGATGAGGGTTCAATCGTGATATTTCCGGCGGAAGTCTCGAGCTTCACCGATTTTCCCCCGCCATTCAGTTTACCGCGCAAATGCTCCCTATCGACGTCGCTGGTCTCGAACGGCAACCGGCTGAAGATTTCGCCCACGCTGGTGCTGGCGTCGATGTCCACCGTCGCAGTCGCCGGCAGAGAGACGTCGATGTTTCCAGCTCTCGTTTCCAGTCTCACATCGCCGACGACGGCACCAGGAATTGAAGCATGGATCGATCCGCCGGATGTCTTGCCGATGATTTTCCCTGTGATCCTCTGTAAACTGAGATTTCCACCGCTGGTCCTGACTTCAGTGTCGCCGGAAAAATTGCGAACATCGATCCGCCCGCCCGACGTTTTGGCGTTCAAAGTGCCCGTTCCATCGGCCACGGTAATGTCGCCGCCGCTGGTTTCGATCTTGATCGGACCGCGGCAATCCTCGACCGCGATCGAGCCACCGCTCGTGTTCGCGGTCAGTGTTCCCTCTAAATGTTTGAATGCCAGCTTACCGCCACTGGTTTTCACGGTCGCATTTCCTTTGATTTCGCCGGCGGTAACGTCGCCGCCCTCAGTGTGAAGATCGGTCTCAAATCTCTTCGGCACTCGAATCGCATAACGACCGTCCATTTCCGAATGGCCAAAACTCCAGAATCCTTTGGATTTCGTATCACGCGCGCGAACGGTGACAACGTTACCGTCCTGGCTAATCGCGACTGGAGCGGCGGCAAAATATTCCTTTTCTTTGGCTTCGCCCCCGAAATCGATTTTGCGGTATGCCTCGATGACGACCTTGTCATCGGCACCGGACGTGACGTTGATTGTTCCAAAATCGACATCGACAACGAGTTTCCCGCCAGGTGTTACGTCGAGTTGGCGAGAAATGTTCTCTTCAGTCGCCGCCGAAGCGGTGACCGCGAGCGCGAATAAGACGAGCAGGTTTCGAACAATCGTTAGCATGGTTGTGTTTGTTTGGGTTGAGGTTTCTAAACCACCCAACCGTCGCGCAGTTGGATGATCCGGTTGCCGTAAGCGGCGTTTTTCTCCGAGTGCGTGACTTGCACCATGGTCATGCCCTCGGCGTTTAGCTTCTTGAATAAATCCATGATTTCCTCGCCCTGACTGGAATGGAGGTTGCCGGTTGGTTCGTCAGCCAGGAGGAGCTTGGGCTTGGAAATGATCGCGCGAGCGACGCCGACAAGCTGCTGTTGTCCGCCGGAAAGCTGACGCGGATATAAGTCTTTTTTGCCGACGATTTGGAAACGATCGAGCGTGTCGGCCACGAGTGCGGCGCGCTCGCTTTTGCTATAGTGGCGATACGATAACGGGATGTCGAGGTTCTCATAAACCGTGAGATCATCGAGCAAATGATACTGCTGAAAAACGAAACCAATTTGCTCGTTGCGTAATGCCGCTCGCTCTTTCGGTTTCAAATGGTGCACAGCGGTCTCGTCGAGAAAATATTCACCCGTCCAGCCGTGATCGTGCATGCCAAGAATGTGCAACAACGTCGATTTGCCTGCGCCAGACGGTCCCATGACGGAAATGAATTCTCCTTCCGCAACATCCAGATTAATGTCGCGCAGGACATAGAAAAATTTCGCTTTAGCCAACGGATAACAGCGTTCGATGTGTCTGAGTTTGATCATGGTGAATTAGATGTTGTGACCCAGCGCGATCATCGGGTCGGCGCGCGTGGCGCGGACTGCGGGGATATAACTCGCGAGCAACGCCACTGCCGCGAGCGCCAACGTGACGCCGGCAAATGTCGGAATATCAAAAGCGCCAACCCTGTAAAGCATCGCCTGCAACGCGCGGCTGGAAACGAGCGCAATCGCGAGTCCGATCGCCGCGCCGATGAGAACCAGCCGCAGCGCGTGTCCTATCACAAGACGCAGCACGTCGCTTCGCTGCGCACCCAGCGCCATCCGCACTCCGATTTCGTGCGTGCGCTGCACAACCAGAAAAGACATGACACCGTAAATCCCAACCGCTGCGAGTACTAGCGCCACGGTGGCGAACACGCCGATCAGCACAACTGAAAGGCGACGCGGCGCGATGGAATCGGACGTAACCTGCCCAAGCGTCCGCGCATTAGCCGCCGGCAAGTCAGGATCCATCCGCCCGATTTCGGTACGGATGGCGGAGGTGAGTGAACGCGGGTCCTGCTTACTGCGAACAGCGAGCACCATCCCGCGATTGGAACGTTGGGTGTGCGGCAGATAATACTCCGGCTTTCCTTCCTCTTCGAGGCCGCGGTGGCGGATCGTAGCAACGACGCCCACAATCGTAACCCATTCCACGTCGGGCTTGCGAACATCACCGAACGTGATGCGTTTTCCGATCGGGTCGGTATTTGGAAACCATTTCCTCGCCATCGCTTCATTAATGATCGCGACCTTCGGCGAGTCGGCGGTATCGGCCTCGGTGAACGGACGACCCCGCAGAAGGGGCGTCTTCAGCACCTGGAAATACTCCGGCGTGATCACGCGGATTTCTTCGTCGGGATAGACTTTCTCCACCATGGGATTGCGCCCTTCGATCGCGAACGAGCTGTCGCTGTTCGTGCCGCTCAACGGCAGGATCGATGTGAATGAGGCGGCTTCGACTCCGGGAAGCACCTTAATGCGGCGCGTCGCCTGTCCGAAAAGATCCGCGACCGGTTTCCCGCGCGGATACTTCGCCAGCGGCAAGGCGACCTCCATCGTCAGGACATTATAAGGATCAAAACCGGGATCGACGTTTTGCAGGTGGGCAAAGCTCTTCATGAGCAATCCGGCGCTTACGAGCAGCACAAGCGCCATTGCCACTTCCGCGATCACCAGCGCGTTGCGGACACGGTTGCGAGGCACGCCCGCGGTGGAACTGCGTCCACCTTCCTTCAGGGCCTCCGTCACTTCGGGATTGCCGCTGGCGAATGCGGGAATGATCCCAAAGAGAATGCCAGTGCCGATTGAGACAACGAGCGTCACCGCAAGGACACGCGCGTCGAGATTTGCTTCGGCAATGCGCGGAACGGTTTGCGTCCCGATCGCACGAAGCAGATCGAGACCCCATACAGCAAGCAACGAACCGGTCGCGCCGCCGATCACTGCCAGCAGCACGCTTTCGCAAAGAATCTGACGCAGGATCTGCATCCGCGTCGCACCGAGCGCGACACGGATGGCCAATTCGCGTTCGCGCACACCGGCGCGCGCGAGCAGCATCGTCGTGAGATTTGCGCACGCGATCAGGAGTACGACGCCAACAGCAGCAAGCAGGATGAGCAACGCTTTGCGCATTCCTCCGACGACCTGATCCTGGAGCGGATAAAGAGTTCCGCCGAAGCGCACAGCGGGACTGTAATTATCGGGGAATTGTTTGAGCCAGTTCGCATGGATCATGTCGATCTCGGCCTGCGCCTGAGCGGAGGAGATCCCCTTCTTCAACCGGCCGATAACGCCATAGCTGCGCGAACCGCGCGACTCCATTTCGTTCTTGGTAAATGCGATCGGCTTCCAAATATCAACGCGTTCCGCAAATGTCCCACCCTGTATGCCGAAGAGCGGGAGCGGAAACTGAAACGTCCCCGGCATGATCCCGATGACAGTAAAATTGCGACCGTTCAGCGCGATTTCTTTGCCGACAAGATTTGGATCTGAATTGAAACGGCGCTGCCAGAGCCTCGCATTCAAAATCACAACATTATCGCGGCCTTCGCCGAATTCGTCGTTCGTGAAAACACGGCCCTTAATGGGGCCGACACCGAGAAGCGGAAACAAATTCGGCGTTACGACCGCACCCTGAATGCGCTCGGGCATGTCGCCCCCGGTAAGGTTCAGGTCTGTGTAATCAAACGCAGCGATGTGATCGAAGCTGGTCGTCTGTTTCTCATAGTCGAGATACTCCGGTGCCGAGACAGGGATTTGATCGAGGCCCTGCGCGGAAAACTTCTGCCAGAGCAGGACCAGTTCCTGTGGCGCGTGATAAGGCAACGGCCGAACGAGCAGAGCGTTAACCAAACTCAAAACCGCGGTACAAGCGCCGATGCCAAGCGCGAGCGTGAGGACCGCAACGCCGGTGAAGCCGGGAGATTTTACGAGCTGGCGCAGTGCGTAACGGAGATCATTTATCATAAAGTTTCGATTTCATTCGGTGCGCAATGCTTGAATAGGATCGACCAGTGTAGCGCGGCGAGCGGGCAGCCAACACGCGAGCAGCGCAACAAACGCGAGCGAAGTAATGGCGATCGCAAGCGCAGGAACATCGAGTGCACCAACGCCGTAGAGCACGCTGCTTAACGCGCGGCTTGCAGCGATGGCGCCGATAAGGCCCAATCCGATCCCAATGGTAATGAGGGTTACGCCTTGGCCCAACACCAGCCGGAAAACCTTCTGGCGCGAAGCACCAAGCGCGAGGCGAATGCCAAGCTCGCGCGTGCGCTGCGTTACGCTCAATGCCATCACGCCATACAATCCGACGCTGGCCAACGCGAGTGCGAGCGCCGCGAATGTTCCGAGCAACGACATGGTCAATCGTCGCGCCGCCAGACTATTCGAAATGTTCTCCTCCATCGTAGTGACTTGCGCGATCGGTTGCTCAGGATCAATCGCCTCCACCTCGCGCCGCACCGCCGCAGCCAGCGCCTTTGGGTCGCCGCCGCGCACGCGAAGCATGAGCATGTTGCCGGCGGCCGGGTTTTGCGTCGCGCAAAAATACATGTGTACGAAGTTGAGCTTCTCGACGTTGTCTTCGCCAGCCGCTTCATTTCGGGTTCGCGGCACAATGCCGACGATGGTCAAGGGTGGATATTTTTCGGGATCGTCATCCGCAGCGCCGCTACGCTGGTTGTCGTCGAGGTGGAGGCCGAGCGGATCCTTGCCGGGAAAATATCGCTCCGCAAAAGTTTGATCGATGATGATCGAACGGGAACGACTTTCATCCGGCCCGTCCTCGGGACCAAAGGTGCGTCCCCGCAGGATTGGCATTTTCATCACCTTGAAGTAATCGGGCGAAACGATGTCGATTTCCGCGGATGGCTCTTGTCCCGGCTCCGCTTTGGGCGTGCCAGTAATGTGAAACGAGCTGTCCCATTCGCTGTCGTCGAACGGAATGTTCGCGCCGATTGCGGCTGCCTCGACTCCGGGCAGAACGCGCACCCGATTGAGCAAGCGATCCCAGAACGCTCGGAGTTTGTCGTCGCCCCAAACTTTCTGCCCGTTCTTGTCCTTTTCGTATTTCGCTTTCGGCAACTCGATCGAGGTCAGCAGAATGTTGCGCGGATCGAAATTGAGCGGCGCATTTTGCGCATGCCAAAAGCTTTTCAGCGTCAATCCCGCGCCCGC
>JBKOXU010000030.1:0-21496 GCA_046725095.1 Verrucomicrobiota bacterium
AACGAAAGAGATTTTTCGATGCGGCGGGATCTGCCGAAAAATTTCGCGATTCCAAACCGCGATGTTGGCAAAATCGTAATTGCCGGGCACGCCGTACCTGTTTGATATATCGACGACGCGGTGATCGCGGAATGCCACGGCTGTAGCCAATCCGGTTTCGCGCAGTGCGAGCGTGACGTCGTTCCCGCGATGAAAATGCTCGTCAATTAAAGGCTGCAGACGGATGTCTGTCAGGATGTCACCGCTGTAGGTAATAAACGGATCAGTGCCAAGATGGCGTTCCACATTCTTGATGCCGCCGCCGGTTTCGAGCAGTTCTGGTTCGTGAACCAGCGTCGTCGGGCGTCCGCGATAACCGTTCTTGCCAAAAAAGTTTTGGAACGATTCGGGAAGCTTGTGCGTGTTAATCACGAATCTGCTCACTCCGATGTCGATCAAATGATCGAGCGCGAAAGTGATGAGCGGCTTCTGGAAAATGGGCACAAGCGGTTTGGGCAAATCGTCGGTCAACGGCCGCAAGCGTTTGCCGAGTCCCGCACCCAAAACGAACGCTTGTGTGATTTGATTCATGATCGACGATGCGAATCCGTAGTCGCTTTATCTGGATTCAGTCCCGCCGTCGAGCGGCGTTTCAAATGAATCGGTAATTCGGACCTTTTTCACCACCAGCTCGTCGATTTCCATTCGCTTGATTTTTGCGCGACCAATCACGAGCCGTCCGATCGCAACGGCACCCAAAGCAAGCGCGCCAATCGCCAGTGCCCCGACCGCCAGAGCGCCGATCGATTGCGCGCCGATTGCCAACGCGCGGATGCTAATCGGCGCGAATTCGTTCTCCATCTTCTCGATCCTGCTGGATTTCATCGATGTTGTGTGGGGAAAGCGCCAAATCACAGGTCTTAGATTGTAAGGAAACTCAATCACTGGAAAAGCGATTTCAATGGCGCGCCTGTGGTTACGCTTGCCGCTCGTCGAAGGCTTTGATAAACGACGAAGCATGAATTCCGTTTTCCCGAAACGTTGCCTCTGGAAGACCCGAAATAGGGCGAAACAAACTTTCGTCGAATCATAGTTAGATGTCGAACGCCTCCCCTTTCGGCACAGCGATCCCCGCGCTCACGCTGTTGGTTTGCGCGTGTCTCTCATCGTGTTGCAAGCGCGACGTTCAAGCGCGACACCCGTCGCCGTCACGAACGAAAGTGCTCACTGTTGTGCGGGTCGACTGTGCCGGATTCGATAGCTTTCGGACAGAAATTCGTCTGGCGGATGCCGCGGGGACAGGTGGCCCCGATCGTGGCGAGGATCAACAGGTCGCCAGTCGTGCAAGTGACTTGGGTCGACGACAGTTCGGCTGTGCTCTTTGTTCCTAAAGGACACGACGTCCACGTCGAAAAGAAAGAGATCGACGGTGTGCGGGTCGATTTTCGCTAGTCCGTTCAGGATGCGGCGACGGGGCTCCCGGGCGCGGTCGCTTATCTTGGCGACATCAAATCCCCTAACCAGTCGATGGAGCTGACCGCGAGCCGAGGTGCGAAGCAATGTCCACATTTAATGGAGCAATGTCGGTGCTTGACACAAGCACCGCTACAACCGCCACGACGGAACCGTTACCGCTTCAAATAGAGCGTGCGTGTGCCGAAATCGATAATGCCATGGTGCCGGTTGAGAATTTCGGCGCCCAGCAACCCGGCGACAGGCGGCTTACCGTCCAACAACCCGCCATGAATCACTCCCTCCAGATCGATTACGCCCACTTGCCTGCCAACGATATCAACTGAGCCGACCGATAACTTGCGAATCCGTGCCACCCGCACGCCACGCTCTTTCAGATTCACAGCAGAAGAACTAAACGCCGTCTCCTGAGTCGGAATCCGCATTTGCCGAACGAAAGAGCGATGCAGCAGCGTGGCGAAAGAACCGGTGTCGACCATGAGCCTGGCGCGCTTCCCGTTGACCGAGCCATTAACATACAAATTGAAACCATCGCTGACCTGAATCGGCATGGCGTCCAACCCATGGCGGTCGAAACCGGGAGCATCGCCAGCGACATCCGGGTCGACTTTTAAGATGAGCAACTGCCGTTGGCAATCCAGCACCGCTTTGGTTGGGAAGAGAATATCGGCTCCGATAATTCCGTCGATTTGCGGCTCATGCCGTAGTTGCGCAGAGCGACTTGGCCTCCCAAGATCGACAATAACCACCGGCTCATCCACCAGGGTTAGCACACCGATTCGAAACTGACGCGCGATGGCCACGTTATTGAACGCGCCATTAATCTGAACGCGTGCAGGCAGATTCGATTTGGCCGTAATCGGCGTGAGCCGAAAATAATCGCGGCGATGTAAAGCGATTGCGCTCACCGGCGCACCGCTATCGACCGTTAACCATGCCCGCTTGCCGTTGATAAAAGCGCGCACCATTAGATGATTTTGTCGCGAGCGCACAAGCGGTAAAGCTTCAAATTGGGGCGGCTTGGAGCGTCGATCGGCGCGAGCAGACGGGTTAACGCCAAAGGCGGGCCCGGAGAGCAAGAGAGCCGCGAGCAAGATCGACAAAACTCGTCGCGCCGATGAAAAAAGATTCGAAGCCGGCATGGACATGGGCGCCGATGATAGCACGCTTTGACAAAACGCAAACAAATTCGGAGCGATGAAGACGAAAGGTGATCAGTGATCGGTTAGCGACCACGAAATCCCCGGTCGCTCAAGAGTCTCGATCGCGTGGCTCCTCAGGCGGCGAACTAAGGAGACGATAATAAGCCCAAATCGTTGCGCCCCAAACGAGCGCGAGCGAACATGACATGAATAGCCAACCCCAGCCGTTCATATAGATCCTTCTTCCGGTTGCCCTTTGCCGTCAATATCCAATCCAGCTGCGCGCCAGCGGCGTTCGCCAACAAAAAGAACCCCGACGAGCATTACTATCACAGCAAAGATTATCACCAACGTCCAGAGTCCCACCGGGTCCCCAGTGGTCTTCTTGAGTGCCGGCCCCAGATTCTGTACCGCGTAGCCGACAAGCACGACGAGCAAATAGGCGGGCGCGATGTACTTCATCACCAACAGAAAGCATCGTGGAATTTTCATCAACGCGCCTTGATCAAGTTCCGCTGCGCCATTGCGCAAGCCCCAGACCCAGCCAAAACAGATGATCTGCACCGTGGCCACCACGAAAATGCAGAATGAGCCCACCCAAAAATCCATCGTGTCCATGGCGATGGTATCCTTGCTGAACCAGATCACCCACAATGAGCCAAAGGCGCAGATGATCGAAACGTACGCGATCGCCTTTCCGGAGGAAATGCCGAGCGCCTCTTCAAAAAATGCTTTCGCTGGCTGCAACATCGAGATCGAACTGGTGATCGCCGCGAGGAATAATAGGAAAAACCATGCAAATCCCACCCAGCGCCCGACAAACCCCATTTGTTCAAAGACGACGGGCAGCGTCTGAAATCCAAGGCCGAAGGTGCCACTGACTTCGATCGCGCCGAGGAACACGAAGGCGGCCGTGAGCGTGATTAGCCCGCCGAAGCCCACCTCAAACAGTTCGTTTGTCGCACTGGCGGTAAATCCGGACAACGCAATGTCGTCCTTCTTCTTCAAGTACGACGCGTAATTCAAAATCACGCCGAAACCAACCGAGAGACTAAAGAAGATCTGGCCGGCAGCCGCGAGCCAGGTATCGAAGTCGGTCAGCTTTGAGAAATTCGGATTCCAGAGCCAGCCCAATCCATTGACGACATTCCGATCCGGCAACGCAGGGTCAGGCGTGCCGAGCGTGAGCACGCGAACGAGCACAACAATGGCCAGCACCGCCATCGCCGGTAACGCAAACTGGCAGAATTTCTCGATGCCGCCACTCAGTCCGCGATAAACAAGAACGATGTTGAGGATCACCACAATGACCCAAAAGAGCGCGCTGATGTGGAGGATACCGTTTGCGTTCGTGCCGGTTGTAGCGCCAAAAAATTGCCCGGCAGCCTTGACTTGCTCTGCGACCGGGCCGCTGAGGTGGAAGCTGCCGACGAGATAATACCACGAATATTCCAGGCACCATGCTTCGACATAAACGTAATACATGTAAACAACCATCGGGATCAGCACCGAGAGCACACCGAGATAGCGCGCGAAACGACCGCGCCCGACCAGCCCAAGAATTGCCGGCCCATTATGCAAACCTTTCTCGCCGCCATACCGCGCCATCGCCCATTCCGCCCAACCAATTGGCAGGGCCAGAAATAGCAGCGCGCAGATATAGGGAATCATGAATGCACCGCCCCCGTGTAAATGCGCCTGCCCTGGGAAGCGCAGAAAATTCCCAAGGCCTACAGCCGACCCAGAAACCGCGAGGATCACTCCGACGCGCGTGCCCCACTCCATCTGTTTCTTATCACCATTGTTCATAGTTGCGCCAAATGAATACAACCGCGGAAACCATTCCAAGCGGAAATCTCCAGGCTGCTTTAGCCTTGCCCAGTAGCATTGGCTGATGATTAACTCGCCAAATTCCGAGCGGCTCAAATGACAAGTGCAATCACCGAACCACCTGAAGCTAACCAAAAATTCGTTAGGGGACTCGGCTTGCTCGACTCAACGATGCTCGTAGCCGGCTCCATGATTGGGTCCGGAATTTTCATTGTTTCAGCAGACATCGGACGGTTGGTTGGGTCCCCGGGTTGGCTGCTCCTGGTGTGGGCGGTGACAGGCGCTCTCACTGTCACTGCTGCGCTCAGCTACGGCGAGCTTGCCGCGATGATGCCGCGGGCCGGTGGGCAATATGTATATCTGCGTGAAGCTTACGGTCCACTCTGGGGATTTCTCTATGGCTGGACGCTGTTTCTTATCATTCAAACCGGCACGATTGCCGCGGTGGCGGTAGCGTTCGCACGATTTCTCGGCGCGTTCACGTCGCTCATTTCGCCGACGCTATGGATAATTCCGCCGATTATTTTGTCGCGAAACTATGCGATTAGTCTTTCCACGCAGCAATTGGTAGCGATCTTGATCATCGTGTTTTTGACGATCGTGAACACGCGCGGCCTGGAGTTAGGTAAACTGATTCAAAATGTATTCACTTCCGCAAAGACGTTGTCACTGCTCGCACTGATCGCGTTGGGCATTTTTGTCGGTCGCAATGCAGATGCGCTCAGCGCGAACTTCACGAATTTTTGGACGCCCGGCAGTGTGTCACCTGTTAAATCGGATCTGTCGTTTATTGCGACGGTATCGGCAACCGGCGGTGCGCTGGGAATGTTGATCGCGGTGTGCGTGGCGCAGGTGGGATCGCTGTTTTCTGCTGATGCCTGGAACAACATCACGTTCACTGCAGGAGAAGTCAGGGATCCGCGCCGGAACATACCGCTGTCACTCGCCTTGGGCACCGGGCTGGTCATTACGCTCTATTTGCTCGCGAACGTGGCCTACCTTTTTGTGCTGCCACTAGATAAAATCCAGCACGCCGCAGACGATCGGGTCGGCACAGCGGCAATGGAAGTGATGTTCGGTGGTGCGGGCGCGGCGATTATGGCAATCGCGATCATGATTTCGACGTTCGGATGTTGCAATGGACTCATTCTCGCCGGTGCGCGCGTGTATTACGCAATGGCACAAGACAGGTTATTTTTTAGATCGACAGGTCGACTCAACGCGCGACACGTTCCGGCGATGGCGCTGGTGTTGCAAGGCGTGTGGACGGCGTTGCTCGTTCTGCCGCGCACGCGATTACGCGACCCAATTACCAACGCGCCAGTGCGAGATTCCGCAGGCGTCGAGCAGTACGGAAATCTTTACGGTATGTTGCTCGATTACGTCGTCTTCGCGGTGCTAATTTTTTATGTGCTGACGATCTCCGGCGTGTTTGTGCTCAGACGCACTCAGCCGCAGGCGGAACGACCGTATCGCGCGTTCGGTTATCCACTGCTGCCGGCATTCTATATCGTCGCGGCCACGGTGATTCTGCTCGTGCTGGCCGTTTACCGCACCCAAACTTCATGGCCCGGTCTGCTGCTCGTACTTGCCGGTGTGCCAATTTATTTCCTCTGGAGAAAATCACGCCCGGCTTGACTTGCGGGGCTCGCTTCATTTAGCAAAACCAAGACAACATCACCCATGAACTTATTTCGACGAAAAAGCGTCACGGAATTGCAGACTGAGGCGCTCACCGACCACAGCCTTAACCGCGCACTTGGCGCGGTGAACCTTACCGCGCTCGGAATAGGCGCGATCATTGGCACCGGCATCTTCGTGCTCACCGGCACGGTCGCGGCGCAGAATGCCGGACCTGCCGTGGTGCTCTCATTCGTGCTCGCGGGCGTGGCATCAGTGTTCGCTGCGTTATGCTACAGCGAGTTCGCCGCGCTCGTGCCGATGGCTGGCAGCGCTTACACCTACGGCTACGCCACGCTGGGCGAAATTTTCGCGTGGATTATCGGCTGGGACTTGATCCTTGAATATGCCGTGGGCGCCATCACCGTGGCCATCGGCTGGTCCGGCTATGTCGTCTCGTTCCTCCACGATTTCGGCATCGACATTCCGCCGGCGTTGTCGGCTGCCCGTGGCACTCACTTGATTGATATTCCTGCTGCCCTCGCACCCCTGGTGAGTGCGAAAGTTGGATGGGTCGTGAGCAGCGCATCTTTGCTGGATCAAATCAAGGCTGCGGGAACCGATCCGGCGGCCCTCAGCCATGTGACCACAATTCTTAATCTTCCAGCAGTGTTCATCATTTTCGTCGTCACGACGCTGCTTGTCGTTGGCATCAAAGAGTCGGCGAATTTCAATAATCTGATTGTGCTAGTAAAGGTCGCGGTGGTATTGCTGTTCATCCTGGGAGCCGCTTACGCCATCAAGACGGCGAACTGGCATCCATTCATACCGGCGAACACAGGTCAGTCCGGTCACTTCGGCTGGAGCGGCGTGATGACCGGCGCTGGGATTGTGTTCTTCGCCTACATCGGCTTCGACGCAGTAAGCACTGCGGCACAGGAGGCAAAGAATCCGCAGCGCGATATGCCGATCGCAATTATCGGCTCGCTGCTTATATGCACCCTGCTTTACATCCTTGTCTCTGCAATTGCGACGGGCGTTGTGCCCTATGGCCTGCTCGATGTGCCTGATCCGATCGCAGTAGCGGCCGACCGCGCAGGAATGGGATGGATGGGACGCTTGATCAAATTCGGCGCCATAGCCGGTCTGTCGTCGGTTATTCTTGTGATGTTGTTAGGCCAATCGCGCGTCTTTTACAGCATGGCGCGCGATGGTCTGCTACCGCCATTTGTGAGTCGGGTGCATCCACGCTTTCGCACCCCGTGGCTGACTTCGATCGTAACCGGAGTTGGCGTGGCGATCTTTTCCGCCATCTTCAGCGTCCGCGACGCGGGCAGCCTCTGCTCCATTGGCACATTGCTCGCGTTTGTCATCGTCTCAGTCGGAATCCTCGTGCTGCGTGTGCGCGAGCCGAATCTGCCGCGCAAATTCAAGACGCCATGGGTCTGGTTTGTCGCACCGGCTGGCGCGCTCTCCGCACTCACGCTAATGGCCGCCCTTCCATGGCCGACATGGCGAAGGTTGATCGTCTGGTTCATAATCGGCATTGTAATTTACTTCTTCTACGGCATCCGCCGCAGCAACCTCGCCCAGCCATCGCGCGTTTAGGCGAACACGTTGGCCGCACGCACTATGGTTCGACGAGCGCGTCAAGAACGCCTGTCTAGGTGGCGCTTGAACTCCAGCTACTTTCGCCAAATCCGCGTGCAGGGCTAGTCGAGGCGAATCCGAGCAGTGCCTCGGTGCGCTTGCGCAATGTTTCGGTATTCGCGTGATCAATGAACGTACGCGGGGCGGCCGCAATTTCGGACAACGAAAGATCCATCGCCCCAAGCATTTCTCGCTCTCTATCGCCTAATTGTTTGCGCTTTTCGTTGTTCAGCACGCGTTTCTGAAATTGCGAGATCATTTCGGCCAGCGCGTCGCCTTTCGATGCTCCAAATAAATCGAGAAGCCGTTGAAAACTGAGATGAAGTGGAATCGTGGCCAGATCGACATCTCCGTAACCAGCGAAACTGTCGCGTGGCATCGTCACTTCATTAGATGTGGTGATGGAATTCCAAACATCCGCTGGTTGATAGTAGCCAATCTCGACGTGATAAGCGCCATCCGGTCGCGAAACTGCGATGGAATAATTGCCCAACATCGGTTCGACGGCCACGCTCTCTTCTTCGACACCGTCCGCGCGATACACGCGGAGATGAGCTTGGCGATCGACCGGCACTGTCTTCGCAAAGATCCTCGGCCAGTCGATACTCCAATAAGTGAAGATTGTTCCGGGGTCGCGCGCGATCGCAAACAGGCTCGGCGCGCCATGAACCCGCGGGAGCCCGACGCCCTCACCGAACTCTTTCTCCTGCTCATTATCCGGGCAGATAATTGCTTCGCTCGAAACACGGAAACCATCCGCGAATTTCGATTTGCTCTTGCGCTCGTTGGGATTCTTCCTCGGCATGGTGATTCGATTCGGAACTTGGCGCAAATCAGCGAAGGACAAAAGTGAATCTTGGACCACTGAAAAAGTTTCAGCCATGAATGACCCGCCCTTGCCAAAGCTACTCCGAAAGTTCTTCGCAAGCAGGCGGCACGGCAAGCGAACAAACACGAATCATCAGATGGTTGGGCCATTCATGGAATCGGCGAGACTAAAGACATCGCATCGTAATATTGCGGGCGAACCGCCCTCTACAGCGCTGTGAAACCGTTCGTCATCGTAAATCCAGTCGCGGGATCAGTCGGCGACATACAGCTTCGGCTGGAACAGCTTCACCGTCTTAATGCAAGGGAACTGCGCGTCACTCAACACGGAGGGGAAGCAGAAACTCTGGCACGCCAGGCGATTCGCGCTGGATCCGATTACGTTATTGCGGCGGGCGGTGACGGCACGTTGAACGAAGTCATCAACGGAATCGCGACCTCCAGTGGGGCGCGCCAGGTTTGCGTGGGAGTTGTGCCACTCGGAACGGCAAATGATTTTGCTCGATCGATTGGGCTTACTGCGGACGTCGACGCCAACATCGATACCTTGCGCGCCAAAAAAACAGCAACCATTGATCTTGTCCGCATGACCAGTGAACGCAGACGTTACTTCGTGAATGTTTCGGCCGGCGGCTTTAGCGGTGTTGTGAACGAGAAATTAACTTCTGAAATCAAAGCAGCCTGGGGTCCGCTTGCATATGTGCGCTCTGCGGCGGCGGCCTTGCCGGAATTGCAAGCCTACCGCACGACGATGATGTTTGACGACGCAGAGGAGCTGGTGATCGACCTTTACAATGTCGTCGTCGCGAATGGACAATTCGCCGGCGGCGGCCTGCCGATCGCGCCTGAGGCGAATCTGAGTGATGGATTCCTCGATGTTGTGCTCGTACCGAAACGTCCGGCAGCGGAAATGGCGCTGCTGGCTGCGCAGATTCTTTTGGGCAAGCACATCTCCAGCAATGCCGTTCCTTTTCGGCGTGCAAAAAACATCGCAGTCCGGTCGCGACCGGGAATGTGGTTCAATACGGACGGCGAACTGGTCGGAAATGAGCCGACTGTCTTCCAAATTATTCCTCACGCATTAGATTTTGTAGTTAGCAAGTGATGCAGACGAAAATCATCGATATGAATGAATTGGCGCAACGCGCTAGGGAGTTGCGGGCTGCTGGGAAAAAGCTTGTCGCCACGAATGGTTGTTTTGATTTGCTGCATGTTGGTCACGTGCGTTATCTGCAAGCAGCACGCAGGCTCGGAGACGTGTTAGCTGTCGGGTTAAACGGGGATCGTTCAGTCGGCGAGCTGAAAGGAAATGGACGTCCCATTAATAACGAGGGAGTCCGTGCAGAGACGCTGGCGGCGCTGGAGTGTGTCGATTTCGTCACGATTTTCCCGGAAACGCGCGCGACCCAGTTCATTCTCGCTGCCCAGCCGGCAATTTATGCAAAGGGAGGCGATTACACATCCGAAACTCTCAACGCGGAAGAGCGCGCGGCGTTGCAAGAGGTTGGCGCCGAAATTCGCATCATCCCATTTGAAAAAGGCTACTCCACATCGGTTCTGCTCGAACAATTGCGAAACCCCGGAAAATGAGACTGGTTCAACTTGGCATTCTTGGATCGGGAAAGGGAAGCAATTGCCGCGCAATTCTCGAGAGCATTAGAAGCGGCGCCCTGGCGGCGGAGGCCCGTGTCGTGATCTCTGACGTGTTCGACGCGCCGATCTTCGAAATTGCACGCGAATTTTCGATCCCAAATGCTTACTTGCCGCCAGGCGGGTTTCGCACGCGTTTAGAGCCGCAGGCTGAGGTGGATCTTGTGCGAATGCTTCGCGATGCAGGGGTTGAACTTGTGGCTCTGGCCGGCTTCATGCGCGTTCTCAAGGCGCCGATGCTGAATGCATTTCCGCGGCGCATTGTAAATATTCATCCATCTCTTCTCCCAAAATTTCCAGGACTTGAAGCGTGGAGACAGGCGCTGGAGGCCGGGGAAACGTTGACCGGATGCACCGTCCACTACGTCGATGAGGAGATCGATCATGGCGATGTCATCGCGCAACGCGAAGTGCCGATTTTGGCTGACGACACACCGGAAAGACTCCATGCCCGGATTCAGATTGCAGAACACGAATTGTATCCAGCGGTGATCGGGCAGCTCTGCCGGCAACTCTCCACCGCTTAATCTGCTATGATTTGCAGGGCGAGTTTGTACTTCCCGCTTCTGAGAAGGGCTCGCCAGAACAAACGTCGCTAGAGTTGTTCCGCTTTTTGGTCGCGCTCGAGAAGATCGTGCATCGCTTGGGCTGGCGTTTTTCCCTCGTAAAGCAAGGCGTAAACTTCGTCAGTGATCGGGGTATCGATATTAAGCTTTCGCGCGCATGCGTAAGCGCTTTTTGTCGTCGGAATTCCTTCCGCCACCATTTGCATTGCGGATGTAATTTGCTCGGTCGTTTGCCCACGTCCAAGATATTCGCCAACGCGTCGATTACGGCTGTGCTTGCTAAAGCAGGTCGCAACTAAGTCGCCAACGCCACTCAGGCCGTAGAATGTCTTGAAATCGCCCCCCATCGCAGTTCCGAGCCGAATCAGCTCGGCGAGCGACCGAGTCACCAATGCCGCTTTGGTATTATCTCCCAAGCCAAGCCCGTCACTCGCGCCGGCGGCGATGGCGAAAACATTTTTCAATGCGCCACCCAGCTCAACGCTCGTGACGTCGTTGTTCGTATAGATTCGAAAACGCGGACTGCCTAGAAAACTTTGCAGCTCTGCGGCGCATTCGGGGTCATGGCAGGCTATCACCGTCGCAGTTGGCAGATTGCGCACCACTTCCGCGGCAAGATTTGGTCCCGATAAGACTGCCACTCTGTGCCCCGGGAAAATTTCAGCGATTACCTCGCTCATGCGCATCCCGGTGCCGTAATCGATTCCTTTTATGCAACTAAGGAACACAGAGCGATGGTTGCTGAGCGCTTCCTGGAGGTGCATTGCGATCGGACGCAAGAAGCTCGATGGCGTCACCAAAACGATCAGATCGGCATTCGCGCAATCGCGGAGTTCGTGTGTGATCTTTACCGAATCGGGGAGCTTCAATCCCGGGATATAATCGCTGTTTTCACGGCTCTTTAGCATACGCTCAACCCGGTCCGCGTTGTTGCCCCAAAGGGATATTTGCCGACCGTCTCTTCCCCATAACCATGCCAGAGCTGTTCCCCAGCTACCCGCTCCGACGATGGCGGTTCGTTCGATTTTCACTTTCGCTTGAATCGCGGTTCGGTGCCGCGCAGGAGACGAGAGAGATTCGAGCGGTGACGGAAAATCACAACCGCGGCCAAACAAATGGTGAAATAGAATAGCGCCATTCCGTTGGTATGCCTTGCGTACGTCAGGCCGAGTACGGCAACCGGCAATGCCATTACAGCAGCAATTGACGCGATCGAAACATAGTGGGTCACTTCGAATGCGATTACCCAAACTGCAAGGCCGATTGCCGCGGCCAAAGGCATCAGGCCGAAGAGCACCCCCGCGGAAGTGGCAACCCCTTTCCCTCCCTTGAATCCTAACCAGACCGGAAATACGTGTCCCAAGACGCAACAAATCGCTCCCAATATCCCGTACATTTCGGTAGAGACCGGTTTGGCCTCAACGTGTCGACCTAAGAGGATCGAGACGTAAACGGCCAGCGCTCCCTTTGCAAAGTCCACGACGAAAACAGGATAGCCCCAGCACCGCCCTAGCGTTCGAGTGACGTTGGTCGCCCCAATGTTCCCACTTCCGGCCTTCCGGATGTCGATTCCGGCGATGCGACCAGCAAGGTAGCCCGCGGGAATCGATCCAAGCAGGTAGCTTAAAAGAGCGATGGCAGCAAATGATAGCATCGCACTTAGGTCAGAGCCTCAGTTTGCTCCGGTCAGAGAATTCCATCGTCTATACCAGTCTTCTTTTGTTGTAAGTCGTTCTTGCTTAACCAAATAGATATTATTGCTACATCAGCAGGGGTTATCCCGCTGATCCGAGCCGCCTGACCCAAGGAGGTGGGACGAATTGTCCCTAGCCTCTGGCGCGTTTCAGTCCGCAAGCCGACGATCTTCCCGTAGTCCAATCCGTCCGGAATGGGCTGAGAATTTTGACGGGCGATCGCTCGATTTTGACTGGCTTGGCGCACCGCGTATCCCTCATACTTCCAATCTGTTTCAACCAGTTCCCAAGCCTCGGCAGGCGCCAAGCTCCGTAATTCTTCCGGCAAGTTCTGGACGGTGAAATCGGGCCTCTTTAACATTTGGCAGATAGGCGTGCCTCGAATCGTCGTCTCGGTTGCGACTTGTCGTAATTGGCTTAGGACATTCAGTTTCCGCTGAAAATACCTCCATCGTCGCTTGGATATTAGCCCTGCGTCGAAAGCTAGCTTCGTCAACCGTTGATCGGCGTTATCCTGCCGAAGGAATAAGCGGTCCTCGGCACGGCTCGTAAACATTCGATACGGTTCGTCGGTACCCTTCGTCACAAGATCGTCGATTAAAACTCCGATGTATGCCTGATTCCTATCCAGGATGATCGGCGAGCGCTCCTGCACCTTCAACGCGGCGTTCGCCCCGGCAATGAGTCCTTGCGCAGCGGCCTCTTCGTAGCCCGAGGTGCCATTCACCTGGCCAGCAAAGTAAAGCCCTTCGATCAACCTTGTCTCCAAAGTGGGAACAAGCTGAGTTGGCGGAAAGAAATCATATTCCACAGCGTAACCAGGACGCATGATCTCGGCTTGTTCCAAACCCGGAATCGAATGCAGAAACTCCAGTTGCACATCGTAAGGCAGACTGGTTGAGATTCCGTTTACATAGTATTCCTCGGTATGCCGACCTTCAGGCTCTAAAAATAGCTGATGAGAAGTCTTGTCCGAAAACTTGACGACTTTGTCTTCGATCGATGGGCAATATCGTGGCCCGACTCCTTCTATCCGGCCGGAATAGAGCGGCGACCGGTCTAGATTGGCTTTGATGATGTCATGCGTTATCGGAGTAGTGTGGGTAATCCAACAAGGGATTTGTTCCACGTGGAACTCACTGCGCTCATTGAAATTTAGAGTAAAAATCTCATTTCTGAATTTTTCAATCTCGGCGCAAAAGGCGAAGCGCGGAGGTGGCTCGTCACCTCGCTGGACTTCACATCGAGAAAAATTAACGGAACGACCATTGATTCGACAGGGCGTTCCGGTCTTATATCTTCCTATAGTAAAACCGAGTTGGCGGAGACTCTCACTCAACTCCGAGTTCGCATCTGCCATACGTCCGCCCGGTCTGCTATTTTCGCCCAGGTGCAATAGACCGCGCAAAAATGTCCCAGCGGTGATTACAATGCCCTTCGCGATAATTCTTAAACCGAAATCGGTCGCCACCCCAATCACCTTTCCATCTCTTACAAGCACTTTCGCGACCGTTGCTTGCTTCAGATCCAGGTTTTCGGTGCCCTCCAAAACCGCTTTCATCCGAAATTGATAGGCTTTCTTGTCGCATTGAACGCGCGGTGCCCGAACGGAGGGACCTTTTGCCCTGTTAAGCATGCGAAACTGAATTCCGGTAGCATCTGTGTTCACTCCCATCGCGCCGCCCATGGCGTCGATCTCACGCACGATGTGGCCCTTTGCCAAACCTCCAATGGCGGGGTTGCACGACATTTGGCCAATCGTGTCCAAGTTTTGGGTCAACATTAGGGTTCGAGATCCGATGCGGGCGGCCGCCAAGGCCGCCTCAATTCCGGCATGGCCGCTTCCGATCACGATCACGTCGTATGCTTTCGGCAGATCAAACATCTGATATCTATTCTAAGGGATTGATAACAAGTAACTTATGTTTACACAATGCCTTGCTCCACGCTGGCTTCCGGATGGTCTGTTTGGCTATCCGGCATCGTCGATGCGTGCGATGTTTGTATCGCTCGATATGCGATGCGGCCCAATACGAGCATCAGCAACGCCGTTGTAACAAAGGCTCCCCCCCAAGTCCAGTACTCGATCACTCGCGGCTGACTTCTTCCGCGCATCAACTTAAGCCCGAGTTGACCGAGAGTCCCGACATACACGTACAAAAAGAGCCCGGGAGCTCGGCCAATTGACGCCCAAACCATATAGGTTCCAAACCGAATTCGAGTCAGGCCGTAAAGGTAATTCAGCAGGCTCGTGGGGAAAAGTGGATGCAATTGGCTCAATAAAATGATTTTCCAGCTCTCGCGCTCCACATCCGGTTCCAAGGCGCGGAGGGTGGGGTTCTTCGAAAGTTTGCGTTGAAACCATTGGCGAGCCAACCAGCGACTCGAAGCAAACGAAATTGCTGCGCCAATCAAGTTACCGGCGAACACAACGAGCAATCCCCACCAGAGCCCGAAAAAGAAACCACCGCCAACGGCGAGCACCCCGCCGGGAAGCAGTAGGAAATTACAAGCGGCAAAGAGCAGCGGATAACAGACTGCGCCCCACGCGCCCCAGCCGATCACACGCCCTTGCATGGCCTCGATAAAATCGACAATCGGGAAAAACTGCGAAATCACGGCAATGAGCGCGATTGCTGCCAATAGCGCTCCGAGCTGCCAGCAAATCGCACGGCGGATATGGGACATCCCGAGATTCTGCGCGTGTCATAGGCTCCGCGCAAATTTCGCCAGCTCGACTAAACCGCAGGGGCCTCTGCGCTCCGTCGACGCGGAATGCCGAGACTGTCAAAAATTACCCGTGTGGCGTCGGAGCGATTGAGCGTGTAAAAGTGAATGCCGGCGACGTTGTTATCCAAAAGATCGTGGCATTGTTCCAGGGCGAAGTGAACGCCGACGCGCCTGACCATTTCCGGATCGTCTTCGCATCGTTGAAGAGCACGCAAAAGCTTGGCCGGGAAGCGCGCGCCGCCCGCCAACTCTGCGATACGTTTGAATCCCTTCATGGAGGTAACAGGCATGATGCCCGCGATAATGGGGATATGAATGCCGGCGAGCGCACAACGTTCGCGGAAATCGAGAAAGTCGCGGTTATCGAAAAATAGTTGCGTGACGATATAGTCGGCGCCGGCGTCCACTTTCGCTTTGAGGTGATCCATTTCAACCAATCGATTCGGCGTCGCGGGATGTCCTTCGGGGAAACCGGCCACGCCGATTCCGAAACCGCGGCGATCCGGATGCGCGCCGGATTCGTTGAATCGGCGAATGAACTTAACCAGATCGATCGCATGCTGGAACGAATCGCGCGATTTATCGTAGGGAATGTCGAGTGGCCGATCGCCCCCGAGAGCGAGAATATTGCCAATCGCCGACCTGGCGTATCGAAGTAAAATCGCTTCGATCTCTTCTTCGTTGTGGCAGACGCAGGTCAGGTGCGGGATCGGATCCAGCTTTGTTGTATGTTGAATGCGCTCGACAAGATCGTGCGTTAAATCTCGCGTTGAACCACCGGCACCATAGGTGACGCTGACAAAGTGCGGCATGTACGATTCCAAATCGCGAATCGTTTGGTAGAGAAGCTCGGCTGCCGCCGGCGTCCTCGGAGGAAAGAACTCAAACGAAAACGTCGGAGGATCCCCTTGGATGATGTCAGTGATATGCATTTACCCTGTGAGATACCCCGCTAACCTCGTTTTGATGTACCGCTTTCCCCAGGCAGTCTTTAGGTATTTCTCGCGTTGAGCGGCATCACTGTCATTCAAACAGCCCTCCCAATAGACAAGCTCAAACGGTGTTCGCCTTTTCGTTGAAGCGATGAGTCCTCTATTATGCGAGTGTATTCGCGCTCGCAAATCTCTCGTTAAGCCAACATAGAATCGATGATCTGCGAGAGAACGCAAAACGTATACGTAACAGTACCTTGGTATGCCTCTCATCTCACGGGGTGAATTCAAAGCTTATTTTCGTTCGTGCCGTGACTTTCGGTCAACTGACTGAGCGGTAATGTCTCCATCTCACCGTCGCCGCAGACGAATGATTTCCTAGTTCATCCAGCAAATCCACAGAAAATGCGATTAGCGCCGCGCAGCATTAAATTACGGCACAATCGCAAATACCCGCGCGGGAAATCCCGAGCCGCCTTTAGGTTTTGGAAAAGTGACTACAACGATTGCGCCGGATTCGGGAACTTGATCGAGATTCGTGAGCAGCTCGATCTGATAATGGTTCGTGCTCAACAGGTAAGTTTCAAGGGAGTAATCATCCTTTGTCGTGGCGGTTCCCGGATCGGTATCCGTCGTTTCGTGCCCCGACGCTGTAATCTTACGGTCTTCGTAAAGATATTTTAAAGCAGGCAAGCTCCAGCCTGGATAATGAGCGACGCCATTTGCATCTTTGTTTTCCATTTTCGCTGCGTCAGGCCAGCGCTTTGACCAATCGGTGCGCATCGCCACGAATGCGCCCGCAGGAATTTCGCCATGATCCGTTTCCCATTTTTTTAACCGCTCTATTGATAGCGTGTAATCCGGATTTTTCGCGGCCTCCTCGTGAACATCGATGACGACCAGCGGCAGGATCATTTCCTTGGGCTCAATTTGATCAAGCGTGCGGAGGCCCTTAACGAAATGCGCTGGCGGATCGACGTGCGTACCCCACTGGCCAACGTGACTAAAAACCTCGGAAAAAAATCCTGATCCCATCGTGTCAGGGCGCTTATCGTACCAGTAGATCGTCTTACGCGTTTCGTCTGGGAACCCGGGCCACCGCGGGATACCCGGCTCGAACGCATGCGTAAGGTCGACATATCTTTTTGCGGCCAGCGTTTTCTGAATTTTCCAGAGTGATGACTGTTCTCCTGCACCCGCGATCAAAATAATAGCTGCGAGCGCGAGCGTGCTCGTCACCGCGGCGACGTATTTAGAGATCTGCATTCTGATTTGTTAAATCAAGGCACAGCAAGAAGCCAACAAGTTCGAATAACCTTGAATAAGTTTCGTCCTTCTCAAGGGAGCGACGATTTATCGGTCCCCGGTGCAGATGTTACCAACACTTCATTTCATTGAGCGATTACGCTGGTGATTGAAAGCGGCCGAGAAACGTTATTCGCACGAAGGAGGAGAAGAGAACGCTAACTAAATTTCAAAATCATCATTCCATATTGTGAAAAACTTCTTTGCCCGCCAGATTGATCGCTCGCTTCACCGGAGCTAAAGAAAATGCCGCCTAATGCAATAGCTTCCACCGCCGCCAAGATTGAGAACTCACCAGCTCCTAACATTCCAGGCTTACAAATCGGGCAGGGCGACCACGATAGTCTCTTTGAACGCGTCGCCTGGGTGTATGTGTTCTGCCGGGAGCATCTCTTCCGAGATGACACTGAGCGGATTATAGCGGCGCTCTGGCCCGGGGGGCGGCCGAGCGCGGGTACACAGCTTATCGAGCTTGGCTGCGGACCGGGATTTTACTCCTGTCGGCTGGCGGAACGATTTTCTGATATGTCAGTCATTGGGGTCGATCGTTCTGAACGCCAGCTGCGATGGGCCCGTGAGCGAGCTGGGGCGCTGAGGCTGAGCAATTGCCGCTTTCGACGAATCAATGCTCTCGATCTTTCGTACGCGGACGCAGAGTTCGATATCGTTCTCGCTTCGCGGCTGTTGACTATCTTGCCGGAGCAAAATCGGGCTGTCGCGGAAATGTACCGCGTCCTGAAACCCGGAGGGCGTTGTTTCATCGCCGAACCGCGCTATGCCTTTCGGGCGTCGATTCCACTTTTTGCCATGTGGCTGCTAGCTGGGTTAAATCGATCTCGGAACGGTTATCGCGAGCCCTATAAAGCGACCGTGTTTTCGACGCATGCGTTCGAGAATCTCTTCCCGGCACAACCATGGAAAAAGATTACTGTCTGGCAGGAAGGGCGTTATCAATACGCGCTCTGCGAAAAGGGTTGAAATTGCAGCTGGCAGGGCAGGATGAAGATGGTTCATCGCGTTCTTGATCCAAACAGGCCGGCGGAGATCGCTGGCGAGGTTTGTGCGCTGGCCGTAATGACCAAAGCACCACGAGCCGGAGAGGTGAAAACGCGCCTCGTTCCGCCCCTCACGCAAGATGAAGCCGCGCAAGTCAACAGAGCATTTCTGCGCGACATCGCGGATGCGATTTCGGCCGCGATTGGCGAAACTGCCAGAGAAATGGCTGCCCTCGGCGTTGGAGTTTTCACTCCGCCCGGCGCCGACGCGGAGTATGAAAATATTTTGTCGGAAGATTTCTTTCTCATCCCGCAGCGCGGCGATCATTTCGGTGATCGTTTAATTTTTGCGGCGGAAGATTTGTTCAAATCCGGGTTCGCGTCCGTTTGTCTGATTAACTCCGATAGTCCAACCGTTCCGGCGGAAAGCTTCGCGCAAGCCGTGAAGCTTTTGCGGTTGCCAGGAGATCGCATGGTTCTGGGTCCTTGCGACGACGGCGGCTATTATCTGATTGGGCTTAAGTCATTGCACCGTGAACTATTCGAGCAAATTGACTGGAGCACGGAACGCGTTTTGGAACAGACGAGACAGCGCGCAGCCGAGATTGGAATCGAAGTGAAATTGTTGCCAGTGGGCTACGATGTCGATGATCGCGCGACATTGCGGCGACTGTGCGGTGAACTGCTTGGTGAAAACTCGCGGAATGGCGTGGCGCCGAACACGCGAAAATTTCTGACCGAGATTACTGAGCGCGAAGGGCGTGACCGCATTTGGCCCGCATAAATTTGTTGTAGCGGCGCTTGTGCCAAGCGCCGAATCTTAAAAGGACAGCCGTTCGTCGCGGCGAACGCCTCTACAACGAAATGAAACGCGCGCTTGTTACCGGTGGCGCGGGCCTGATCGGCTCGCATGTCGCCGATCTGTTTCTGAGCGAAGGCTGGAAAGTTCGCGTGCTCGATAATCTGGAACCGAACACGCATAGACGAGGCAAACCGACGTGGATTAATCAGGACGCGGAGTTCATCGCAGGCGATTTGCGCGATCGCGACACCATCACGGCCGCGCTCGACAAGATCGACATCGTCTTTCACCAGGCTGCATACGGCGGGTACATGCCGGAGATCGCGAAATATGTGCACGTGAACTCGCTTGGGACAGCGCAAATGCTCGAGGTAATTCGCGAGAAAAAACTACCGATAAAGAAATTTGTCGTCGCGAGCTCGCAGGCCGTTTACAGCGAAGGCGCTGGCGAATGTCCGGACCACGGGCTGGTTTTCCCGCCGGTGCGACCGGTGGAACAACTGCGCAAAGGTGATTGGCAAGTGCATTGTCCTATTTGCGGTGCGATTACCAAAAGCGTTCCAACACCGGAAAACGCGCCGGTTGGCGGTGAAACCGTTTACGGGCTGACGAAAGTCGATCAAGAACGACTTGTGCTGCTTTGGGGAAAACAGGTCGGCATTCCCACCGTCGCCCTGCGTTATTCCTGCACTTACGGGCCGCGCCAATCAATCTTCAATCCATACACCGGCGTGATCGCAATTTTCTGCACGCGCTTGCTCAATGATTTGCCGCCGGTGCTTTACGAAGATGGCGAGCAAACACGCGACTTTTCATTCGTCGATGACATCGCGCGGGCGAACCTGCTGGCTGCCGAAACGGACGAGCTCGACGGATTGCCGGTGAATGTCGGCAGCGGCCGCGGCGTGTCGATTCGCGAGATCGCGGAGACAATTTCTAACGCGCTCGAAGTCGACATCACGCCGGAAGTAAACGGCGAATTTCGACCAGGTGAAATGCGTCACCTAACCAGCGACACGACGCGCGTTCGCGCCGTCGGTTATGAGCCACGTGTTGATCTTGCCGAAGGCATCCGGCGCTACATCGATTGGATCAAGGCGCAGAGCGACGTACGCGATTATTTTACTGAAGCCGCCAGGATTTTGCGCGGCAAAGGCATCGTTCATCGAGTAGAAATGATGAATGACTGACCAAGTCGGCATTCCCGATTTCAATTCGCCAGTGGTCGATCATGCACGGAAAGATTTTCCGCTGCTCGATGCCGACATGACGGTAGGCGAAGCGCTGGAGCGGATTCGACGCGAAGGCGTGGGTGAACGCGTCATTTACTTTTATACAGTTGATGAACAAAAGCGGCTCGTGGGTGTCGTGCCCACGCGCCGCTTGCTCACTGCTCCGCTGGAGACGCCGCTCCGCGAAATCATGGTCCGACGGGTCGTAGCAGTCCCCGCTACCGCAACCGTACTGGATGCCTGCGAATTTTTTGTGCTCTACAAGTTCTTCGCGTTTCCAATTATCAATGAAAACCGGCGCGTGGTCGGCGTGATCGACGTCGGACTTTTTGCCGAGGAAGTTCTCCAGGGGGGCGACCGCGAAACGCAGAAACCTTCCGTTCCTGTCGGCGACGATGTCTTCGAGGCCCTGGGATTTCACTTGGAGCAAGTCCGCGGCGCCTCGCCGTGGCGTGGTTTTCACTATCGTTTTCGCTGGCTTCTCGTCACCGTAACGGCGGGTACTCTCTGCGCGATTCTAGCGGGCTTCTTTGAAGCGACGCTGGCCAAGAGTCTGGTCATCGCATTTTTTCTCACGATGGTGCTCGGCTTGAACGAAAGCGTCAGCGCTCAATCAATGAGCGTTACGATCCAGGCA
The DNA here is from genome assembly GCA_046725095.1 of Verrucomicrobiota bacterium. GTDB lineage: Bacteria > Verrucomicrobiota > Verrucomicrobiia > Chthoniobacterales > UBA10450 > Udaeobacter. Next base: position 21,066 of record JBKOXU010000030.1, read on the forward strand.
CTGCGCGCAGTGCCGGTGACCTGGCGTTGGTTTGCCGCGGCCCTGCGAAAAGAGTTCTTAACCGCCCTTTTGATCGGTCTGTCTTGCGGCGTGCTGGTCGGAGCAATCGTTTGGGTTTGGCGTAAAGATGTTCCCGGCGCGCTTGTCATCGGGGGAAGCATCGCCATCTCGCTCGTGAGCGCCTGTCTGGTGGGACTCTGTGTTCCGTCGCTCCTCCACCGGTTCAAGCTCGATCCGAAAATCGCTGCGGGACCGGTTACGCTCGCTCTGGCGGATACTTTTGCTCTCGTGATTTATTTCACGAGCGCCTGGCTGGTTTTGCGATGAGCGCCGTCTCAGCGGTCATTCCAGCGCTCAACGAAGAAGAGCCGATTGCTGGCGTTGTGCGTGAAGTGGCGGCGACAAAAATTCCCGCTGACATCATCGTGGTC
>JBKOXU010000048.1:0-24693 GCA_046725095.1 Verrucomicrobiota bacterium
GCGAGGCTGCCAGTGGCCGTCCACATCCCGCTCGCCGGATCGTACAGTTCCGCGCTTGCGAGTTGAGATTGAGGCGCAAGCCGACGACCGGCCGAAGCCCCGCTCGCTGGATCGTACAGTTCCGCGCTTGCGAGAGCGCGAGAGCGAAGGCCGCCCGCGACCAAGACCATGCCATTGGGCAGCAACGTCGCCGTGTGATGATTGCGTGCGGTCGCAAGGTTGCCGGTTGTTGTCCAAATACCGGTCGCTGGATCGTACAGTTCCGCGCTTGCCAGATCACCGCTGGTGCCTGCAAAACCGCCTGCGACCAAGACCATGCCGTTGGGCAGCAGCGTCGCCGTGTGGAAAGCGCGTGCCTCGGGCAGGCTGTCCGTAGGCGTCCAAGTCCCAGTCGCCGGGTCGTAGAGTTCTGCGCTCGCGGTAACGTTGATATCATAACCACCGGCGACCAGCACCTTGCCGTCGGCGAGCAAGGTCGCGGTGTGATAATAGCGTCCGGTATTGAGCCTGCCGGTTGGTCTCCAAGTGCCGCTGACTGGATCGTAGAGTTCCGCGGTCGCGGAGTCGCTGGGGCCGCCGACCACAAGCACCTTGCCGTTGCGGAGCAAGGTCGCCGTGTGGGTCCAGCGAGCGTGGGCGAGGCTTCCGGTTGGCGTCCACGTCCCGGTGGCCGGGTCGTACAGTTCCGCGCTCGTAAGAGCGCTGCCTAAGATGCCGCCTGCGACAAGGATCTTGCCATTGGGCAGCAACGTCGCCGTGTGCTCCGTGCGCCCGGTGGCGAGGCTGCCAGTCTCCTCAAATTGAAAGGGAGCGGCAGCGCAAGGCAGCACGAGCATCAGCCCTGCACCTAGAAAAAGCAGGAGAAATGCGATCCGTCGCGCAAGAATCGAAGAGGCCTGCCGCAGGCTGGCAATTACCGAATGCAATTTTTTCATAGTTTAAGTTCGCTTCTTCTTATCAATCCAGTTCCGCGCGGAACCAGGAACCATCCTGACGAGGCGCTTTGAACTGCGGCCTCACTCGAGTGACTCGTGGCTCCAGTTGGATCTGGCGATCGCGTAAAGCGGCGGTTCTAGCGCAGGTCCAGCCCGCGAGTTTCTTCAGCAGGGCTGAAGATGCGTTGAAACGTCGGGTGACGTAATTGCCCCGTTTTAGACAGTCGTTTTCAGTCTGTCAAGATTAGTCGGAAGTATTGGCGAGTTGTCAGTTGGACAGTCGCGCGGATGGAATGCGTTGGGCGCGTCGGTCGCCTCTCCTTTCCTAAGGGAGAGGGGGAGGGTGAGGGTTTAATTTTGATGGCAAGTGGCTCCAAGGGCTTCGAAACCCCTCACCTTCATCCTCTCCCCTTGCCCAAGGGGAGAGGCGGGAAAAGACACACGGAGCTGGAGATTCGGTTGAGCTCTAAAACCACACAACGGAGATAACTTCGGTTGCCTGGCATGTGGAACGGCTCGTCCTTCATTGCGGTTTGGTTGAGCTTTCATTTTTGCCCTCTTTCTCCCTCAACTGACAATCAACGAACACTAGCGGATTAATCTTTCGCTTCGAGCGGGAGCGAGCGAGTCAATCTCTCATTGTTAACAGTCGTCCCGCAGCAGCGGGAGACTCGCGCTCGATATGACAACAGAGGATAGCATCTCTGCACTTACGCGGGTCCGCGACGCGACGGACTCGTCCTGCGGCGAACTTGAGTGCTCCACGCTCAGCGCCGATGGTCTCGCGCGTGAGAGCAGCGCTCGATTTCGACCGAATCGCTTCTAACATCGCGGTTTGGCACGATTATGATCCGGCCGTTAAAGCGGAATGTTATTCGACTAGTCTCACGACTTCCGAAGGAATGTATCTTATCGATCCAATTCCCTTACAGAGCGAGATGCTTGGCAAGCTCATCGGTGCCTGCCCTGTTACGGGAGTCATTGTGACGAATTCCAATCATTACCGCGCTTCCCATCAGTTTGCCGAGCAGTTCTCGGCTCCGATCTTCGCGCGGTGTGAGGCATTTCCTGATAAGGCCGCGCAACAATTTAGACGTGTTGCCGATGGTGATGAGATTTGTGATGAACTACGGGTGATTGGTATCGAAGGTGCGGCAACCGGGGAAATCGCCCTGCATTACGCACTGGACTGTGGAACGCTGATCGTCGGCGACGCGTTGATCAATTTCGAGCCGTACGGCTTCACATTTCTTCCTTCGAAATATTGCTCGAACGAAAAAGAAATGCACCGGTCGTTGCGAAAACTTTTGGATTACGAAGCGGAGCGAATCCTTTTCGCTCACGGCACGCCGATTTTGTCTGGCGCGAACGGTCGGTTGCGAAGTTTACTCGATGGTGATCTGTGAATGCGCGACGAGACGGATTTGCAGAAGGAAATGCCCAGTAAACATACGAAGGAACACCAATTTCAGGCAATTATTCCGGCCAGAGCCTTTTGTTCGTCGGTGTACCTTGCGTGTTTCGTAGGCAGCAACTGAATTACAGTCTTCGTTCTCTTCGCTGAAAGTTCTGGGGAGCGCAGGCTGGCAGCCTGCAGGTCTCGGCAGCTTGCCGAGACCAGGGAAACTGGGTGTCCTTAAAGAATCATGTGCGCGAAGGTGTTGCCGGCAGGGCTGCCGGCAACTACAGGCTGGCAGCCGTGCTCCCCGGAACACGAGCACTGCTCCTTTGCAGTAAAGGCCAATTCTTACAGCGTCCATTTTTAGGTCGGGCTTGAGAGGTCAGGACTGACCACCGATGATCTCACTCGTGAAAGCCAGGCTGGATGTTGAGCAAATCGCTCCCTATGAGACGGCTTGAAGGCGGATCAATCGCTCGTTTTCTCCGCTTGATTCGTTTTTCCCACACGATTTTTGCGCTCCCATTTGCTCTTGGCGCGCTGGTCGTGGCCGCGAATGGTCTCCCGTCTTTGCGCACGTTCTTGTTGGTTGTCGTCTGCATGATTTTCGCGCGCACCGCGGCGATGCTTTTCAATCGATTGGTTGATTGGTCGCTCGATCAGCGCAACCCGCGCACGGCTTCGCGGCATTTACTGGTTTCAAAATCGGTCGCTCTCACTTTGCTCGTCTTAAGTTCTGCGGGATTCGTTGCGTCGGCAGCGGCAATCAATCGCCTGACGTTCCTGCTTTCCCCGGTTGCGCTGTTTGTGATTTTTTTCTATTCGCTCACGAAGCGGTTCACCAGCGCAACGCACTTCTTCCTTGGCTTGGCGCTCGCCATCGCCCCGGTCGGCGCCTGGATCGCCCAAACAGGACGCATCGATCTTGCGCCGCTAGTGCTGGGGGCCGGCGTAATTTGCTGGGTCACGGGGTTCGATCTGATTTACGCGACGCAGGATTACGATTTTGATCGACGCGAAGGCATTCGATCGTTGGTCGTCAAACTTGGAATTGCGCGCAGTCTTCGTCTGGCGCAGCTATTGCACCTCGCAATGTTTGCTGCGTTGATCGCGTTCGGTCTAAGTGCGGATCTTGGCTTCTTTTACTATTGTGGAATGCCTCTTGTTGCCGCTGCTCTGTTTTACGAACACAAAACGGACAAACTCAATCTGGTTGGGATCAATCGTGCGTTTTTCCAAAGCAATGCGTTTGTAAGCGCCGTTTTTCTAATTGCAGTCTGTGTCGATCGATTGGTTTGACCAATCACATCGTGTTCAGCTGAGCTACTCGTCTCTCATGGCGGCCGCCATCGAAACCGGTCTCGAGCCAGACCTGAACAATCTTGAGCGCCAGATCTTCGGGGATCATGCGTTCACCGATAGAAAGCACGTTGGCGTCATTGTGTTTCCGAGAAAGGCGGGCCGATTCTTCATTCCAGCAAAGCGCGCAGCGTACGCCATGCACTTTGTTCGCTACCATTGCTTCGCCGTTGCCCGATCCGCCGAACACAATCCCGCGTTCGCACTCACCGCGCGCCACCGCTTCGGCCGCAGGAAGGATGAAAAGCGGGTAATCGACGGGTTCCTCATTAAAAGTGCCGAAGTCGTTCACTTCGTGCCCGAGCGAGCCGAGCAATTCTTTCACCTTTTCCTTGTACCGAAAACCGGCGTGATCCGTCCCAAGGGCAATCTTCATGCGGATAGTTTGTTAGCCGAGACGCGCGACCGCTGTCGAGGAATCTCTTTTAATCAATGACGAATGCCCAATGCCGAAGCACGAAGGAATGACGAAGCCCGAAGCTTGCCCGGTGTTAACTTTGAAAATCCCATTACTTAATTTGTCATTCGAGCTTCGACATTAATCCGGCATTCGTCATTCGGATTTCGTCATTTGGAGTGTCCATTATCCGCCGTGCAGTTTTGCCAGTTCGCGCCAGATCTCCCGCTCGCGCTCGGTTAGCTTCTTTGGCACGTTGATCTGAACATCGACATAAAGATTCCCGCGCGTCCCCGAACTACTCGGGAGCCCGCGTCCACGCAGCCGAAATCGCTGTCCGCCCTGGGTGCCTGGAGGGATTTTCAGCCGGACATTGCCTTCGAGAGTTGGGACGAGTAATTCGCTGCCAAGCACTGCGCGCCACGGTTCAATCTTCACTTCATGAATCAGATCGCTGCCATCGACCGAGAAATCGGGATGCTTTGCCAAACGCACGCGCAAAAAGAGATCGCCGCTTTTTCCGCCGCGCACGCCCGCTTCGCCCTGGCCCGCCAACCGGATTCGCTGCCCCTCGTGAACGCCGCGTGGAATCTTGACCTGATAGTTTTCCACCTTGTTTGAACCAGCCCGGCGCAAGGAAACGGTTCTCGTCGAGCCGTGGAGGGCTTCTTCCAGAGTCACCATGATATCGGCTTCAACGTCGGCCCCACGTTCGGCAGTCGCCTGACGTCCGCCGAATCCGCCGAAAGCAGATCGGCCGCGACCACCGCCAAAAAACGCTTCGAAGAAGTCGCTGAATCCAGTTCCGTCAAATTCGAACTGGACCCCGCCGTCGCCGCCACCGTATTGATAAAACCTGCCTCCAGGTTGTTGCGCTTCCCATCCCGGAGGCGGCTGAAATCCACCCGGCTGATTCCAATCCGCGCCAAGCTGGTCATATTTCTTTCGTTTTTCCGGATCACTTAACACCTCGTAGGCTTCATTGATCTCCTTGAATTTCTCTTCCGCGGCTTTTTTGTCCTTGGCGACATCGGGATGATGTTTCCGCGCCAGCTTGCGAAAAGCGGTACGAATCTCGTCCTCGGTGGCCGTTTTCGGGACACCGAGTGTTTCGTAATAATCTCTAAACTGGACCGCCATCGGCTCTCAACCTTGTGCCTTCGCGCAATTCGCGCAACCTTCTCCATGCAATGCGCGAGCTGGGAAAATACGTGGTCGTCATCGGCATCATCACGACGCTCGTGGGCTTGGTAATGTGGAGCGGCTTCGCGCCGAAATGGCTGGGACGATTACCGGGTGACATCCGCATAGAACGAGGGCATTCAGCGTTTTATTTTCCGATCGTCACCTGCATCATTCTCAGCATCGTGTTGAGCTTGCTCTTGTCGATTTTTCGGCGCTGACCATTTCCAATGGTCGTCCGATCACGTATTCAAACCCGACTCGATGACCATGTCGCTGGTCTTCTGCAATGCCGGCGTTGCCCGCGCATGCAATCGGCGCCCGTCTCAGGCGGCGCAGTGGCGAGCGACGTGATACTCATAGGGCAAGCACCCGGCCCCCGAGAACCCGTTTTGCAAAGGCCCTTTGCGCATACTGCTGGCAAAACGCTATTCCGCTGGTTCGAAGAATCTTGCGGAATGAATGAAGCCATTGTTCGCTCGAGGATTTATTTCGCGGCGGTCTGCCGATGTTTTCCCGGAAAAAATTCGAGCGGCGGCGATCGTGTCCCGGCGCCGGATGAGATTCGCAATTGCTCTTCGTGGATGGATAATGAGATTCGAATTTTGCGACCGCGTCTCACGATTCCGGTCGGGCGATTAGCGATCGCGCAATTTGTTGAATGCACGAAATTGGAAAAGGTAATCGGCGGACAATTTCGCGTCCACCGGGCTGGACATGTTTTCGATCTGATTCCGCTGCCGCATCCCTCAGGCGCATCGCCCTGGCACAAGATCCCGCCGGGAAAAGAGTTGCTCGAAAGAGCTTTGCGGAAAATCGCCCGCCATCCAGCCATTAAAGATCTCGCACAACGGCCACAAAAGTCGGAACGCTAAATAGCGCGTGTTTTTTTGCACCCGTTGTGGACTTCGTGCGAGTATTGCCGAAATGACGGCTGAACAGGTCGCAACACGCTCTGAAATTCCTGAGTCCGACAAATGGAACCTGACGCATCTCTTTGCCGAAGCTGGCAAGTGGCAGGAGGATTTTGGCTGGCTTCAGCGGACCTATCCGAAACTTGAGGAGTGGAAGGGTAGGGTGGGGGATTCGGCGCAGACGCTGGCCGACGTGCTGGAGTTCGAGAAGTCGCTCGAGCTGAAAATGGAGCGCGTCTATCACTACGCGTCGCTGCAACTGGCGGAGGACAGCACGAATAACGAGTATCTCACGCGGATTGGCCAGGTTCAGAACTTGCTCACAAAGATCGGTGAAGCGGCGGCATTCGTTGCTCCGGAAATCCAGGCCATCAATGACGAAGAGTTCGCAAAGTTTGTTCTCGATCCAGCGCTGAAAGATTGGCGAATCAAATTGCACAAAATTCGCCGGATGAAGCCGCATGTGCTTTCCGTGCCTGAGGAACGGCTTCTCGCGCTGGGCAGTGTCGCGCTCAGCGGTTACGACGACACTTTTTCCCAACTGACCGACGTGGACATGAAGTTTGGCGTCTTGACCGACGAGACCGGTCGCGAGGCACCGCTTACGCAAAGTTCGTTCAGCTCATTCCTGGTGAAGCGGGAGCATGAACTGCGCAAACGCGCCTTTCATCAGTTCTACGCGGAATTTCGGGACCATCAGTATACGCTGGCCGCATCGCTTGCCTATTCGGTCAAGGCGGATGTCTTTCACGCGCGCGCCCGGCATTATCCATCTGCCTTGGAGGCTTCGCTCTTTCCGGATGATGTGCCCGTTTCGGTTTACGATGGATTGATCGGATCGGTCCGCGCGAATTTGAAGCCGCTCTTTCGCTATTTCGATTTGCGCCGCCGCGCGCTCGGTTTGCGCGAGCTGCATCACTACGATACCTACGTTCCGCTAGTTCCGGAAATTGAAACGCGCACCAGCTTCGATCAGGCAGTTGAGATGGTTTTGGCTGGTCTGGCTCCGCTTGGAAAAGAATATGTCGATAGTCTGCGAGAAGGTTTGCGCGGGCGCTGGGTCGATCGTTACGAGAGCAAAGGCAAACGGAGCGGCGCGTTTTCATCCGGGAGCTACAAGGCGCCGCCCTATATCCTGATGAATTATAAGGAGGACGTCTTCGCCGATGTTTACACGTTGGCGCACGAGGCTGGTCACTCAATGCATAGCTGGTTCGCGCAAGAATCCCAACTGTTTCAGGACTACGAGTACCCGATTTTCCTGGCTGAGGTCGCATCGACTTTTAACGAAGAGCTGCTCACGCATCATCTACTCCAGCAAACGAGCGATCCGAAGATGAGGGCTTACATTATCAATCGGCAGATCGACGATCTGCGCGGCACACTTTTCCGACAGACGATGTTCGCTGAATTCGAGAAAATCATTCATTCGATCGAGGAGAGCGGGGACGCGCTGACGCTCGATGTTTTCAAATCGGAATATCACAAGCGCCTCGAAACCTATTTTGCTGAGAATTTCGTGCTCGACGCCGAGCTTGATCTGGAATGCCTGCGAATCCCGCATTTTTATCACGCGTTCTATGTCTATAAATATGCAACCGGAATTTCCGCCGCGGTCGCACTTTCAGAGCGCTTGCTCTCGGGCGAATCGGGAAGCGTGGACGCGTACCTCAATTTTCTGCGTTCCGGTGGCTCGCAATTTCCGCTCGAAACTCTGAAAACCGCAGGTGTGGACATGACGACACCTGCGCCGATCGAGAGCACATTGCGCTTATTCGAGCGACGTCTCGACGAATTGGAAGCGCTTTTACTGTAGGGCGTCTGTGTCAGGCGCCGTGGCGTTTCACAGAAACGCCCTACAATTTGTGTCGACCCGGCAGGACGCCGGGCTGGTCTGGACGCAAAAGCACGGCGTCCCTACCATTCGGATGATGCAGCTAGACGCTGATGAGCTTCGCCAACGATTGGAACCACTGTTCCAGGAAAACGTTCAGAAGTTTGGCGAGCTCGGAGCCGCTGTTTCTGTTTGGCAAAACGGAAAACCGATTCTCGATCTTTACGGCGGATTTCGCGATGCGCGTCGCGAAAAACCGTGGACAGCTGACACGCTCGTGTTGGTATGGTCGGCGACAAAGGGAATCGGCAGCGCCTGTGTTCTGCATGTATTACAAGAACACAATGTCGACATCAACCAGCGGGTTGCAGAGGTCTGGCCCGAGTTCGCCCAGGCCGGCGAAGAAAAAATCACGCTTGCACAGTTGCTTTCGCATCAAGCCGGACTTTGCGCTGTGGATCGACGAGTAGATGTGTTGGACTACGGCGCCGTTATTCAAGCGCTTGAAGCGCAAAAGCCGCTGTGGCCTCCGGGCACTACGCATGGCTATCATGCCCGCACGTTCGGATTTCTTCTCGACGAACTCGTGCGTCGCATCGCTCGAAAAACGTTGTCCGATTATTGGCAGCAGGTTTTTGCGCGGCCGCTCAATCTCGATCTTTGGATCGGGTTGCCCGAAAAAGAGAATCCTCGCGTGGCAACGACCTACGCGGCAAAAAGCGGCAAGCCGCCGGAGCCGAAACAATTTTATATCGACCTGGCTACACCGGGCACTCTCGCGCGCAAAGCGTTCACCTCCCCGTACGGATTGCATGTGGTCAGCGCGATGAACAATCCCGCAATCAGGGCGCAACCGATTGTTTCCTTCGGCGGAATCGGGACCGCTGCCTCGCTGGCGAAGTTCTATTCCATGCTCGCAAACGGCGGAAAATGCGATGGCCAGACTTTCTTTTCGGAAAGAACAATCGCATGGGCGACCACGACACTCGTTGATGGCTTGGACCGGGTTTTTCAAATACCAACAGCGTTTTCCGCCGGATTTATGAAAGATTCACGGAAGGCAGCGCGAAGAATTTTCGGTCCATCACAGAATGCCTTCGGACATCCTGGCGCCGGTGGCAGTCATGCCTTTGCCGATCCGGAAAACAAGATCGCGTTCGCTTACGTGATGAATCAAATGGAGCAATCACTTCTGCCCAATGAAAAATCGCTGCGGCTCGTGGACGCCATTTACGGTTGTAGCCGCGGTCGCTGACCGCGTGCCGGTCTCAGCGAGGCCGGCCACAGATCATTCGCCGATTATCGTGATCGAAACCTTTCGCCGATGCGGGGCGCGCCGATGCTCGAACAGGAAAATGCCCTGCCAGGTTCCTAGCTGCATCTTGCCGTCGATAATCGGGACTGTTTCGCTTGTGCGCGTCAAGGCCATGCGGATGTGTGAGGGCATGTCATCGCCGCCTTCCGAGCCGTGAGTAAAGTAATCAGCATCTTCCGGCACCAAACGATTGAAAAATTCCTCCAAGTCATGTCGCGCCGTGGGATCGGCATTTTCCATGAGAATGACGCTGCAACTGGTGTGCCGAACAAACACTGTGACCGTCCCATTGCGCAGACCGCACTCATCGATTTTCGCTTGAACCTCATCGGTGATTTCATAGGTCCCTTTGCCAGTAGTGCGAACCTCGAGTTGATCCTGGTGAATACGCATCGGATTTTCGAGAATAACACCGGTGGAGACGATAGTCCCGCGTTGACTCCGAAAGCTTTCGCGAGTTGTCGCGTCCTGCCAAATCGCCTCGATTTGTTTATGAGATGAGTTCTAATAACCTGCATGTTGTTGGAGATTACGGCGGGTTTGATTGCGGAAGTAAGCAGATGAAAGTGCAAGTGCATTTTTACGCGCAACTGCGCGATCTGGCTGGAATTCGTGAGCGAGACGTCGATCTGCCGGAAGGAGCGACTGTTCGCGATTTGTTGGACAAAATTTATGCGCAACAGCCTTACCTTCGGGCGCACGACAAAAGTATTTTGATCGGCGTAGGCGTAGAATTTGCCGATCGTGATTACAAACTGAAGCCAGGCGAGGAGATTTCAATCATGCCGCCCGTGCAAGGCGGCTGACCAAGGCGCGGCGGTCTCTAGTCCGCCGTCCGGAAAGGGCGGATTGGAAACCGCCCCTCCTTGGAGTCAGTCGCGGAAATTTTTGAAGTTTGTCGCGACGCCGAAGTCGCGGCTGCGGACGAACTGAATCACAGCTTGCAGGTCGTCCTTCTTTTTTCCGGTGACGCGAATTTGCCGGTCTTGCAACTGGCTTTGGACTTTGAACCCTTGCGACTTGATCGCCTGAATGATTTCCTTCGCTTTGTTGCCTTCGAAGCCCTGCTGGATTTTTAACTCCTGACGGGCATGCCCGACCGACGAGATGGCAGGCTCTTCCTGTTCGATATTCCGCAAATCCACGCCGCGTTTTGAAAGTTTGCCGACCACAATTTCGCGCAATCCGCGAAGATGGGCGCCGTCCTGGGCGGTCAGCGTGATTTTGTCTTTTTCGGCGAGAATTTCAGCCGTTATACCCTTGAAATCGAAACGGGTGGCGAGCTCTTTGCGTGCCTGATTAGTCGCGTTGTCGAGTTCCTGCGTGTCTACTTCGGAAACAATGTCGAAAGAGGGCATTTCGAGATTGTGCAGTTTAGGTTTCGGATTGTGGATTGATCAACCGAAAGCGTTCGGGGTCAAATCAATTTCGCCTTACGGATTAGTTCGCACCACATTGATATTGCCGGCCCTGGCTTGCAGTTTAATTACGGCCTCGCCTCCGCCGTGGACTAACGTGTCCACTTTGGATATCTCTTCGGCGCGGCGCTCACCTCTTTCGACGAAATCATTCGCGATCTTTCCGCGAGGCGTTTCAGCAATCAGATGGAAAGCAGCGGCGCCCGGAAGAAAGGCCAACGCATTTCCATTCGCGACGTTTGCCTGGACGGTAAATTTGCCCGACTCCCACCATTCGTAAGCCAGTGTGAGCCTGCCGCGCCCCAGTGAAAAGACGGCATTACTGAAGCAGCTGCGAGCAAGCATGCGTCCCCTCTCCAATTGGGCATGCAAACTTTGGCTGCGCATTCCCTCCACCAGAACTTCGCCGCTGCCTAATTCCAATCGCGATATATTGGCGGTTTCCGGAACAACGATGGTGTATTCGACTGTGCCGGAGCGATCAAACAACCCCCAGGTTGGTTTCGGGGGAAAATTGGTTTCGATCGAGACGGAGCCCGGCTGCACAGAGACATCGACTACAATCTGTTTCAACTGCCGCGGGGTATACGCTCTTTTGATTGCCTGCACCCGCATGTCGTTCGCGCGCGAGCCGTAAACGCGCACTACGCCGTCCCTATTCCTAATTGAAACATCTGCGGTCGGTTCAATCGTATAAAATTGTTCGAACGTCTCCTCCAACGTGCGGTTTGTCGCGGAGCCGCAGCTGGTAAACGACAATAACGACGCGGCCAGTATTAGACTAAGATTCTTGAGGTTAGTACTTCCCGATCGCACGAACAAATCCCATCAACGCATGTGCGTTGTTGATCAAGGGAAGAAATGCCGTGATGACAACGACCGCAAAGAGTGCTGCTTCCCCGAGAAAATCGTGGCGCGCTTCGTTTTTGAAATAGTCGCCGGTAATGTTCCAAAACGAGCGCACTGAGGTCGGCCCACAATTTGCGCGGAAACTCTCGAATGTAACGGAATGGTAGTTGTAATTGGCGATCGGCGACCCGCGACGGCTGCCCATTTCGGGATCAAACGAGTCGCGGCGGCTGGCTTTATAGGTTGTTAATATTGTTGGTTTCATGTTTTCCGATGTTTCTTGTTTCCTGTGAGATGCGCCCCGGATCCCAATTGGATTCAAAAATTGTTACCATCGGAAAGCCGCCGGAACGAAAAGACGACGTCGAGCTTGCGAACGTTTGACGCATGCGTGCCGACAGAAATGTCCGATACGATCAGAAGCTCTCGAAAAAACCGCAGTCGTGGAACCGCTTCTAGCGGAATCGGACCATGCGGAAAACATTCGGCGACGGCAGTCGCAGTAGCTCTACGTCGAAAATTGTCGTGTGATGGGCTTGCAGCCACTCTCTCAGTTGCGCGCCGTCCAACTCGATCCGGCACGGCAAATAGAGAATCTCTCCCGTCTCCGGCTCAACGGCAGTAATTTCCAGTGAGGAAATTTTTACATCATCGAGCCGCGACTTCCATCCTTCGGTTTTATTTACGAAAGCATCGGTGCGCAGATAAAAGGTGATCACGTTGGGCGACTTGTCGTTGACGTGCTTGTCTTCGAAGAGCGTTTGAATTGGACGGCCGCGTATCGATCGCTGCACGGAGTCAAAAAAAATATCGTAGTGCAGAACGGGAAAGCCATGTTGATCTCGAATCCGAAAGATCAATTGGGCGTGGTGATCGTATTGGGCGCGCGGATCGGTTAGCCATTTCTTCCACCATGCCGGAGCATCTTCATTGAGTGCGCGCTCGTAGGTTTTTGCCGTTTCAGCATTGAATTGGGTCAGTAGCTGGGACCAGGTGTCCGGCGTTGCCTCAAGCGCGGCCCGAATCATCCGCAATACCTGTGCCCGCGGCCTCGAGCCGGTCACGATCCCCATATCATCACCAGTATGCGCACAGCGAAATGGAATTCCCATCGGTACTCTCGGCCGTTCTACCGTGCCGGGATGGCTCGTTTCCTTTGTCTCGTAGTATTGCTTGCGCTTACCTTCGCGCGCCAGGTGCCGGTCGGTCTGTGTGCTCATTTCGTTCCATGGAATCTCGAGCGCTTCCTGCGCGGGTCCGAGGCGGACGTAATGAAAATTCACATTGGACCCGGAAACGCGTACCACTCCATCGGAGCCATCCTCCTTTGCGTAACGAATCGGCGCCGCGAACCATTTCACGTCCGCCTGCGTTCCGATGATCACGGATTCGTGCACTCCGTAATCAGCAATCATCAAATTTCCGGGACGGACAAAGTGCAGATGCAGGTCAAGGATTCGTTCCGCCCCCAACTCGAGCGCATCCAGAATTTGCAGGCCGCGCTCCGCACCGCCTTCAAAGACTAAACGCGCCCACTTTGCCAACTGTCCTTTGCCGATGTGACCCCAACCGCTGCCAAAGTTCGCGCCGGCGAGATAGATGAGATTAGCAATCGGCGAGGGTTTCGGACTAAACAAGCGAAGCCAGTTTCGAACGACGAGCGCGCCCGTGCTATGAATGATGACGTGGAATTTTCCCAGTAACAACGACGAGAATTCTGCTTTCAGAACGCGGTCGAAAGCGCGGGAAATATCATCGATTGTTAATCCGTCCTCCAGGGTAATATACCGGCTAAGGTCGATTTCAATGACGCCATCGTTGCCGTAGGCATCCCGCAATGCTTGCGGCAGGGTGCCGTAAATTCTCTGGATCGCTGCGGGTGTCGGCTGCTTGCTCTCAGCGGAGTAGCCATGGATCAGGACAATGGGATCCATTAGGGTGAGTCTATGTATTTAACGATTAGGGGGCAACCAATTCCAACTCCGGATCTCACACCCAAAGTGTGCGATCGAAGGTGCGATATTGGATCGCTTCGCTGACGTGCTCGGGTGAGATGTCGATCTTATCGTCGAGATCGGCAATGGTGCGCGAGACCTTCAGGATGCGATCATAAGCGCGGGCGCTGAGATTTAGTTCATTCATTGCCACACGAATCAGATCCTGCGAATCCTGGCTGAGCTTGCAATGTTGTTTGAGAAGTCGCGTGGCCATGCGCGCGTTGCAGGTTACTTTCGGATCATTGCGAAAGCGCTCTTGCTGGCGTTCGCGTGCTCGCATGATCCTGCCGCGAATCGCCGTCGAACCTTCCTCCACGCGCTCGCTGGCGACGTCTCGATATTCGACGGCCGGGACTTCAATGTGCAGATCGATGCGATCGAGCAACGGTCCGGAGATTCGCTGACGATAGCGCTGCACTTGCACCGGACCGCAACGGCATTCGCGCTTTAAATCGCCAAAGTATCCGCAAGGGCAGGGATTCATCGCCGCGACCAGCATGAACTCGGAGGGAAAAGTCACGCTGCCCGCCGCGCGCGACACGGTAACTTTCCCGTCCTCGATCGGCTGGCGCATCACTTCCAGGGCCGATCTTTTGAACTCAGGCAGCTCATCGAGAAAAAGAACGCCGTTGTGCGCGAGACTGACTTCGCCCGGATTTGGAAAGGTGCCGCCGCCGAGCAAACCGATGTCGCTGATGGTGTGATGGGGCGGGCGGAACGGTCGCGTCGAGACGAAAGATTTTTCGGCGTCGAGCAAACCGGCAATGCTGTGAATCTTCGTTGTCTCGATCGCCTCCTCGAGCGACATGGGCGGAATGATGGTGGGAATACGTTTGGCAAGCATCGATTTGCCCGAACCCGGGGGTCCGATCATGAGGACATTGTGGCCGCCGGCCACCGCGACTTCGATTGCGCGTTTGACGTGGCCCTGACCTTTCACGTCGCTGAAATCGACGTCGTAGGTTTGGTGTGCCGCAAAAAATCCCGTCAGATCAGCACGCGTGGGCAGAAGCGCCGTTTCGCCGCGCAAGAAAGCAAATGTCTGCCGCAAATTTTGAACACCGTAGATATCGATCTTATCGACCATGGCGGCTTCGAGCGCATTGGCTTCCGGGACAAAGAGTGCGCGTTTGCCCCGGCGTCGCGCTTCCAAAGCGACCGGGAGCACGCCTTTCACGGCGCGTACCGTTCCATCTAAAGCGAGTTCACCCACGAAGCTGAAATTTTCGAACGGCGAGCTGTCCAATTCTTCGGTCACCGCGATCATCCCAAGCGCAATCGGTAAGTCGAAGCTAGGCCCCTCTTTCTTGATATCGGCGGGGGCAAGATTGATCGTGGTGCGGCCCCGCGGCCAGTAATAGCCGCTATTCGCAATAGCCGTCGTCACACGGTCCCGGCTCTCTTTCACAGCGGCGTCTGGCAAGCCAACGATGACAATATTCGGATCGCCGCCGGCGCCGTTAACTTCGATCTCAATTTCGTACGCATCCACCCCATAAACCGCCGCGGAATAAATTTTGGCCAGCATCGCGGTGGCAGAGTCGCAGAAAATCAAAGAGCGGAAAAGCGGCAAATGCTCCCGATCGCGCGATGCGACTTCCGTTTGCAAACTTGGTTTAATTATTAGGCGATTTCCCTCGGACAGAACCGGGAAAACGGCGAGCCTGCGAGGGTCCGAAAAAGATTGAACAAGAGGCATCCGGGGAGTGTCAGAAATCCGAATATTTAACCTTGTTAAATACTTTTGAGAATGCTAGAACGCGTGATCGACGAAGCGCCAGCGAACCTGAGTACATTGTCGATACATCCCCCTCACGTAATTGATGAAAAAGAGTTATATGGCTGCCGAGGACAGTGATAGCGGAATTAAGATTTACCTGCGCGAAATCGGGCAAATCCCGCTTTTGACTCCGGATCAGGAGATCGAACTGGCCGCGAAGATCAAGAAGGGCGATCGCGAGGCGCGAGCGCTCATGATTCGTTCGAATTTGCGCCTGGTCGTCAAGATCGCGCACGATTACGCGAATCTGGGGCTGCCGCTTCTTGACCTGATCTCAGAAGGCAATATCGGCCTGATGAAGGCCGTTGAACGGTTTGATCCGGCAAAGGGCGGGAAGCTCAGTACGTATGCCGCGTGGTGGATCAAGCAGTCCATCAAGCGGGCGCTGGCCAATCAGAGCAAGACGATCCGTCTGCCCGTGCATCTGGTGGACAAGATTTCCAAGATGCGCCGGGTTTCGCTGCAAATGAGCGAGGAACTTGGCCGTGAACCGACAGACGAGGAGCTTGGCGACGAGATCGGGATTGCGAGCGGAAAAGTCTCGCAACTGAAGACCGTATCGATTCGCCCGGCTTCGCTCGATGCGCCGATCAGCGACGACGATTCCACTGAATTCGGCGAAATTGTCGGGGACGAAGAAGCTCAGACGCCTTTCGAGCTTTTGCGCGACAAGAATCTGCGAAATGAGGTTGGCGGTTTGCTTGACGTGCTCGACGACCGCGAGAAAAAGATCATTTTTCAGCGATTCGGGCTGGACGGCGGCAAACCGAAGACGCTCGAGGAAGTGGGAAAGAAATTCGGTGTTACGCGAGAGCGCATTCGGCAGCTGCAGAACATCGCGCTTTCGAAACTGCGCCGCGCGCTGAGCAAGAAGGAACGCCCGATCGAAGTTGAATTGCCGGTCGAAGCGTAGGCCGATCACCGAAACACAGACCTCCGGTCTTGCTACAAACAGGCATGTTGCCTGTTCGTCTCGGAAATAACGGGCTGCAAGCCGCGGTGGGCGCGCAGGCAGAATGCCTGTTCTGCTATTTTGCCGTCCGAAGTTGCACGGAATCGACGCGTTCTTCGCCCGTGCGTAGATCGCTGATGATAACCAACTGATCGCCCGGAGCCGTCAGCTTGGTTCGGCGCAAGAACTTTTCTGCCGCCTCGATGGTTGCGTTCGGGTCATCGGTGAAGTCGATTTTCACGGGATAAACGCCCCAGTAAATTGACAATTGGCGATAGACTTCTTCGCTCGAGGTAAAAGCAAATATCGGCGCGTTTTCCGGACGAAGTTTTGAAACGTTGCGCGCCATCGCGCCGTGCCGGGTGAACACAATAATCTTTGAATTCGCCAGCGAATTGGCCAGGAGCACGGCGGAAGCGACTGTTTTTTGCCGATTATCCACGAGCATTGCGGACTCCGAGTAGCCGGCTCCTCCACTGCGCTCAATGCGCAAGGCCACGCGATTGAGCACTCGGACGCATTCCACTGGATAACGCCCCAGACTTGTTTCACCGCTGAGCATGATGGCATCTGCCTGCTCAAAAACCGCATTCGCGACATCGGTAATTTCAGCCCGAGTCGGCAGCGGATTCGTGATCATCGATTCGAGCAATTGGGTGGCAACAATGACCGGCTTACCCAAGCGAAGACAGGATTTTACAATCCGCCGCTGGATGATGGGCAATTCCTCCATTGGACATTCGATTCCCAGATCGCCGCGGGCGATCATGATGGCGTCTGCGCCATCGATCATGTCGTTGATCGCGCGGACCGCCAGTTGATCCTCGATTTTGGCGATGACCAAGGCCTTGCTCTTTTTTTCGGTCAGAACGGTGTGCACCTGATCCAGATCGCTTTTCTGGCGCACAAAACTGAGGGCGAAGAAATCGACTCCGAGCTCTACGCCGACTGAAATATCAGCAAGGTCTTTTTTTGTGAGCGGCGGTAGATTCACATGCACACCGGGCAGATTAATGTGACGCCGGGAGCCAAGCGTTCCAGGCGTCATAACCTTGCACCGGATCCGGTTTTCCTGTTTTTCGAGGACCACCAGCCTGATCATGCCGCTGTCCATTAGGATGGTGTCGCCCACGGACACGTCATCGATCAGCCCGGGATAATTCACATCGACTGAATAGCGCTCCTGGCCTTTAGCGCCGGCTACCGTGAGCTCCAGAATGTCGTCCTGCTTTAAGTGGAGATCGGTTTTCAAGTCTCCTGTGCGAATGGCAGGGCCCTGCGTATCGAGCAGGATCCCGATGGATCGGCGCGCTTCTTCCCCGAGCGCGCGAATGCGCGGCACAATTTCACGGACCGAGCGGTGATCGACATGGCTCATGTTCAATCGAAAAATGTCAGCTCCTTTCTGAACTAATTGCCGCAACACGTCGGTTTGTTGAGTAGCCGGACCGAGCGTGCAGATGATTTTGGTCTTACGCATCCTCCAGGAGGATTAAATTTGACCGAGCAAAAGCAAGGCGCTTTTAAAGGCCACTGCTAAATAGCTAGCAAAGAAAATGCGGCACGCCTTTCCCGGCGTGCCGCATCATCGCGCAGTCAGCGTTTCTATTGCAGCTTGCTTTGAGTTTGCTTGGCGAGGTCAAGATGTTCCTGGACCACCTTCGCCGTGTCCTCCGCGAATTCCTTCACGTCGGGATCACTGCCGTTCTTTGCCTCGTCCTGAAATTCGGCCAGATCTTTTTCGTGATCTTTCACCATCATGTCGATGTAGGCCTTATCGGAACTCCATTTCTCGCTCGGCTCTTTGCTCGACAGTTTAACGCCCTTTTTCTCCGCAATCGATTTCAGTTCGTCATTAGCTTTGCTGTGATCGGTGACCATTCGCTTGCCGAATGATTTCACATCATCGCTTTTACCATTCTGCTCAGCCAATCTTCCCATTGCCACTTCCATCATTCCGCCTTTGGCGGCTTTGTGCATGAATGTCTTATCCTTTGCGCTGAGCGACGAGCCTTTGCCTGCCGGGCTTTCTTGTGCCACCGCCAGGCCGGCGAAACTGATAGATGCAAGCACGAAAGCAAGAACGCTGAACCGTGAAATAGGAGTGAATTTGGTTTTCATGATTTTTTCTCCGTTGAAACCTATCGGGACGATCCGACAAATTTGACACTTAAGAATCGAAAATTCTCGTCCTCCCGGACGTGGCAAATGTGGATCTGCTTTCTCTTTTCTTACTCTTATTCATGCTCTTGCTCATATTCTTTCTGTAGTGAATCCAGCTTCCGTGCAGCAAGTCCTGAGAGCATGAGCATGAGCATGAGAAAGAGCAGGAGCGAGAGAGGCACACAAGAGTTTTTCAGGAGCCGATCAGACTTGGGAGATATTCTGTTTGTACGAGCTTTCCACCCGCTGTGCCACGTCCTTGTAGCCATAATCAGCTTGGTAAATCTGCTTCATGCAGTTGAGCGATTTTTCTCGCTCGCCGAGCTGCTCGTACACAAGTCCGAGATTGTAGAGGATCTCTTTCTTTATGGCGTCCATTGATACAATTTCGCTCGACGCCTCTTCGAGTTGCTTCATCGCAAGATCGAGCATTCCAAGCTCGCCGTAGCAGCGGCCGAGCAGGTTCATCGCCTTAAGACGCGCATTTGGATTTTGTCGCGCGCGTTGCAGCTCGGGCACGGCTTCGCGAAAACGCCCTGCATCCACCAGATGCGCGCCAAGTTCAAAGCGAAGCTGCAAATCGGTCGGATTCCGTTCCATACGGTCACGCGCATCGTCAAGCAGAATCTCCGCCCGGTTCTTTTTCGCGGCCTTTAACTCCTCAGATTTCTTCCCATACAACTCATGCGCCGAAGCGTGCGTGGAGAGAAATTCTTCGTGTGCCGTAATCTCGCGCTCGAGCCCTTTGATTTTTAAGTCGGAAACTTTGCGGACCAATCCAGCATCGGCCCCCTTGGTCAGATCGGCCGCATATTGATACCAGCCAATCGCTGCCTCGAAATTCTCCTTTTGCTCATTTAACGCGCCCAGACGTCGTGCAAGATCGATATTGGCCGGTTCCGACTTTTGGCGCGCGATTGTTTCCGCGATCTGTTGATCGAGCGATTCCCCGGTCAATCGTATGCGGCTCTGTTGCTCGAGGAAAATCGCCGCCTCCTTATCCTTGATCAGATCGCGATAACTTTCCGCCTCCGTCCACCCACCACTCTTCATGGAGGCGTGGGCAGAAGCATCCTTACCCAGACGCAGCGCCTCAGCATCGAGCGGATTTATCTCGGTGATTTGATTATAGATTTCTACTTCCCGGTCGCTTTCTCCAAGCTCGTGATATAAACGGCCAAGCTCGTGCAGCACTTTGACGTCGCGCGGATTTTCTTCGAGCAACGTTCGCAACGCGAACATCCCAATCTCCGGCCAGCCGGCCGCCAGAGCCGCTTCTTTCAAAACCAGATTTGCCTGGCGATTGTAAGGCTCTTCCTCCAAAACTTTCTCCAGCATTTCGACCGCGTGTTTCGGGTCCTTTTTAATTTCTCGCTGCGCTTTCATGATGGCTATCGGCGCGGTCGAGATATTGAAGAAACTTTTCTTCGCCGATTTGTTTTTCGTCACCTCAGTCCGCCGCAATAGTTGACGGCCGGTGAGGAACTGCGGCTCCTGTCTGAGAATTCCCTGCAAGAGCGAAATTGCGTAACCGAAATTGCGCAGCTCAATCGCCGCCACGGCTTTCAGCCAATGACTCCGCTGTGTTTCGGTAAGTTCTTTCTCGGTTTTAACAGCCATATGTACAAGCCAATACTGATTATAATTCGTCACGCTGCGACGTCATTCGGAATTCTGGGGAGCGCGCGCCTCGCGTGCTGGTGTCGGCGCCCTCGCCGATGCCGTCGGGTTCTGCCTCGCCTTCGACATCACTCTCCTCTCGCCAGAAGTGTGGCAACGCCGTTCTATCTAAGGTAATCTTGCGACAATGCGCATGCTCAATGGCGAGAGGAAGGCTCGTTGTAACAGCTCCGCGCCGATCGAGCTGGACGGCGACGGGCAGTTTGTTCTGCCGCGTGAGGCTTTCCTGCCGGCTTATGTCAAAGCGTTCGAGGAAGGAATTCTCCAGGAGCGCGCGCAGCAAGCGGTGGAATCGCTGCGGTCGTGCCGGGTTTGTCCACGCGACTGCGAGATCGACCGGTTTAACAACAAGATTGGCGTGTGCAAGAGCGGACGGCTTGCCCGCGTGGCCAGCGCGTTTCCGCATTTTGGCGAAGAGGATTGCCTGCGCGGCTGGAACGGCTCGGGCACGATCTTTTTCGGTTGGTGCAATCTGCGCTGCGTGTTCTGTCAGAACTTCGAGACCAGCCAGCTTGGCGAAGGCGCGGAGGTCGCTTTGTCAGAGCTTGCGCGCATCATGCTCGACCTTCAGGACATTGGTTGCCACAACATCAATTTCGTCACGCCGGAGCATGTGGTCCCGCAAATCCTCGAAGCGCTCGTGATTGCGGTCGAACGCGGTTTGCGTCTGCCGCTGGTTTATAACACATCCGCGTACGACAGCATCGAAAGCATTCAGCTCATGGATGGGCTGGTGGACATCTACATGCCGGACTTCAAACTCTGGGATACTGAGCATTGCCGAAAATATCTTATCGCCAGTGATTATGCGGATGCCGCTCGCAAGGTCATCGCGGCGATGCACGCCCAAGTTGGCGAATTGAAAGTGGACGAGCAAGGACTCGCGTTGCGCGGCGTGCTGGCGCGCCATCTCGTGATGCCTGGTTTGCTGGATGACACGCGCGAAATCATGCACTGGATCGCTGACAACTTGTCGCGCGACACCTACGTCAACGTCATGGATCAATATTATCCAGCCTATAAAGCCGAAACCGAACCGCGCCTTGCCGAGATAAACCGCGGCATCTCCGACGACGAATTCTGCGGCGCACTCGAACTGGCGCGCGCCGCCGGGCTCTGGCGTTTCGACACACGCTGGCGCAATGTGGTTCCGCATGGCCGGCCAGTCTGGTTGCCATGGAAGCATGGCCGCGAGGCGAAACGAAAGATCAGCGCAAGCTGACTGGTTTACAGCAAATCCAGCTGCGGTTTGTCAGGCTTCACGGCAGGCTTTCTCTTCCGCCGCGATTTGCTGGCAGACGGCGATTCAATAGCGCCATTAGGCTTTTCCAGGTGCGAAAGAATGTCCTTCGCGCGATCGAGAATTTCCTTCGGCAAACCGGCCAACCGCGCGACCTGGATTCCGTAACTCTTGTCCGCGCCGCCCGGCACGATCTTGCGCAGAAAAATGATCTGATCGTTCCATTCGCGCACAGCCACGTTGAAATTGCATACGCCGCTGCGTTCCTCAGCGAGTTTCGTTAGTTCGTGGTAATGCGTCGCAAAAAGTGTGCGCGCCCTGATCTTGTCATGCAGAAATTCGGCCACACTCCAGGCGATAGAGAGTCCGTCGAAGGTCGATGTCCCGCGGCCGATCTCGTCCAGTATGACAAGGCTTCGCGCCGTGGCGTTGTTTACAATGTTTGAGGTTTCGTTCATCTCAACCATGAAGGTCGATTGGCCGCGCGCGAGATCGTCGTTCGCGCCGACGCGCGTGAAAATGCGATCGACCAACCCGATCTCTGCACTTTCCGCCGGAATGAAGCTGCCGATCTGTGTCATCAACACAATTAGCGCAACCTGGCGGATATAAGTGGACTTCCCCGCCATATTCGGCCCGGTGACAATAGCCAGTCGCACGTTCTCCCCGTCGAGCGACGTGTCGTTCGGCACAAACTTTTCTTCCACCAGGTTTTGATCGAGGACGGGATGCCGCCCGTCTTTGATCACGAGCCGCAGCGTGTCGTTTAGCTTTGGCCGGCAATAGCGAAAGAGTCGCGCCGTCTCTGCCAGTGCGCAGATAACGTCGAGGACCGCAATGGCAGCGGCAGTTTGCTGGATTGGATCTAGCTCGCGCAACGTCTCGTCGCGCAGTTTTTGGAAAAGTTGGTACTCGAGTTGCCGGGCGCGCTCGTCTGCCCCTAGGATTTTTGCTTCGATTTCCTTCAGTTCCGGGGTGATGAAACGCTCGCCGCCTACCGTCGTTTGTTTGCGCGTGTAATGGGTGGGCACGCTCGCCAAATTCGATTTGGTCACCTCGATGAAATAGCCGAAGACCGAGTTGTAACGCACCTTGAGCGATTTGATCCCGGTGGCGGCAATCTCGCGCTCCTGTAATTGGCTGATCCAATTTTTTCCGTCGCGCGACGCCTGACGCAATGCGTCAAGATCGACATCGTGTTCATCGCGAAAAATTCCGCCTTCTTTCAGCGCCAAAGGTGGGTCATCTACTACTGCCCGCGTCAGTTTTTCGGCAAGCTCCGGCATCTCGCGAATCTCATTCTGCAAACGTTGTGGTAGGGCGGGCTCGCCGAGCCCGCCGTTTTGTTCTGCAATCGTCGGCGCGCCAGATGCCAGTCCGGCTCGGACCGGTCGTGCCCTACCAAATTCGGTTCGTTCAATCAATTTCGCGAGTTCGTTCATCAGCTTTGGAATTTGTTGCAACGAAATTTTTAGCGCGACGAGATCCCGCGCATTGCCTGAGGCCTGGCTCAAGCGCCCGGCTGCCCGCTCGATGTCGCGGATCGATTTGAGCGAGGCACGCAATGACCCCAGCAGGTCGGGCTCTTGCAGCAAATCAGCGATCATTTGCTGGCGGCACTCCAGTTCGGTCAGATCGCGCAGCGGTTGCAAAATCCACCCGCGCAATTTGCGTCCACCCATCGGGGTGACGGTCCGATCCAGCACCGCGAGCAAGCTGGTATCCCGCGCGCTGCGCGATTCAACCAGCTCGAGATTGGTTTGGGTAGCGGCATCGAGGACGACGTAATGGGCCGGCGCATCGCAGCGCAACGACGCAAGGTGATCGATTTTGCGCCGCAGCTGATGTTTCAGATAATGGACGATTGCTCCCGCGGCAGCGACTGCTTGGGGCATTTGCACGCAACCGAAACCGTCGAGCGATTTAACTTTGAAATGCTCGCACAGCGTGAAAATCGCCTGCTCCGGTAGAAACGCATAACTGTCGTACCCAAGCACCCCGGTAATGTCCGCGAACTGGTGCTTCTGCTCATCGCTGACAAGAACTTCCGAGGGGCGGACTCGCGCCAGTTCATCGAGCAGCGATTGTCGATCTTGCGCTTGCGCCAGCCGGAACTCGCCCGTGCTCAGGTCCGCGTATGCGAGGCCAAACACGCCGCTATTGATGTAAACGGCGCCGAGATAATTCGCGCGTTTAGATTCGAGAAGATCGAGATCGCTTACCGTGCCAGCGCTGATAATCTGGGTGATGTCGCGCGAAACGATTTTACCCGGTTGCGGTTCGCTCGTCTGATCGCAGATCGCGACGCGGCGACCTGCCTTGATCAGCTTTGCGACATAACTCTGTGCCGCGTGGTACGGAACTCCGCACATTGGAACGCCGTTGCGCTTGGTCAGCGCGACATTGAGCAGAGCAGCTGCCTCCCTCGCGTCCTCGAAGAACAGTTCGTAAAAATCTCCCAACCGAAAAAGCAAAAGCGTGTCCGCCGGAATGCTGCCCCGCAGCCGCCGGTACTGCTGCATCATCGGTGTGAGCACGTCCTGCATCACCTGAGATTTAGATCAGTGTGCGCGAATTGCGAGTTCGCAATGCCAATTGTCAGAATCTCGTGGTCCTGAGAATTGTCTGACGGCCTTGCTGCGCTGTGAACGAACGCCACTGAAAGTGGTGGCGAGCGAATTCCCGGCCTGAGCCGGTTTTCAAGTATTTTTCAACTGCAGGGACCTTAGCCTCGGAATCGAAGGCTATGGCCGTCTGAATTCGCCACGGACGGTGTTTTGCGGTGGGCGCACATCATCCTTGGTTGTGTTTAATCAGCCGCGCTTGGAGATCCTGGGTGATGCCCGTGTAATGAATTGTCTCGTTGCTTTCACAAACGAGAACATAAACGTAGAAGGAACGCTGCATTCTGCTGGCCTGCCAAGCCGTAGTCTTTTGGAGCGTCGAGAGGAAGTTCAAACCGGCCCGCCTACGCTTTGCTCCGGCGCGGCAGCCTTCGCTTTTGCGCTCGCCTCCAAAAGCGAAGGCTGGAGGCGAGGGGAGTTGAACCCCTGTCCTCGTCGCTATCCACGCAAACATCTACATGTTTTTCCGGTGATAAGTTTTAAGGAGCCGAGCGTTGCACCGGCACACTGCCGACTCCCGAGCGTCCGCGAATTTCCTTCACCATCCGGCGCGGTCGCTCCGCCGTTTGATTAGCCTGCTGTCCACGTTTGGCGCCGTAGCAGGCGTCCAACTCCAAACGTCACGGTCAATTAAGCCGCGAGAGCGAGATCTTGG
>JBKOXU010000202.1:0-5122 GCA_046725095.1 Verrucomicrobiota bacterium
CCGACTGCGAAGGCAAGGGAGGGAATGCCGCTCATTTCAAGAACGATGGCTATCATGGCCCCGAGCAGGACGAGCGCCCATGGCAATTTCCGGCTGAGGATTCCTTTGATGATATAAGACATCAACGTGGCTTTGGGCGCGTCGAATTTTGTCACGGTCGATCCATCAGGACGAACCCTATGCGTGCCGTTAATTCCGGGATCCACAAGGTAAACGGGAACGCCTTGCTCGTTTACCAGATAGCGCTGGGCCGGGCCGCCTTCAGGATCGGTGCGTTGCCAGCCACGATAAGTATTTTGATCGGTCAACCCTTGCAATCCTCGCAGTCTTTCTGGTCGGCCGATTTCATTGGCCGGCGCGCGCAGTTCCGGTGTGGTCATCGGCACATAGACCGTGTAGGCGTTGTTAAGGAACAAGAGCACGAAACCAAGCGTGAGCGCGGAAGCGAGCGCGCCAAACAGGATCGCGATCTGTTGAAATTTCGGGGTCGATCCAACCAGAAAGCCCGTTTTCAAATCTTGCGACGTCGTGCCGCCATTGGACGCGGCGATACAGACAATGCCGCCGATCGAGAGCGCAGTCACAAAATAATTGGGGGTGGTCCAGCCGATGATGAGAAAGACCAAACACGTAAGCAGTAGCGTCGCCACCGTCATTCCTGAAATCGGGTTCGAAGACGAGCCGATCTCGCCAGTTAATCGTGATGAGACGGTGACGAAAAGAAAGCCAAAGACCACGATCAAAAACGCGCCGAGCAGATTTCCGCGCAGATGCAATTGCGGCACGGCCATGATCACTGCAATGATGGCGAGGCAACCGATGATCACTACACGCATCGACAAATCGCGATCGATGCGTGGCGCATGTTCACGCGGACCGTGATGACCGCGCAAATCGGCCAAACCACCCTTCAATCCGTGCCAGATGGTTGGGATCGAGCGAAACAGGCTGATGATTCCACCCGCCGCGACGGCGCCCGCCCCGATATAAAGAATGTAAGCGCCGCGAATGTCGTCAGGCCCCATTTCACTGATCGGGATTGTCCCGGGCGCGATCGGCATCGTCGCGTGTTCACCGAAAAACTTGATCGCCGGAATTAAAACGAGATAGGAGAGCACGCCCCCGGCACACATGATCGAAGCGATCCGCGGTCCAATGATGTAACCGACGCCGAGCAGCGCGGGCTCGATGGTGGCGGAGATTGAGCCGCCCTTGAGTGGAGCTGCAAAAATCTTCTCCGGCGTGTCTTTCCAGAGCTTGAAGGCGCCCATCGCGGCCTGATACAGGAACCCGATGCCAAACCCACTGAAGATCACTTTGCCGCCGCTTGCGGCTTCTTCGTTAACTATCTGGGCGTTCGCGGTCGTATGAGTTTTGTCCGCCACCGCGAGCGATTCCTTGGAAGCGGCTGCCTTGAGAACTTCGGCGCAGGCTGTGCCTTCGGGATATTTCAGAATGCCATGTTCAGCAACGATGAGTGCGCGACGCAGCGGGATCATCATCAATATCCCGAGCAATCCGCCCAGGACTGCCACGAGCATCACGCGGGTGATTTCGAGATCGAAACCGAGGATCATGATCGCGGGCATCGTCACGCCAAGGCCGAAAGCGATCGATTCGCCGGCCGAGCCGGCCGTTTGCACGATGTTGTTTTGCAAAACGTTCGCGTCGCGAGTGCGGAACATCTTCGAGAAGATTCGAAAGAAGGTGATGGAAAGCACTGCGACCGGAATAGACGCGCTTACGGTCAAGCCCACTTTGAGCACGAGATAGAGCGACGAGGCGCCGAAAACCATTCCTAACAATGTTCCGACGACTAAGTGCGGCCACGTCAGCTCCGGCAATTGCGCTGACGCCGGAATGAACGGTTTGAAATTGGCCGCTAGCGGATTGGTTGGTCGCGCCCCGACGATATCGGGATATTCCTGCGGCGGGTTCGCGATATCGATATTCGCCATTTGCAGCAGCTTGGAAAAAGCGGCCCGAGAGCACAAGCGTCATTTAGCCATGGTCATCTCGAGCGAAGTCGAGGGATCGCCCGTGGGTAGCAGCTTAAGTCGATTCCCCCGGAGATCTTCGACTCGGTGCCGCTTCGCTCAGATGACGAGCAGCTCGCGAGCCGGGGACACCTCTTGACCCATCGGGTGGCTCCACACTATTCTCGCTCGCGTCGGTCGGCCTACCAAGCGAATATGCGCAAAGAACTCACTGTCCGTGGCCTCATCATAGGCGTCGTTATCACGTTGGTGTTCACGGCAGCGAACGTGTACTTCGGCCTGAAGGCCGGTCTTACTTTCTCGACGTCGATTCCGGCCGCAGTCATCTCGATGGCGATCCTGCGCGGTTTTCGGGATGCGACTATCCAGGAAAACAACATTGTGCAGACCGTTGCGTCAGCGGCGGGTACGCTCTCGTCGATCATCTTCGTCTTGCCGGGTCTGATCATGATCGGCTGGTGGACGGAGTTTCCATTCTGGATCTCGTTCCTGATCTGCGCGCTGGGCGGCATTCTGGGCGTGATGTACTCAATCCCGCTGCGCCGTGCATTGGTAACCACTTCTGACCTGCCTTATCCGGAAGGGGTCGCTTGCGCCGAGGTGCTGAAAGTCGGCAGTAGCGGTGATTCCGCGCATGCTTCCGATATTGAACATGGGCGCGCAGGGCTGCTTGCTGTTTTGTGGGGATCGATTGTTGCAGCAGTATTTGCGGTGATCGTGGCCACGCAAATCTTCGCCTCGGATGTGGCGCAGACTTTCCGAATCGGCAGAAAAGGCGCGGTGAGTGGTTATGACTTCTCGCTTTCGTTCGCGCTGCTCGCGATAGGACACCTGGTTGGTCTCTCAGTCGGCCTTGCGATGCTCCTGGGCGCGGTGATCGGCTGGGGATGGGGGGTGCCGCACTATTCTGGTCTTGCCCACGATCTCAGCACTGCGGCCGCGCAACTCGCGCAAAGCACCTGGAGCAGAAAAGTCCGTTTCGTCGGTGCCGGCGCGATCGGCGTATCGGCAATCTGGACGTTGCTCAAACTCGTTAGGCCGGTCGCGCGTGGTCTGGCCGGTGCGATGGCCGCTTCGCGCGCGCGCAAGGCCGGCAAAGCGGACACGCTGCCGATCACGGAACGCGATATTCCAATCGGAATCGTCGGTTTGGTGACGTTGGTGTGCATGCTGCCGATCGGGTGGGTACTCGGCTACTTCGCAAACACGAGCGGACTCGGCGCGCATTTGCCAACACTCGTGATCGGCGGCGTGGCCTATGTCCTTCTGATGAGCTTCTTCGTCTCCGCCGTTTGCGGTTACATGGCAGGGTTGATCGGCTCGTCCAACAGCCCGCTCTCGGGCATCGGTATCCTGGTGGTGATTGGTGCTGCCTTGCTCCTTGTCCTCGGCGTGAAGCCATACGTTTCGCCGGAGGCGAGCAAAGCCTTGATGGCATTCGCGCTTTTTACCACCGCAGTCATTTTCAACGTGGCCGCAATCGCAAACAATAACCTGCAGGACCTCAAAACCGGGCAGCTTGTCGATGCGACTCCGTGGAAACAGCAGTTCGCGCTTGTCATCGGTGTGATCGCTGGCGCGTTGGTCATTCCGCCCGTGCTCGACTTGGTCAATCACGCCTACGGCTTTGTGGGCGCGCCGGGCGCCGACCTGCGCCCGAATCCACTGCCGGCGCCGCAAGCGGGACTGATCTCCTCATTGGCGCAGGGCGTCATTGCCGCTGATATCGACTGGAGCCTGATCCGAATCGGCGGGCTGATCGGAGTTGGCATCATCCTGCTGGACGAGATTCTCGCACGCACGACACGACACATGCGCGTTCCTCCACTGGCCGTGGGCCTCGGAATTTATCTCCCGACACAGAGCACTCTGATGATCGTGGTCGGCGCGGTCGCAGGCTGGTTCTTCGACAAACGCGCTGACCGCACCTCCAGACCGGACGCGACGAAGCAGCTCGGGGTGCTACTGGCGTCAGGATTGATCGTCGGTGAGAGTGTGATCGGCGTGGTTATCTCCGCAATCGTTGTGTTCTCCGGCGTATCTGCACCGCTCGCGCTCGTCGGGCCAGGCTTTAGGACGGCTGCGATCATCATCGGTGGCGTTGCATTCGCCGCTACCGCAATAGCACTTTACCGGTGGATCCTGCGGATGGGGGCGGCAAGATCAACATGAAACGAAGCTGGAATTGGTCGCTCTGGATCGGGTTTGTTTTCGCGCTAGCTGGTTTTCTCAGCTACACGTTTTTTGCGCAATTCCCAGTCACCCGTGATTTTCCATGGGCAAACTTCCTGTTGTTTGCCGTCGGTGGAATTTTTCTTCTCCTCGGCTTGGTCCGCGCTTTTGGCAAGCCGCAGAGCTACCGCGGAAAAATTGCCGGCCCGATCCTGGCCGCACTCAGTGTTGTAGTTTTTGGTTTCTTTTCGTATCTGATCTTTTACGAGCTGCGGCAGTTACCATTATCAACCGGAGCGCCGCGCGTCGGTGAGAAAGCGCCCGCATTTACGTTGCCGAACCAAGATAATAACCAGATCGCGCTCGTAGATCTTCTCTCAGGGCCGGCATCGAGTGCGTCAACCGCGAAGGCGAATGCGGTGCTTCTGATTTTTTATCGCGGGTTCTGGTGACCGTTATGCAACTCCGAGTTGCGGAGTTTTCAGGACAAGCTTTCGGATCTCGAATCGCGTGGCATTCGCGTGGTCGCGCTCAGCGTTGACCCGCCGGAGATCAATCGCCAGCGCCAAAAACTGCATTTCACTTACACCTTCCTTTCCGATCCAAAGGCGGAAGTCATTCGGCGTTACGGCCTGCTGCATCCCGGCGCCGGGCCGAAGGGAACTAATATTGCCCGCCCAGCTGAATTTCTAATTGATTCCACCGGGATAATTCGCTGGGTGAATCTCACGGAAAACATCGCCGTGCGCGCGCGTCCAGAACAGGTGTTGAAAGCTTTTGATGAAATGGAGCGTGGCGGTGGATCTGCCGCCCAATGATTGACGGCGCTTGGCAGAATCAATAACTTCAGCGCGCGTGCATCCTGAATTGGAACAACTGCTCGTTCTTCAAGATCGACAACAAAAGATCAAGCAGATCCAGACCGAAATAGAGACCGTGCCGCTGCAACGGAA
>JBKOXU010000044.1:0-21287 GCA_046725095.1 Verrucomicrobiota bacterium
GTCTTTCTGGCCCTGTCTCCTGCTTCTCTGGCTTGGGCGGCATGACTTTTTTGCACGAATTCCATACCGGCAGCAATTCGCGGATGGCGCGCCAGTTCGAACGAACATGGGAGAACCGGCGAGCACAGTTTGGTGTGAAAAATGAGCCGATCGCGATCCTTTTGGACCGGTTAGGGCCTTACCATTGGGCCCGGCTCCAAGCCGCGGCCCACCTTTTCCGCGTCGTAGCGATCGAAACCTGTGCGGCCACGCGCGAGTACCAGTGGGAGAGGATAGACGAACCGCGGGCGTTCGATCGGGTAACATTGTTCGATGACATATCGGATAGTCGTCGTCCAAAGCGCGCGCTACTTCGGCAAAAAATGGCCAAAGCTCTTCGTGAAGCAGATCCCACAGTAGCGATGATTCCTGGCTGGGCGACTCCAGCTTCGTTAATGGCTTTGGAATGGTGCCTGCAAAATCAACGGCCAACCGTGGTAATGTCGGAAAGCAATGCGTTTGATCAGAAGAGATACACCTTGGCAGAATCAATTAAGCGGATTGTTGTTTCGCTGTTTTCCGCTGGACTGGCCGGCGGGCAGCTACAAACGGAATATTTGATTGCTCTCGGATTACCACGCAATCGGGTCTTCACTGGCTATGACGTGGTGGACAATGAGTATTTCCGCCAGAACGGGGAAGAGGCCAGAAGTCAGGCGTCAGAGGTCAGGCGGAAGTATGGGTTGCCTCGGAATTATTTTCTGGCGTCAGCCCGGTTTGTGCCGAAGAAAAATCTCCCGACGCTCATTCGTGCTTATGCCCTCTACCGACAACTCGCTGGTAATAGAGACGACGGACAACCAACAACAGGCGACGGGCCATGGGATTTAGTCCTCCTCGGTGATGGGCCGTTGAGGGCTGATCTCTGTTTCCTGATTTCTGACCTTGGGTTGGATGGTAACGTGCACTTGCCGGGCTTCGTTCAATATCAAGAGCTTCCAGCGTATTATGCGCTCGCTGATGTGTTCGTCCACGCGAGCATTACAGAACAATGGGGTCTTGTAGTCAATGAAGCCATGGCAACGGGCTTGCCTGTAATCGTTTCGAATCGATGCGGTTGTGTGCCTGATCTGGTGGCTGAAGGCAAAAACGGATTCACCTTTGATCCGGGATCTGTCGAAAGCCTCGGTAAATTGATGTTGGACATGTGCCGCCTCTCGAAGCGGCGCCTGGAAGAAATGCGAGGGGAAAGCCGGCGTATCATCGAGGATTTTACGCCGGAACATTTTGCGACGGGCGCAGAGCAAGCGATCTATGCTGCGAAAACTGCTCCGATACGTCCCACCAGCCTGTTTTCATCTTTTCTAGTCAAAGCGCTGATTCATCGATGAGCTTCAAAGTATCGATGCTCGCGCCTTACATATCGCGGCGCGCAGGAGGATTGATGGATTCCGTGCGAAGCCTCTCACGATTTCTGGAAGACGAGCACGATATTCACGTCGATGTCGTAAGCGTTGAGGATGAATTCTCGACAGAGGAGCGGGCACAATGGAAAGATTTATCGGTTCATCTCGTAGCTCCGAAATATGCCAGCTTTCGGTATGCTCCGGACCTATCGCGTCAGCTTGCATCTCTGACGCCCGACCTTGTCCACACCCATGGCATTTGGACGTATCTTTCTATAGCCACAGTTCGGTGGTCCAAATCCAACGGTTGCGTCACACCGCGCCCTTACGTCGTTTCGACGCACGGAATGCTCGATCCGTGGGCCTTGCACAATTCGCGTTGGAAGAAAATCATAGCGGCTTTTGTTTTTGAGCGACGCCACTTGGAGAATGCCGCTTGTATCCACGCCGTTAACCAAGCAGAAGCGGCAGCGATCCGAGCGTTCGGCCTAAGAAATCCTATTTGCGTTATTCCGAACGGAATTGAAGTGCACGCGGACAACGGGGCTGATCAGATGCCGCCTTGGGCGACCGATATGGTCGGAGACCGCAAAGTGTTACTTTATCTTGGGCGCCTACATCCAAAAAAGGGACTAAGTATTCTTCTTCGCGGATGGAAGGAAGCGCGCAAACGCGAGAGAGGCTGGGTTCTGATGATCGCTGGCTGGGATCAAGCCGGACATCAAGGGGAGTTGGAACAACTTGCTCGCGAACTGAAGATCACCGATTCGGTACAATTTGCCGGTTCACTTTTTGGAGACGCGCGCGAGGCTGCTTACCAGAATGCCGATGCCTTCGTATTGCCATCACTGAGCGAGGGACAACCTCTTGTTGTTCTAGAGGCGTGGTCGCACGCACGTCCAGTGTTGATGACGCCGGAATGCAATCTCCCAGAGGGTTTCGAAAAGCGGGCAGCCATCCGGATGAACGCGACAGTCGAAGGAGCTGCTGAGGGGTTAAGAAAGTTGTTCGCATTGAACGAGCCGGCCCTCCAAGAAATGGGCCATCGGGGTCGCGATCTTGTGATAGCGAATTTCTCCTGGCCGCAAATCGCATCGCAGATGTTTGCGGTGTATAACTGGCTGCTTGGACGCTCGGCGGTACCGGATTGCGCGCTGCTTGATTAAGCTTAAAGAAAACAACGTGATCGGGTTACAACCGAACCCTTCGCAGAAGTTATTGCCAAGATCAGAAAACGACGGCTGAGCACAGAAATCATCGTTAAAATAACAGGGCTCGAATTCTAATGACAAATCATGTCCAATCGTCATAGGCTACCGATGTGGCGCCCTCAGGAGATCGAACTTCCATGTTTGTTCGACCATCGCAAAATCCCACGAAGTCGGACTTATTGGTGGAAGATCTGATTGAGCCGCCGGTTTGGGCGGAATCTGCGTCCGCTTTGAGCGCCGCCGATAAGAAATCGCGAAGACCTTTTAATACTGTTCGCGGTCACGATTGGATTGTTGGCCTGCTCTACATGGTGTGGGACATCCTTTGCTGGATCGTGCTTTATGGGATTGTGAGCTTCATTCGTCGCGACGAATTCTTTGTCAGTCCCTTTGAGTTCGTGCTGGTTGACTGCGTGGTGCTTGCCGTCATTCTGCAAGCCCTTTACATCGTTGGCGGTTACAACCGGAATACCGAAATGCGCGGTTTGATTTACACAACCGAGCACGTTCTTGCGATTGCAGCTGCTGCTGCGATCAGCGCGATGCTGATCTATTCGGCCGCGACTTTTGATCAAACGATGAAACCAAGCCGCGGTATGCTGCTTTTGAGTTTCATGCTTTTTCTGCCGGTGTCTTTGCTTTATCGTCGCTCATTCCGAAACTACGTAGTCGCAAGCAGCGCCAGTCGGACATTTCTCGTCATCGGCAGCGGCACAGCAGCATCGTCCTTTTACAACGCCTACAAGAACTCACCAAACGGGCAGCAGCTTGATTTTGTGGATCTGAGGGACGAGCGCGTCGGTCAGCCAATCGCTGGCGAAGGGTCACCAATTGTGCAAGGAGACCTTGCCGGCAAGCTCGATCATTTGAGCGAGCGTTATAGCGGCATAATTCTGGCCGAGAAAGCTAACTCGATCGGTACTCAGCTCCTGGAGCGCCTCGTCCGGGCGCAGTTCCACCAGACGCGCGTCTACACGCTGGAATCTTTTTACGAAACCCATTGGCGATATGTGCCACTCGACATTGTCGACCCGGTTTGGCCGCTCCAGACCGGCTTTCAGCTTGCCCGCACTTCGCCATATCATTATTTGAAGCGGCTGTTCGATCTCATCGTGTCAGCGGTTACGCTGATCATTTGTGCTCCAGTTTTCGCGCTGATCGCGCTACTCATCTGGATCAGAGAAGGACGTCCGATTTTTTTTCAGCAGGAACGGATCGGCCGGGACGAAAAACCTCTCATTGTCTTTAAATTCCGAACGATGCGCGTCGGCTCGATGGAGAACGAGGATCTATACACACGCGAAGGTGACCCGCGGATCATGCCCCTTGGACGTTGGCTGCGCAAATTACGGCTCGATGAGCTTCCGCAACTTTGGAATGTCTTCAAGGGCGACATGAGCCTGATCGGCCCACGCGCGGAGTGGAACAAATGCGCCGAACGCTATAAGCGGACAATTCCCTTTTATCATTTCCGGCACCTGGTAAAGCCAGGGATCAGCGGCTGGGCTCAAGTCAATTATCCTTATGGCGAGAGCGACCGGGATGCAGTCGAGAAGCTCAAATACGATCTCTATTACATCCGGCATTACTCGCTAAAGCTCGACGCAATGATAGTGCTAAAAACAGTGCACACCATGCTTTTTGGCAAAGGGCGCTGAGCGGGGCTCGACAGAGGTCAGAGGTCAGCGGTCAGAAATCAGAACTGAGCAGTTGCAGCATGAGGATCCAATCAACCAAAGATCTCACCGTTTACAAATTGGCATACAAACTCGCCATGAATAGCTTCGAGGTTACAAAGAGCTTTCCGCCGGAGGAAAAGTTTGCGCTAAGCAGCCAAATCCGACGTTCGTCGCGATCAGTCTGTTTGAATCTCCGCGAAGCATGGGCAAAGCGACGATATGAAGCGCATTTTCTAAGCAAGCTGAGCGATTGCGACGGCGAAAATAGCGAGACCGACTCATCGGTGGATTTTGCGCGGGATTGTGGCTACATCTCAGGCGAGCAACACGAACAGCTCGCCGCTCAGTGTGCTGAGGTTGGTCGGATGCTTGGCGGGATGATCAGGAAACCTGAGTCGTTTCTTGCTGCCGGCCATCTGACCTCTGAGGTCTGACCTGTGACTTCTGGGCTCTTCCGCCACGCATCACGCTGGCTTTTTTTCGCCGCTCTCGTTTACGCTCCATGGGCCTACGGCGGCACTACGCCAGCAAGCATCCAGACAATTAATTGGCTGCTGTTCGCTGCCTTTGTACTCTGGATAATCGAACTGCTGATTAGCCGACGGTGGCCAAGGTTTCCGCGTCTTTTGCTTTTCTTAACATGCGCTTTGATTGGCATCGGCGGCTGGATGGCCGTAAACGCCAAGTCGATTTACGACTCAGATTTTTATGTTTTCGTGCCGCTGCGGAATTTTGCGCCGCATCTTGCCGGCTCCGTTGATTACGCCATTAGCGCTGCCTGGATATTGCGAGGGGCTCTGCTGCTTCTCGCAATTTTGTTCGTTGCTGATCTATCTCAGAGCAATCGGTGGCTGCTTCGCTTGTGGTACATGATTGGTCTTGTCGCCGGCTCGATTGCGTTTCTCGGGTTATTACAAAAAGCGACCGGCGCTCATATGATCTTTTGGCAGACGGCGCCCCCTTGGGGAGCGACTACGTTTTTTGCGACTTATTATTACCACGGAAATGCCGGAGCCTTCTTGAATCTGGTCTGGCCATTGACTGCCGGTCTCGTTATCCGTGCCTTTACTGCAAGACGCCAGCCGGCCACGCGCGCAATGTGGCTAAGTGTTTTTATTCTGACTGTTGCCGGGGTTCTGGCTAATACGTCGCGTATGGCTCAGTTGATCGCGCTCTTATTGCTGATTGCGATCTGTCTGCGATTTGGACGGGCGCTTTTGCGAAAGATTTGGCGCACGGAGAAAGGCATCGCTCTTGCCGGCACGATCGCGATTTTGTTGGCTTTGATTGCGCTTGCACAGGCGACTCATCTCGAGCAACCGCTCAACCGCTGGCAATCATTGAGCGAACGAATTCCAAACGATGCTCGTTGGCAGGCCTGGCGCATCGCGGCTGGAGCCTTCTCCGACATAGGCCTTTTCGGATTCGGCCCCGCAACCTTTCGGGTCGTATTTCCGTTTTACAACGGTGTACCGGTCCAGCGCGTTCCCGGCACATGGAGATTCTTGCACGAAGATTACCTGCAGACCGCCTTGGAATGGGGGTGGCTCGGCAGCACGTTGTGGGCGTTGCTCTTTTTCGGAGGAATAGCGGTCGGTATTCGCAGTTATAAGCGATACGCACCGGACTGGATACCACGAAGGCACGTCCTTCAGCCCTTGGTCATAATTGCACTTATTGGAGTGGCGCTGCACGCGATCATCGATTTTCCGCTTCAGATCGCTTCCATCCAACTGTACGTGGCGACGTATCTTGGCCTTTGCTGGGGAAGCAGTTCTTGGAATCAGCGGCCGGGCCTGTAGCAACTAGGCTAGTAGCCTTCATGAAACTCACCTGCCCCAGAGGCAATCTTCTCGTGAAAGTTTGAAAGTCGCGGATCGCAAAATTGAATTGATCTTCTTCCGGAGGTTCTGCACTCTCCAAAGAGATCGTGCGTCTATTAGTCGAAATACTGGTTGTCGGTGGCTTGATCTATCTCGGATGGGAACAGCCCTTTAAAGAACGAGTAGATCAGGTGCGCGCGAGGGTGACAGGAAAACAAGCTCAGGCTGCTCCACAGGAGATTGTGCCGATGACGACCACACCTACACGAACTCCGCGAATCGTGCCGGGTATTGTGCGAGAGCCAACTCCACCGCATGGCGCATGGAGATTGGATCCGACTCATCGATCGCCCCTGGATCCCCCATTGCACGATTCACCATCGCCACATTAAGAAGAGCTCGGCTTCCAAGTTCGACATTCTCGTCACATTCCCGTCGGGGAGCCAATGAACGCGTATGGAATGTTCCATCGTTTGGACAAATGCGCGGCGAGCGCTTTGACACCGAAGGTTTCCGTGGCGTAATGGCCGCCGAGCAAGAGATTAATTCGGAACTCTTCAGCAGCTACGGCCGCCCAATGCGGCGCTTCGCCCGTGATCAACGTGTCAATTTTTTCCCGGGCGACCCTATCGATTTCTGAACCGGCGTCGCCCGTAATGATACCGATGGTATTCGTCTTCTTTGGTCCAAAATTGAATGATTTTATCGGCCCGCCCACTGCTTTCCGCAACGTCTGCGCCAGCTCTTCTCGCGGCAGCGAAGCGCGCGCCTTCAGTCCGACAAGCTGTCCTTTTTCTTGCAAAAAAGGCTGCGTCAATTTAAGGCCGAGCAATCCGGCAAGTTGCGCGTTGTTGCCAATCTTTGGATGGACGTCCAGCGGAAGGTGCGCGCTGTAAAGGGCAATATCATTTTTCAGTGCGAGCTTCAGCTGCCGCCGCAGCGCGCCAGTCACGGGTCGCAAACCCGGCCAGAACAATCCGTGATGCACGATTAGAAAATCGACATCTTTTTTCGCGGCCTGGGTCAAAACGCGCGTCGAAACATCCACCGCTGCCCCAATCTTTGTGACGCGGCCGGAATTTTCGATCTGCAGACCATTTACCGCATTCGGCCAATCTTCGATTTCACGAATGCGGAGATAATCATCAATGTACCGGACGATCTCAGGAAGAAAAGGCATGGCGAATTTTGCGTTTTATTACCAGAATACGGGCATCTTTATTGGGCCTTGCTTTGCGGAGCGAAAACTAAAACTGAGCCGCGAACACCGCGTATTTGTTGAAGGGGCAGCTCTTCGAGGCCTGATTGATCGCGCAAAAGATCGCGCACCGCTTCAGTGATGAGCATCGGCTTTCCCACGGTTTTGGTGAGGCTCTCAATACGTGAAGCGATGTTCACCGTATTGCCAATTGCTGTAAACTCGAGCCGTTGGGGCGAACCGATGCTTCCGACGATGGCTGGCCCAGAATGAATTCCAATGCCAATCCGCAACGGCTCGCGACTTCGAGCGACCAGATCCCGATTGAGCGCGTCCACGGCGAGCAAGATTTCCCGACCCGCGGTCACTGCCTCCTGGGCATGATTCGACTTCGAATCGCCCGCACCAAAGATTGCCATAAATCCGTCTCCCAAATATTTGTTAACCATTCCGCCGTGCGCTTCTTCGACAACCCGCACGGTAACGCGAAAGAAATCATTCAAGAGCTCGATCATCTCTCCCGGTGACGATATACCGGCCCGGGCCGTGGCCGAACGAATGTCAACGAACATGACGGTTATTTCTTCTTCCACGCCATTCAAGCCTGGATCACGGGCAAGGATCTGATCGGACGCACGCTTTCCCACATGCAGACCGAAGGTCTGTCGCAATTTTTCCTTGTCCTTTAATTCGCGAAGCATGCGGTTGAATTCGCCGATTAACAGTCCGAACTCATCAGCGCGGGCAACCGGTAAATAAAAATCGAACTCTCCGCGTGCGGCGGTCTGAGCAGCACTACGAAGCTGATCGATTGGCCTGGCCACAAGTCCGCTGATCATGATCGAACTGCAAAGGCCGAACACAATTCCGACTGCGCCAACAAAAACCGCGGACCATTGCGAGTTGTGCCCGGATGTCGCGGGCGCGAAGGAAAGCAGCACCAGAGAAGCGATCGGGCAAATTGCCGCCGACATCGCCCACATTACGCCTCTGCCACGTAGCGAAAGTGTGCGCACACCAGGCATGAGGTCGGCACGCATATCGCGAAAGAAAATCGGAAACAACTCCGCGTGACTGGCAAGCTCGACGAGGAAAAAAGTTTGCGTGATTGCAATAAATGCCGAGATGCCGAACGAAATTGGCAGGTGCCAGAATAGACGCGCGTCGAGGAAGCCTTCCACTTGCCAGAGCGAGCCGAGAAATACCGGAACACAGAGGAGCCAGGCGGTTGCGGAAATAATTGCGGCAAACCAAGGCAGATGAATGACCCGTTGCCGTGCTCGCGTCAGCATTTCCTGATCGATTACGGAGCCGCGGCGGAGCCGATCCAGTGCGGGCCGCAGCGAAAAGACGCACGTCAACCACAACCAAATCCCGAGCGGATAAATAACGCTGTTGTAGATGATGATGGTTTGAACAAAGCGATGCTTGAGAGCAGGCGTCGCTAACAGCGGACCGATAATGGCCGAGTTATACCAAATATTGAACGCGCTTCCGAGCAGCTGTGGAATCACAGGGGCGAGCGCGACAATGAGCAGCCCGGAAAGCTTTCGGGGCTCTCGCACTGTGATCACTCCCGCGGGAGAGTCCATGGCCGAAAATAATCAAACAAAATTAAGCGCCCAGGAGGCGCCTCGCGTTGGTAGTTACGAAGCAGACCCGGGAAATCCGTAAGCGGCCCAAATTGGAATCCAGCGCTTAACGGTCGAAAAAAATTGTCTTGATGGCTCGGAAACACATAACGTGGGCGCAATCGCCGCACCGCGGCCGAAAATCGGGCGCGCGAATCCGGCAATGCCGCACCCAAAATTGCAAGATCCACAGGCGCAATATCCACCGGCGGTAGCACGGCAGACGTTCCGCCGGAATCGATAAAAATGCGCTTGCCGGCAATTTCGATTAGATAAGCGAGCGGTTCGCCACAAACCCAGTCCGCTGCACGCCGTGGGGGCCTTGACCCTCGCACCTCGCCGCCAAACGGTACAATCGAGAAAAGCCGATCGTGCGTAGCCGTGAACGCGCGAACCGTCCAGGGACCAACGCCGAGCACGTCTCCCGTCGTTACTGCATCAGAGCGGGATGCCGGCACGCCTGCATGCTCGGCCAGCTCCATAGCTGTTCGTGACCCGATCAGGCGTGCGTCGGTTTTCCGCATGAGAACCGGAGCGTCGAGCAAATGATCCACGTGACCATGCGTCACGAGAATGGCATCAACTTTAGACGCGAGATGTTTCATCGCGTCATCAATGCGACGCTCATCCGGTTGAACGGGAGAACCAAGAACCACACGCCAAAGATTAATACGCGAAAAATAAGGATCCACGAGCAGCGCGTGGTTGCCTGATTCAAATTGGAATCCATTCGTTCCGAGATAAGTCACGCGCACGTCACCGCGGCCCGACGAGGCAAGCAAAACGTCAGCAGCGACCAGATGGGAATATCGCTCCAGCCCGGCATAAAGGACTTGCGTCGACAAAACGAGGAAGGCCAGACTCCATTTCATAAAACGTCGGTCGAAAATAAAAAAGCTACGCCTCATCACCAAGTTTGCTTGACGAATTCCGCACCGCTTGTGACCTTCAACTGGCGAAAGCTTTCACAGTCAATGACCAATTGAAATGAGCTTGGAGTACACGGATGCACCAGCCACTCAGCCCGCGTCTGCAGAGGCCGGCAAAATGCCATGTCCTTATTGCGGACATTTGCTGCCGAAAGATGCGGAAAAATGCGACCGATGTGATTGGACGCGCAGCGCAACGACCGAAACGGCGGAAGGCAAAGCGAGCGATGCCGTCGCAGTGTTGCTAAGTATAATTCCGGGATTGGGGCACATTTATAAAGGACACCGGCTGGCGGGGTTCTTGTGGATGGCCGGCGCGGTGCCTGCCGGGATTTTTGTTTTCCTGGCCGCAATCGCTTCTGCGGGGTTTGGGATCGGGCTCTTCTTCTTCTACTTGATTGCGGTCATGCTTCACGCATACGCAGTTGACGATCGCGTCGTCCCGCCAGTGGAAGATGAGGGTGAAGAGTATTGAAGACGTTGAATCGTTACGTTGTCACAGTGTGACCTTGTGAGTCGATTCACGAATCCCTGGCTCGCCGTAGCCCTCGCGGAGGCGGCTCGACCCTCGAATTACGAACATCGCGCCGCAGCGTAAATTTCTTCCAAAATTTCGCGCATTCCATAGCGAAATGCCCATTGCGGATAATGTCGCTGAAATTTCCGGACGTCGCTGATCCACCAGATGTGATCGCCGATCCGGTTGGCCTCCTCATAGCTCCAATTTAATTTCTTTCCGCTGATTTCTTCACATATCTCGATCGCCTCCAGCATCGAGCAGTTGCTGTGGCGGCTGCCGCCAATGTTATAGACCTCAGCCACGCGCGGAGCGCGAATGAATTCCGCAAACGCTTCGACTAAATCGACGCTGTGGATGTTGTCGCGAACCTGCTTGCCTTTGTAGCCGAAGACGCGATAAGGCCGGCCGCTCACCGTGCAGATCATAAGATACGAAAGAAAACCATGCAGCTCCGCCCCCGCGTGGGCCGGACCAGTGAGGCAACCGCCACGAAAAGAGACAGTCGGCATTCCGAAATAACGTCCATATTCCTGCACCAGAAGATCGGCCGCTGCTTTCGATGCGCCGAACAGCGAGTGTTTGGTGTAATCGATACTCATCGTTTCGGAAATTCCGGGCTCGTATTCATGCCCCGGCTCAATTTCCCAGCGTTTCGCCAACTCACGCAGAGGCAGCCGATTTGGCGTGTCGCCATAGACTTTGTTTGTTGATGTAAAAATAAATGGCGCTTCAGGGGAAAATCTTCGCGCCGCCTCCAGCAGATTCAGCGTGCCATTCGCGTTGACCGTAAAATCCGTTTGTGGATCGCGCGCTGCCCAATCATGCGATGGTTGCGAAGCCGTGTGCACAATCGCATCGATGGCGCCCTGCTCCTGTTTGAACAGCTCCATGACCGCCGAAGCGTCCCGAATGTCCAGATCGTGATGTTCGTAACCACGAACGTTTGTAATCAGATCGTCCCGAACCTTTTTTGTTGAAGCTTCTGCGCCAAAGAATTCCGCGCGCATGTCGTTGTCGATCCCAACCGGCCGCGCTCCATCCTTCGCGAATCGCTTTACGGTTTCGGAACCGATCAGGCCCGCCGAGCCTGTAACGATGATTGTGCGCATTCTCACCAACCGCAAAAATTCCTGGGCGCCGACAGCGCCGACGCCCTCCAAAATTCGTGTCTCTTCGCGTCCATTGGCGATTAAGAAAGGATCAGACCTCCCCGAGAATCCACGTCAATCCTCCAGCGAAAGGATTCACTCGCGAAGCCGGGAATCTTGGATCGCCGTCGATTACGCGCTCGATCAAGTTCTTGTGTTTAGTTGCATCCACCAAAAAACAAATGTGCCGCGCATGATTGATGAGCGGAAAAGAGAACGTCAATCGCCAGGAATTAAACTTTGGCACAAAATTCGCAATCACTCGTCGGGTGGTTTCTTGAACGCCCGCGGTACCCGGAAACAGAGACGCCGTGTGGCCATCCTCTCCCAAGCCTAGCAGAATCAAGTCGTGCTGGTAAATGGGCTCACCGCACTGGGTAGCCAAAACATCAAGATAGTCTTCGTATTCCTGCGCCGCGATTTGCGGATCGATCTCTCCCCGCATGCGCATGATTGACTTTTTAGGAATAGCACCGGGGACGAAGAGAGTTTCGCGGGCCATTTTGAAGTTACTCTGTGGATCATCCGGCGGGACGCACCGCTCGTCCCCAAAAGTGATTCGAACCAGCTCCCATGGCAGATCGCGTGCGACCGTCGCCAGCCGTGCGTAAACTGGCCGCGGAGTATGCCCGCCTGATAGCGCAATCCTGAATTCGTTGCGTTCGCCAAGCGCCTTGTGCGCGTGCTCGCTGATAAAGGCCGCTGCCTCGGCGGCAAAATTAGCGCTGCGGATGATCTGTCGATCGGCTTTCATCCATGGGGCTACAACATGGTGACGGTGATCGGTAAGCTTTTGCGCGATGCGACCCAAATCACCGTTCACCGATCACTGTTCATATTCTGCTCAGATCGCGCAGTGCGTCTGACCGCGCTTTTCAAGGTAGCGCTGATGATATTCTTCAGCCCGCCAGAACCTTGGCGCCAGTTCGATCTGCGTCACGATTGGCCGATTGAAACGTCTGCTCTTTTCCAGCTCGTCTTTCGAGGATTCGGCGGCCGCTTTTTGCTCCGGCGAATGGTAAAAGATCACGGAACGATATTGCTTCCCGACATCGGGACCTTGCCGATTCAGCGTCGTCGGATTGTGGTTCGACCAGAAAACATCAAGCAATTGGCTGTAATTGATTTGCGACGGATCGAATTCTACTTCCACCACTTCGGCGTGGCCGGTTTCGTCCGTGCAAACATCTTCATAGGATGGATTATCCTTCGTTCCGCCCGCGTATCCAACCGCTGTCGAGACTACACCGTTCAATTTTCGGAACGTCTCTTCCACACCCCAGAAACAGCCTGCGCCAAAGATTGCCTTCTCCGTTTTCATACCGAGCACGATGGAACGATTGTGCGCGGGACGCAACCGTCCGTCGCGGTCCCGTTTGTTGCTTGACAGTTGCTGCGCGCCACATTGGCATTGCCTGATGTCTGACAGCCAGCCCCACCCAAAACCTGATAAAAGGCTGGAGAATCCCTTTCATCGAATGAATTCCTCTGCCACGACCGTCGAGCGGACTCGCTCTCTGCTCCCAGTACGGCTTCTCAATGGCTGGGGAGCACTGCTGGAGAAAACCCGAATTCCGCGCACGCCAGTCCTTGCCATTGACTTGATCGAGACTGCGATGCGCCGCTGCGGTCTCAGCGATTTTGGCCGAGGCGATTTTGTCGAAGCCCTCTCTCGATTACTCGAATCCTGCCAACGCGAGTCCCGGCTTAACGTGATCGGAAGGATTGCTCTCCGCGCCGATCTCCTGCGGATACTGTCCTCACGTTTGTTTTTGGAACGGGATCGACAACTTTACCCGGACATTGCGCGACAGGAAATCCGCGAACCGCTCTTCATCGTGGGTTTGCCTCGGAGCGGCACGACACTTTTGCACACCTTGCTCGCTGCCGATCCTGAGCATCGGGTTCCGCTTACCTGGGAAGTGATGACACCGTCTCCGCCTACCGGGGATAATGAGCGACAACGAATACGGCGCGCGACGCAAAGTTGTAACTGCCTCAATTGGCTGGCACCCACGTTTCGCCACGTCCATCCCGTGGGCGCCGAGCTCCCACAGGAATGTGTCGGCCTCATGACCCCCACTTTTATGAGCGATCAGTTTGATACGATGTACAATGTCCCCTCGTATCGAGCATGGTTTCTACGTCAGGACTTGCTGCCCGCATATAAGTATCACCGCCGTTTCCTGCAACATCTGCAGTTCCGGCGGAGCGCTTCCCGTTGGGTGCTGAAGGC
Organism: Verrucomicrobiota bacterium; assembly: GCA_046725095.1. Classification (GTDB taxonomy): domain Bacteria; phylum Verrucomicrobiota; class Verrucomicrobiia; order Chthoniobacterales; family UBA10450; genus Udaeobacter. The sequence goes on from JBKOXU010000044.1 coordinate 13,761, forward strand.
GCCTACGCATATGTTTGCCTTGCCAACGCTTCTTTCCGTCTATCCGGATGCGCTCTTTGTCCAGGCACACCGAGCGCCCCTCGAAGCAATGGCTTCGGTATCCAGCTTGATCACAATCCTCCGTCGCGTGTTTAGCGATGTGGTCGATCCGTTCGTCGTCTGCCAGGAGGCCATTCAATACTGGTCGGAAACGCTGGAGAGATTTTTGCAAGAACGCGATCGATTGGAGTCGCGTCGCATTTGCGACCTAGCGTACGCTGAGATCCGTGGCGATCCCATCGCTGCCGTCCGCCGCATCTATGATCATTTCGGCTGGTCACTGACACGAGAGGCAGAGCAGCGAATGCGCGTGGTACTCGCGAACCAGCCACAAGAACAGCATGGTTTTCATCGCTATAACCTCTCGCAGTTTGGGCTCCAGGCAGCCGAAGGCGAAAAAGCCTTTGCGACCTATTGCGAACGATTCGGTTTATCCACCAAGGCCGCTGGCAGAGTAACCGAATCCGCAGAAGAGCTGATCTTAAAGTAAACGCCCTGGCAGAGGAATCGCGACGATAAACGGATAGCAGGGCGTCTGCCGCGGCGGACGCCGATCCAGGATTGGCGTTTCACAGAAACGCCCTACAATTATCCCTCATCCCCGCTTCCGAATGACGACTGCCAACAAGATCACCGTTGTCCGGATTTTGATGATCCCGGCTTTCGTCACGATGGCCATCTATTATGGCCAGAGCATTCAGCGCGGCCAGCCGCTCGAATGGCAGCGCTTTACTGCCATCGCCATTTTCCTGATCGCTGCAGTAAGCGATGGTTTGGACGGATATGTCGCCCGCCACTACAACCAGAGGAGTTCGCTTGGAGTCATTCTCGACCCGATTGCGGACAAAGGTCTGCTCCTGAGCGGCATCATCACATTGAGCATCAGTAATTGGAGCGACATCGATCCCGAGTACGGAAGATTCCCGGCATGGTTCCCCGTTTTAGTTATCTCGCGCGATGCCGTCATTCTCGTCGGCGCCGCGGTTCTGTATTTGCTCAATGGCAAAGTGCACGTGAAACCACGATGGTCGGGTAAAGTCGCGACTGTCTCGCAAATGATCGCGATTGGATGGGTGATGCTGCAATTTCGCTTTATTCCGTTGTCCTACATTGTGATTGGCGCTGGATTTTTCACGCTCCTGTCTGGCGTGGTTTACGTAATGGATGGCGTGCACCAATTGCAGGCTGAAGGCCACGCGCACGCGACAAAGCACTGAGCCCCGTGTTCTGGCGATAAACGGCATCGTGAATAATCTGCCGAACGTCGCGATCGTTGGCCGGCCTAACGTGGGAAAATCCGCCCTGTTTAATCGACTGATTGGCCGACGCATCGCGATCGTGCATGATCAACCCGGAATCACGCGTGATCGCATCTCCGCTGTCTGCACGCGCGGAACTCAGCCATTTGTTGTGTGGGATACCGGCGGTATTGCTGGCGCAGGCGAATCCGAATTGGCCGTGCAGGTTCGCCATGCTGTCCAGGAAGCCATTCACAATAGCGACGTTCTGCTTTTTCTGGTCGATGCGAAAGACGGTTTGTCGCCGCTCGATCAGGAACTCGCGCGCATGCTGCGCAAGTCACACAAGCCAGTCGTGCTCGTCATTAACAAGATCGACAATGAGAGACAGGAAAATCTCGCAATTGATTTCGCGTCGCTTGGATTTGAACAGAGTAATCCCATCAGCGCCGAGCATAATCGCGGCATTTCCGAATTGCTCCAAACCATCGATCAACTTCTCCCGACGTTCCCAGCTGCGTCAGAAATCAAACCTCAAACATTAAACCTCAAACCTCCCGTTGCCATTGCGATCATCGGTCGCCCGAACGTCGGCAAATCTTCGCTCATCAATTCAATTTTGCGCACCGAGCGCGCCATTGTAAGCGAGCTACCGGGAACAACGCGCGACAGCATCGATATTTCGTACAAGCGGGATGGTCAGAAGTTTCTCTTTATCGACACAGCGGGAATTCGGAGACGTGGTAAACAATCGAGCTCAGTTGAAGTCTTCAGCGTCATGCGGGCGGAGCGAAGCATTCACCGCGCTGATCTTTGTATTCTAGTTGTCGATCTTACGGCGGGTGTCACGGCTCAGGACAAACGGATCGCAGGACTGATTCAAAAAGCAGCGAAAGCCGCCATTGTTGTTTTAAACAAATGGGATTTGATTCGACCGAAACGCAGGGAAAAGCAGACGATCGCGCAACTCGTCGATGAAACGCGCGCCAGAATCTTCTTTCTCGATTACGCGCCCGTTTTGATTGCGTCCGCGCTGACCGGAAAAAACGTCGAAAAGCTGTTTGCGCTCATCGAAAACGTCCGGCGTGCGGCGCAACAGCGCATCGGCACCGGGGTCCTAAATCGATTGCTCCAAACAGCCGTCGCTGCCAACCCGCCCCCGATGATTTCCGGCCGGCGACTCAAATTATTTTACGCCGCGCAAGCGAGTGGTAAACGAGACCGACAGCTGCAACCCCCCGAGTTCGTCCTTTTTGTGAACGAGCCTCGTCTGTTGCCCGAAACCTATCGTCGCCATCTCGAAGGTCGCATTCGCAAAGCGCAGCCCTATCCCGGACTGCCGATAACCCTCACGTTGCGTCCCCGCAGTAAAAATCTAGCGCGAGCGTCTCGCTCGCGAACGAAACAAAGGCGGAGCTACGGCTTGCGCCACGTTTGATCGAACATTCTCCTCATTGGACGTGTCTCACCACACCGTATGAGATCGACGCAGGAAATTACTCAGGAAGTGCGAGAGCTGGGCCAATGGATCCCGGCATTGCGGCAACAGGTCGGACATGTTGTCGTGGGCCAGAAGTATTTGGTTGACCGCCTTTTGCTGGGCCTGCTCGCCAATGGTCATATCCTGCTCGAGGGCGTGCCTGGGCTGGCCAAAACGCTCTCCGTAAAAACGATGGCCGCGTGCATTCAAACTGGCTTTCAAAGGCTGCAATTCACGCCCGATCTCCTGCCCGCAGATTTGATCGGCACGCTTATTTATAATCCCCGTACCGGTGAATTTACGACCAAGCTCGGACCAATTTTTTCTAATCTGATCCTGGCCGACGAGATTAATCGTGCGCCGGCAAAAGTTCAGAGCGCCTTGCTCGAAGCGATGCAGGAGCGGCAGGTCACCATCGGTGAACAAACTTATCCCCTCTCCGATCCGTTTCTGGTTCTGGCAACGCAAAACCCGATCGAGCAGGAAGGAACGTATCAATTGCCTGAAGCACAGCTCGATCGTTTCATGTTCAAGTTGAACATCGGCTATCCGCAGAAAGCCGAGGAGCGAACCATCCTCGATTTGATGGCGACTTCGGCGCCCGATTTGCGAGTGAATCCCGTGATTGAGCCGCAGCAAATCATCGCCGCGCGGAACGTAGTCAACAACATTTACATCGATGACCGGGTGAAAGATTACATTGTCGACGTTGTCTGGGCGACACGCGAACCCGCAGCCTACAATTTGCGACTCGAAGGGCTTATTCGTTATGGGGCATCGCCGCGCGCGACGATTTACCTTGCGCTCGGCGCGCGAGCTCACGCGTTTCTAAACGGCCGCGGTTACGTCACCCCGCAAGATGTAAAGAGCATCGGACCCGACGTGTTGCGGCATCGCATCATCGTTAGCTACGAAGCGGAAGCGGAAGCAGTCACGAGCGAGACAATCATCGAGCGGATTTTTGCAGGGCTGCCGGTGCCTTGATGACCTTCTTGTCATCCCGAGCGAAGTCGAGGGACCCCGTGATGAATCCGAAAAGTTAGCAATGCGGCATCAAAATTATTTCGTCTACATTCTCACCAATCAAAGACACACGGTTCTGTACATCGGAATCACAAATGATTTGGGGCGGCGTCTTTGGGAGCACGGCGCGAGTCGCCGCAGTCACTTCGCACGGCAATACAACACGGATAAATTGATCCACTTCGAAGCGTTTCCTGATCCGAGAAGTGCAATTGCGCGCGAGAAACAATTGAAGCGCTGGCGACGAAGCAAGAAGGAGGCGCTAATCGCGAAATCAATCCCGACTGGCGAGACTTGATCACCGAAATGTGGGCCGTCAAATGAAGCTGAAACTAATGCAACGTGATCCCTCGACTGCGCTTCGCTCCGTTCGGGATGACGAAGATGCGCGCGCGCAGACGACCGCGGAAATCTTGAAAAAAATCCGGACCCTCGAAATCAAAACACGCGGCCTCGTCGAGACCGCCTTCGCCGGTGATTACCACAGCGTGTTCAAAGGGCGCGGGATGAATTTTGAAGACGTGCGCGAATATCAGCCGGGCGACGAGATCCGGGCGATCGACTGGAACGTGACGGCACGTATGGGCACTGCGTTCGTGAAAAAATTTACCGAAGAACGCGAGCTTACCGTCATGCTCGTTGTCGACGTCAGCGCCTCCGGAAATTTTGGAAGCGTTTCCCAATCCAAGCGGGAGTTGGCAGCGGAGGTCGCCTGTTTGCTCGCCTTCAGCGCGATTCGTAACAACGACAAGGTGGGCCTCGTTCTCTTCACTGACCGTGTTGAACTTTTTATTCCGCCAAAAAAGGGCCGATCACACACGCTGCGGCTCATCCGCGAGATTCTGTTTTTTGAACCGCATGGACGCGGGACAGAACCGGCACTGGCGCTCGATTATCTGAATAAAATCGTCACGCGACGCGCGGTCGTCTTTTTCATCTCGGATTTCCAAGCGCCCGATTTTTCGCGAGCGTTGGCGATAAGCGGGCGACGACATGATTTCGTGGCTATCCACATTCATGACGAGCGGGAAAAAGCGTTGCCGAATATCGGCATCATTACTCTGGAAGATGCTGAGACAGGCGATCAAATCGAGATCAACACGGCCGATCGCGCGACGCGGATGCGTTTCTCGGATCTGGTCAACGAACAGGGAACGGAGCTTTCGCGTACGCTCCGGCGGAATAATATTGACGCGATCGCGCTGCAGACCGGGAAGGATTATTTGCCGCCGCTGCGGTCGTTCTTTAAACAACGCGGGCGCCGGCTCGGTGTTCGATGAGGAAAGCCGAGGAATGACAATGCCGATGTCGATTTTCGCCGCCGAAGAATTTCACGATATTGCGCCGCCAGTCGATTACTCGCTGATTCCGCCGTGGCTGATTTTTCTCGGAGTCTTCGTCTCACTCATGGTTATTGGGTTGCTGGTCTGGTTTGTTGCAAGGGCCTTGCGACGTCCGGCGCCGATTCAATCGCCGCGCGATCGCGCTTTGGCAAAACTCGAGCAGATGCGGCCAGAGATTGAAAAACTGGATCCATATCGGTTCAGCATTCGCGTCTCCGACCTCCTTCGGCGTTACGTGACAGAGCAGTTTAAATTGCCAGTCACCCGGCAAACGTCAGTTGAGTTTCTAGCGGGAGTCAGAAGATCGTCGCCGTTCTCCGAAGATGAAAAATTGCTGCTCGAAGATTTCTTGAACCGGTGCGACCTGATCAAATTCGCGCGCTACGAAGCGACCTCGTCGGACAGTCAATTATTGCTGGACGAAGCGTTCCGTTTTGTGCAAGGGGGACAACTTGCAATTGTTTGATTGGTTGACGGCAAACAGCGCATTGACGTTCGCGCGTCCATGGCTGCTTCTGTTACTGCTCGCGATCCCGTTGCTTGCCTGGTTACGCGGAAAACGCGGGCCGGCCGCGGCGTTAACGTTTTCATCGACAGCGAGTCTTCGCGCGATCGGCAAAAAGAGCGCCGCCCGCGCCGGGAAAATTCTGCGGACGTTGCTGCTGGCATCCATCGCGATTTTCATTGTTGCACTCGCTCGTCCGCAAATGGGCAAAAGTCTCACCCAGATAGAGGCCAGCGGGATCGACATTATGCTCGTCCTCGACGTGTCCGGATCGATGCTGACGAAGGATTTCTCAATCGGAGGCGAAGAGGCGACCCGCGTTGATGCAGTCCGCGAAGTCACGCGCAAATTCATCGAAGCCCGTCCTAACGATCGCATTGGCATCATTGCGTTTGCAGGCCGTCCGTACGTCGTAAGTCCGATGACCCTGGACCACGATTGGCTGCTGCAAAACTTGGAGAGAGTGCGAATCGGGCTGGTCGAGGATGGCACCGCAATTGGTTCGGCCATGGCCGCTGCAGGCAATCGGCTAAATGATAAACGAGCAAAGAGTCGTGTCCTTGTCCTTTTAACCGACGGGGAAAATAACGCCGGCAAGATTCCTCCGAATACTGCCGCGGAAGCAGTCAAAGCGCTAAAAATTCATTTTTATGCGATCGGCGCCGGAATCAATGGAATCGCCCCAGCGCCAATATTCACCGCGAGAGGCCCGTTAACCGACGCCTTGGGCAATCTGCTCTATGAAAATCAGCCCGTTCATTTTAACGAGGCTGGTTTGCGGGAGGTTGCGAACATTGCTGACGGCAAATTCTTCCGGGCAACTGATACCGAGTCGCTCGGAAAAATTTATGACGACATCGACAAGCTGGAGAAATCGACCGTGAGCGTCAAAAAATATCAACAGTACCGTGATTTGTTTCCGCTCTGCCTGATGAGCGGCTGCGGATTGTTGCTCGCGCAGATTCTGCTGTCGCAAACGATCTGGAAGAAATTGCCGTGATGAATGCGTTGAAGCGTTTAAGCGTTGAATCGTTAAAGCGGTCGAGCCGTTTGTCGCTTCATCGCTTCACCGCTTCATCGATTTAGCGAATCCAATGACCTTTGGCGCACCACACTGGCTATGGGGATTGCTTCTAATCCCGATCCTGATCGCGTTGTTTATTCGCGCGGAGCACCGCGGACTCCGGCGTTTGCAGGAGTTTGTTTCAGCGCGGTTGCTTCCGCGGCTGGCCGGAACGGTCAATCGTCCCCGGCGCATGGTGAGATTTGGAATGCAACTGCTTGGTCTTTTCCTGGCCCTGGTTAGCCTCGCCCAGCCACGATGGGGTTACACCTTTGAGGACGTAAAACGGAAAGGGCTCGACTTGCTAATCGCGGTCGACACATCGCGCAGCATGCTTTCCAATGACGTCCAGCCCGATCGGCTCGAGCGCGTCAAGCTTGCGACCCGGGATTTGATTAACGAGTTGCAAGGCGACCGTGTCGGCTTGATTGCTTTTGCCGGACGCGCCTTTTTGCAGGCGCCGCTCACGATTGATTATGAAGCGGTAATGGAGTCGATCAACGATCTCGACACCAAGACGATTCCCGAAGGCGGCACAAACATCTCCAGTGCCATTAATCTTTCCACACAGAGTTTCGGGAAAAGCGCGGTTGGAAATCGGGCGCTCATCATTTTCACCGATGGCGAAGAATTAAGCGGTGATGCGGTGAAGGCCGCCAAAGCCGCGGCGGACGAGGGCGTGCATATTTTCACGGTGGGCGTTGGCACGCCGCAAGGTTCGCTCATTCCGATAACTGCCGAAAACGGTGAAACCTCTTTCGTCAAAGATTCAGCGGGTCAGGTCGTGAAATCAAAGCTGGACGAAAAACCTTTGCGCGAAATCGCCCAGGCGACTG
>JBKOXU010000085.1:0-28645 GCA_046725095.1 Verrucomicrobiota bacterium
GGGTCCTGTGGCAGCACTTCGGCTACCTTTCCAAAGCGTTCGAGAGGCGGAACCACTCGCCCCGCCAATTGCGCGCCGCAGAGCGCGGCAACAGGAATCACCAACGCGGCCCAACGCAGGCTGTGCCCAGCCCAGCCCGGCAATCGGCGGCGAGCCGGGGCTGAGACACCGGCCCCATCGATCCCCAGCATCGAGCGCGTTTGCTTCTCGCGAACTTTCCAAATAAATCCATCATAGTAAAAATGGAGCAAAGCCGATGCGGTCACTACCCCAAGGAGGAGATACCGTATCCAGTCGGCCGCGTGGCTGGAGTTCGCCATCAAGCCGAGCGACCCGTATGCCAGCACCAACCCCACGTAAACGCCAATCAGGGCGCCGCTGCGCCGAAAAACAAAGCGCATAAAACCGCGAATCGTTGCATCGCGTTCCACCCGGGTGCGATTATAAATCCAAACGATGGACAGGTATTGCACGTCATGAAACACCTCGAAGAGGGCGATTCCCACTAAAATGTTTTGAACACCGTTATTGCAGTACCACCAAAAGGCGATGCTGCTGGCCAGGAGCCCAATTTTAACTGGACTCACCCATCCCTGGTATCGCCAATCGCTCCATTGCCGCCATACGAATAGAATTGTCACCACCCCGAGTGCCAGCACAACCCCGGCGCGAAACAGCGAGACAAGCGCGACCGGCACAACCGGTCCGCCGCTTTCGTAATAGAGGTCAAGAAGGGTGCGAAAACGCATTGGCGAGAGCAGCACGGCGGCCAGAAACCAGGCAAAACAAAGCATCAGGTCCGAGCGGGCGCGGCCGGCGGCACCAGCCGACGCTTTCGCATCATAGATCCGGCCGAAGCCGTAGGTCTGCATCATGCCGTGCCAAATTCCCCATGCCATGGCAACCAGCTGGACTGCCTGGATGTTATAGAGGGACGACCAGATGCAAACCACCAGCAAAGCGAGTGGCGCGACAATGAACCGCGTTTTGAACCGCTCGAAGAGCGCGCGGTCGCCATACGCCCGAATCATGCCGGGCAAGTGATGGCCCATCGCGCCGAAGGCAGCGACAAAAAGGTAAATATCCTGCGCGCTCCATCGCCTCTGAGCGACCGTAAACAGCGGAACCAGCAACACCGGCGTGCCGACAAAGAATAACAGGTCCCGCCACCGATCGAGAATCCATAGCGACTTTGGTCGGGACGGAGATGTGGTAGCGCTGCGGTCGCTCGCCGAAAGGGGGACCGCAGCCGAGGCAAATGTTTGCTGCGTCGCCATCGCCGTGTGATTAAAGATCAGATCGGAAAGAAAAGCAAGTCTGGGCAGCGCCGTGAAAATGATACACCACCCAGCGCCGGTTCGCAGTCTGGATGAGTTATATGATTTTTAATTTCGGATTCCCCACAACGGAGATGGAACGCATGACTACAGACCCCGTTTACAAAGGGATCGCTCCCGGTGACAGCTCTTGTTAGGGCAAGGTCAGCCACTTATCCTGACAACCAGGTGAGCAACATAGCTTGCGGTCTCCTTAATGAGAGTGGAACGAATTACATTTACCGCGTGGGCGGTAACGCTGCTGGCGGGGCAACAGCTACAGATCGCGTTTTCCGCTACAATCCGGTCACTGACACGATCACAAGCATTGCCGCTCTATGGCCTGGGGAGCCTCAGGGCACGCTACCGCCTCGACCCTAGAAGGGACGTCATTACAACTCCATCGCGAAATTCGCGATTGCTTGACGACTCATTTGTTGCACTGAAACTTCTCGCGCTTACGCCAATTTATGAAACGCTATCTGCCTTTTATCATTGTTGCGGTCGTCGCGATCGCCACGCTGGGGAGCGGAGCGATGCTCTATCGCGCAAAGCTGCCGCATCTGCTCACTATCTCCGAAGACAAGAGCGTCTCCGGAAAAGGCGATGCCGAATCGATGCACATTCGCGGCAACCCGGAGGCTTCGGTTACGTTGGAAGAATTCGGTGATTTCGAGTGCCCGTCCTGCGCCAAGCTCGCCACGTTTCTCGATCAGGTGATTAAAGAGTATCATCCGCGTGTGCGGTTGATCTTTCGCAATTTTCCGCTCCCGATCCACCTGTTTGCTCGCGATGCCGCCTTGGCTGCCGAAGCGGCCAGTCTGCAAGGCCATTACTGGGAGATGCACGACATGTTGTATCGGGAACAGGCCGTTTGGACTAGCTCTAATAGCGCTAACGACGCGCGGACCCTGTTTATTTCCTATGCGGAAACGCTCGAACTCGATCTCGATCGGTTTAAAAGAGACATGGACAGCGACAAAGCCAGGGGACGCATTGAGTCCGATGAAGCGCGCTCCAAGTCGCTAGGAGTCAAAACCGTCCCATCACTGTTTGTCGATAGACGCGAAATGGGACCGAATGACCGGACCCCCGAGGGAGTGCGCAGGCTAGTCGATGAAGCGGTGAAAGCAAAGAGTTCTGCCTCCGAGAAGAAATGACCGGATCGCGATTTCGCACGATCCTTTATATCGTCGTCGCGATCGTTCCCTTGGCGGGGCTGGCGGATGCAGCTTATCTGACGGTGCAGGCTTTGACCGGTGAAACGGCTGTTTGCGGAGGATCGCCGGATTGTTTTCGTGTGCTGGGCAGTTCGTACCCGAAGGTAGCAGGAATACCCGTCGCTGCATTCGGGTCGCTTACTTCAGTGTATTCAGCTTCGCGACGTTCGCCGGCTTTAGCTACCCGCGTGCGCGACTATTTCTCACTTTAAGGCTGCCCTGGAACACGAAGATCGTCTGCGCACCGACGATTTGGAGCTCGACTTGAAGCGACACAAAGCGGTTCGTTTCGGCGTGCCGCTTAATCTGACGCCGAAAGAGCTTCTTCCTCTCGCTCATCTGGTTCGTCGCGTCCAGCAACAAAAATCAAGCTTGAATGTCTTAAAATTTCGCGACCTCTCGGAACCAACGCAAAGCGCGCCCTACTTCATTTTTGTTCACCTGATGGCCACCGGAAAAGTGTTCAAGACGCACGTGCTTGAATCCGGTCCGCTCCAATGAGGCTTTCACCCGGTTGTGATCCTGCGGTTTGCCAACGTTGTCACTCTGACCACTGCTCAGCCAGATGGGAATCTCGAGAAAATCTCCGCCAGGCCTGTAGTCTCTGTAGGCTTCGCTCAGCCGATCTTCATTGATACCGCTAAGAAAGAATCCGACCGTTTTGACCGCTCCAGTCTTGGCCAGCATCGCCCCTAACACGGCACTGCGCTTCGCCCCACCGGAAAAACCGCCGAATGCCACCGGCCATTTGGCCGACTGCGGCCATTCCTTGCGAATTGATTCAAGCGCTGCTGCCAGTATCGCGAGGCGCCACTGGGTGGAATCGACGCGAGGTCTGATCGTCGCATCTGAAGCGAGGAGAACCCATCCGCCTGCAAGCGCAGGACCACGGTACCATTGGGCATCCATCGGGCTGGTCCGGTTGAAGTCGCTTGTCGAGGTAACGATAAGAATCGGCCAGTTGCGTGCGGGATCAAAGCCAACGGGGAACGTTAACACCGCCCGCCCCGTTTCGGGTCGCGGATTACCAATTTGCGCGGCGACGTCTTGAAACGATTTCGCTACCGGAAAGCGAATCTCCACCGTAGCGCCACCCTGAACCGGCTGCCCAGCTAGGGTGGCACCCTGGGTCGCAATGACCAACAGCCGGCAACAGAGAAAAATTCCCAGAACGGAACGCATGATTGCTACCGAACAGGGCGGGCGGCATTTCGTCAAGAGATGCAGAAAGTCTAGCGCGTCTTCTCTGGGAGCACAGGCTGCTAGCCTGTCCTTTTCGGCAGCTTGCCGAAAAGCTCTTTGAACCTTCGATTCCACGTGTTGTTTCAGCGCTCAGGGTGTCGTCGGCAAGCTGCCGACGACTTACAGGCTGGCAGCCTGTGCTCCCCAGACAAAAAAAGCGGGCCCCGAGACGTCTCGGGGCCCGCGCAATTCGAACCGCCTAATCGGCGGCTTAGAATTTCTTACTCAGGGCAACGTACCAAAAACGATTACGGATCGAGTAGAGCGACGTATCGTAGTTGTCGTTGAACGCTCCCAGAACCGTCGGTGGGTTGCGGTCAAACGCATTGACCACGCCGGCGGTGACCTTGGTGCCCCAGAGCATCCGCTGCCAGAAGCTGGCCTCGGCCACGGGCGTCAGCACTGGCTGCTTGCCCGGCGCGCCTTTGAAGTCCTTGCCCTCCTTGGAGTAGCCAGGAACAGGCGCTTCTACCGGCGGCCTGACAAACTCGTAGCTCGCCTGCAGATCGAGCGTTATATAGCTCGTCACCTTCCGACTAAACACAAACGCTGATGGCTCGTCCGGCGGGTTTATGGGCCCTATATCAAGGTTAGCTGCTATGAAGCTGGGATCATCCAGGAAACCGCCGACGTAGTTGACTTGGGCAATAAAATCGAGGTTCCCAGGTCCAAGTTTATATTCCCATTCCCCGCGCGCAAAGCCCTTGTTAAAGGGAATGGCCCCCGGGGCCAGCGGAAGGGTGCCGTTGTTATAGTTGCCGAGGAAATCGTTGAAGGGCAAGCCCGGACCCGGCGAGATCTTCCACGTGAAGAAGTGGTTGTAACCAAGCGTGAACGTAAATTTGCCAAAGTTCGTCGTTGGCAACTCGTAGTTCATCGCCACATCCAAGCCCTGAACGAAACGAACACCTGCGTTGCCGGGCGTTGAATCGATTGCTTGCAGACCTCCGGATGCGTCACGGGTTGTCCCAAGGCCGGTGCCTCCGGCTTGGCCAGTAAACGGGCCCACTATGTTAACTTCTCCGGAACCGTTGCCATAGCCATCCGGATCCACCACGCCCTGCGTCAGCAGGACTTGCGCAAAGTCGCTCCCGGTTACGATCACATTCGTGGTGTAGATCTGATACCAATCGGCTGTGATCGTGAAGCCAGGCACGAATTTGGGCGAATACACCAGGCCGGCGGTCCAGTTTGTCGTTTCTTCCGGCTTGAGACCAGGGTTTCCCCGAACCCAAACGCCCTGGTTCGGCTGAAGCGTCCCGGCTGTAGGACAAGTTCCACATGGGTCGAAGACCACTGGGAAGTCCTGAAAGGTCGGGAAAAAGAGAGTCGCCGGCGTCGGTGACCGGAACGATGTTCCGTAGGTCCCGCGCAGCAGTAAATCGGGGATCGGCCGCCAACCAACCGTCACACGATGGTCGCCGCCGTTATCGAATTTGCTTAAGTCATGGGGCGTCTGTGCGTTTCCTACTATCGGGAGATTCGGATTTGTCAGGTCATGGTCCGTAAACTGTTCGAAGCGGTAGGCGTAGTCCACTTCAAAGTAATTGACGAACGGAATGTTCATCGTTGAAGTCACGAATGGGATCTTGATTTCACCAAAATAGGCGGACACCACCTGTTGAAACTTGGCGTTCGGCACGGCGTTGAACCCGAGTTGATCGCCTGCCGCCTGCACCGGATCGCCGATCTGCTGGTCCTGCCGGTACGTATGGACATAACCGCCAGCCACATCGACTCCTCCGTTCCACAAGTTCGGTAAAAGATGCGCGTTGAGCGTAATGTCCCACTCAAAAGTTTTATTCCGGAAGAATGAGTGGCCAAGGTAGGCAGCCTGCTGTGCGCCAAGAATGTTATTATAAGGCGCAGTGCCAATTTGATTTCCTGCCGCGTCATAAATCGGCGCCACCCCAACTGTCGGCGCCTGCTGGCCGATGAACGGGTTGAAAAGGCCGGACGCGATCGAGTTAACTATCCCGGTAAACGTGGCATCGCCAGTGTCGGTTTCTTCCTCCTCGAAGCGCTCATACACAAACCCGCTGTCGTACCCAAAATGGCTGATGAAACCGTTGTCCGCGAAGTCAATGTCACCTTTCACGGCGATCACCCAGCGCCAGTAATCTTTATCGAATGTGCTTAGGCGGTTACCCAACTCCGATTGGAGGCGATACCTCAGCAGTACGACCTCGCCATCGGGAAATGGGTTGAACGGTGAGAGGTCCGCTTCCGCGCCGCCTACGGCGAAAGGAGCTCCCGCCAGACCGTTGTTCTGTCTTTCGTGCGTATACATCGCGTCCCCGTAAACCTGGAGAGCATCGCCAAATATCTTGTATCGCCCAGTTACGTACGTCATCGACTTTTCCATCGCGGGAATCGCCGGCGTAAAAGCACGGAAGTTGTACCGGGCCGGATCGAGGCTTCCCAGAAATGGCCGGTAGCTGGCCGGAGTCGGCGCGAAATTCGTCAGATCGATGAGAACAAGGTTCCCATCCGTGGCAGTGGTTAGGGCGCCGGCAAAGGTGGGGCTATTGTTGTTGAGGCCACCAAGATTCAATGGCAGGACACCAATAGGGGGATTAAGACTTGGCTCACTACCGTTGCTCAGGTCCCCTGTCTGCGCAATCGTTCGATCGATCGACTTAAGAGCTGCGCGATTGTAATATTCAGCCGCGGCAAAGATTGCGACTTTGCCATCCAAGCCCGTGACGCCACCGCGAATCCAGGCCTGACGCACATTCGCGTCGTGGTCGGTTGTATTTCCATAACGGACCTCGAACTCGGCGCCTTCATATATCGGACCGTAGTCACGTATGTCATTCCAGAACATAAAATTGACTACGCCGGCGACCGCGTCCGAGCCGTAAATGGCTGAGGCGCCATCCTTCAGGATGTCAACCTTGTTGACCGTACTGATCGGGATAAGATTGACGTCCGGGAAACCATTGCCTAGAGCGGCGCGCCGGCCGTTGATGAGAACGAGGGTGTTTTCCGGGCCAATGCCGCGCAAATTGATGTTGGCCGTGCCATCGCCGCCATTGGAGTCATTTTCCGTTGGGGCGTTTCCGACAAAGGTAGGAAGCTGACGCAATCCTTCCGTCGGCGTATTCGCCCCCGATTTCGAGAGCCACACGGCCGAGTACGTGGTCACCGGAATCGACGCTTGCTCTGCCGCGGTCGGAATGTTCGAACCGGTAACGATGACTCGCTCGGCTACTGCCTCCACGGCCGGACCAGGCGGCGGAGGCACCGCAGGCGCCACCGGCGGCGCCTGAGCAAACGCGTTTGATGCAAAAAGCAAGGGTAATCCGACGCCTGCCATGAGGGCGATGCGCACGAATCCGAATTTGTTTAGCACATTGTTTATCATTAGTTTCTCCATTGGTTTGGTTAGGTTTTCGCAGGGATTATCCAATCTCTGAAGCGCTGACAAGCTTTTTTTTCACTTTTTTCAAAGTTTTTTTGAACGGCTGTTGAGGCCTGTTTGTCACCACGCTCCCTCGTTTATTGAAGATTCAGAGGGCTGACAAGTTTTTTTTTCACCTTTTTTCACTTTTTTTTGAACACCCTGTCAACCACCATTCCGCCTTCGCCAAGGGCTACGGCGGACAGATGGACACGAATTTGTGATGGGTGATCAGTTTTCGGTTAGTGCTTATGCCGTTCGTTAAATCGTCGAATCGTTGAATCCGATGTAACGATTTAACATTTTAACGACTCAAAGGGGCGCAGCCGTCACATCGAACATCAGTCAGGACGCCGGCTTGCGCGGCCGGGGCTGCAACTGCGCGGTGCCTGGGAGCCTGCGGGTGCCAGCCGAGCAACATCAACATCGCGACGAAGCCCGCTACATATGCGGGGGCGACAAACCATCCACCTTTGATCCATCGACTCACAGAGCGCGCTTCCGGGAAAATACTGGAAATTGCAACGCCCGCGGACGACCCAAACCAGATCATCGAGCCACCGAACCCGACCGCGTAGGCGAGCATCCCCCAGTCGTAGCCGTCCTGCTCGAGCGCGAGCGCCGTCAGCGGAATATTGTCGAACACGGCAGATAGAAAGCCCAGGCCCAGCGTCGTTCTCCAGGATGCCAAGGGCAATTTGTCCACCGGCATCATCGAGGCGATCAGCACCAGCGAAAGCAGAAAGATCGAGCCTCGGAAGGCTCTCGGGAGTAGTTCCCAGTCTGGCCGGCGCATTCCCGCGGAGACGAGGATCGCCACCCACACGGCTACGCCGATAAACGGGAAATGGTCCCCCTGCCCGGTGAACTTCACATTTACGATCACGTTGGTGACGAGGGCGAGCCCAAGAATCAGGCCCACTATGCCGATACGCATCCAATCCACACGCGGATTTTCGTCCACGTACGCCAAAATAGGAGAATATCTTTGTTGTTTGATTGCGGCAGGGATGCCGAAAACCAATAATGCCACCGACGAGGCGATGATTGCATGGAATACCTGGATCGGGGAGACACCCGCGATCCACATCATCGTGGTCGTCGTATCGCCTATCACACTCCAAGCGCCACCGGCATTGGATGCGGCAACGATTGCGGCGAGATATCCGATATGCACTTTGGCGCGGAAGAGTTGATTCGCCATCGCGCCGCCGATCAACGCCGCCGCGATGTTATCGAGAAAACTGGAAAGAACCCACACCATCACCAATAAGATGAAACCGCCCTTCCAGTCATCGGGCAGGTACTTGGGCAACGCCACGGGGACCTGACTCTTCTCGAAATGGCGCGACAACAACGCGAAGCCCATCAGCAGACAAAGCAGGTTGGCGAGGATCACCCACTCGTGGCCAACGTGGGATACAAAACCCATCATGCCGGGACCTGTCTTGAAGCCGGTGAATGCGATTTTGTAGATCGTGATCGCAACGAGCCCCGTAAGCGCGACACGCATGGTGTGACGATGAAACACGGCGATGCCGGCCAACGTCAGACCGAACAAAGCGAAATCGACCGGAATGCCGAACAGGGTCGGAACTTGCGGCGCAAATGCACTTATTTCAGATATCACAGCCACAACTCGATGTTACTACCCGGGATCGGCGATTCCGGCAATGCGCAAACCTGTGGCCGTTTCCCTACGGGAAGCGTGCGCGAAGACGTTAAACGCGCACCGCGAGGCGGGTAGAACATTTGAGTTGCCCGGCAAAGTCCTCTGTGTCCTGATGTGTTTTTGCTTTTCCTTGAGCCATGTTCACCGGCCTGATCGAAGAAGTGGGCAGCGTAATCGCCATCCGCACGAGCGATCGCGGCACCCAATTGCAAATTGCCGCGCCGCGTATCGCAAAAAAAATACGCACCGGCGACAGCGTGGCCGTGAGTGGCTGTTGCCTGACATTAAGCTCGCGCCACGGCGACGAGCTCGCTTTCGACCTCCTTGAGGAAACAATTAGTCGTACCAATCTAAAAGTACTGCGGCCCGACACCTCGGTAAATCTCGAGCGCGCCCTCTCCGTAAACGGGCGCTTTGGGGGACATTTTATACAGGGTCACATCGACTGCACTTCGCCGATTCTGGCTTTTGAAGAGCACGCAGGCGACCATCGTTTGGAAGTTCAGCTACCTCCTGAGTTCGCACATTACATTGTCAGCAAAGGTTCAATCGCTGTGAACGGCATCAGCCTCACGGTCGCTGACGTCCTTCCGAAAAGTTTTATCGTCTGGATTATCCCACACACAAAACGCCACACCAATCTTGATCGCGCTAAAGCCGGCGATGTATTGAATCTCGAGTTCGACATTCTGGCCAAGTACGTTGAGAGAATGCTTTCGCGCCGCGAAAAATGACCACGCGCAGCCCGACCAAGGACGGTCCACGCCCTCGCGTGGTGGGCGTGATCATGTCGCAGACGGATTTGGATTTGGCCATCCGAGTGCGCGAGCGGCCGGATTTGTTTGAGCTGCGGCTCGACCATCTCGTGCGCCGGCCTTCGGTCGCCGCGGCGACCTATCGCGCGACAGACATCGTTGAGGAGCTGGAAGAAAAAATGTCAAGACTTCGCGCACCACTCATTGTGACTGCACGGCATCCGCAGGAAGGCGGTGCAAACAAACTGAACCTCCGTCAGCGCCGCGATCTGCTTTCTCGATTCTTACCCCATGCCCGGTATATCGATATCGAACTACGCTCCACGGCTGCCCTCCACTCGCTATGCAAATTAACGCGAAAGAAAAATGTACGGCGCATCATTTCGTTTCATGATCTCAAAACAACACCAAATTTGCGCGGCTTACAGGTCAAAGCGCGCAGGGCAAAATCGCTTGGCGCAGATATTTTCAAGGTTGCAACGCGCACCGACACACCAGCGCAACTCGCGCGATTGCTCGATTTCATCACAAAGAAAGATCTCGATCTTGCCGTAAGCGCGATGGGAATCGGCAAACTTGGCGCAATTTCGCGCGTTTTGCTCGCTTACCGCGGCTCGGCTCTTGTCTACGGCTCGGTCGCCGCCGCGACCGACATCGAAGGCCAAATGTCGCTCGAAGAACTTCGCACATTCGGAATTGGTTCTCGCACGAGAGTATTTTGACTGTCCTGACGGGTTGCTCTTTTGTTAGCGCGATATGTACTAAAAACGGAAAGGGCCACGATATGACCGCATCTGTAAGTATGCCTGAGCAATTGCCAGTCATGCCTTTGCCCGGCGCCTTGCTTTTTCCACACGCGCTGCTTCCGCTTTACATCTTCGAGCTCCGCTACCGGCAGATGCTGAAACACGCCCTCGCTCATCACCGGATGTTTTGCGTCGCATTGATCAAACCGGGCTGCGCAGACTGGCAATCGACCGCCGATTTTTTTCACACGGCCGGGGTCGGTCTCATTCGGGCCTGTGTTGAACGCAGCGACGGCACGTCGAACCTGATCCTGCAAGGATTGGAGCGCGTGCGATTCAAAGATTTTGAGCAGGAAACGCCATTTCCGATTGCAACAATTGATTCGCTTGAGAGCGAGTCCGTTTCCTCGGTGGAAACCGAAGCACTCGCCGCCAAAGTGCTGGAGCTCTATTCCAGCCTCAAAGGGGATGGGCAGCGGCAGCTTCCACCAAAAGTGGATCGGTATCTCTCCGATTTGAGCGACCCGGAAATGCTTGCTGATCTGGTTGCTTCAACCTTTGTGAGCGATCCGCTGCACCGCCAGCGCATCCTGGAAGAACTTTCGACAAATCGACGGCTGCGCCTTCTCATTCAATATCTGCGGGAAGAAAACGGCAGCGCGGCCGCTTAGCTGTGGCCGCGCCTCTGTGGGACGCAGAACGCGGATCGTTAGACGCGCCAGTGTCGCGCCTCGCACAGCGAGGCGGCTACAGGCCTGCAACGCGCGCGTATTCCTCCATTAGATATCGATCCGTCATTCCCGCAATGTAATCGCACACTGTGCGATGCAGCCCTTCTGCCTCGATTCGTTTTGCCGCCGCCTCGCCGAGCCGCTCAGGATCGGCAAGATATGCTTCGAAAACTTTTCTCAACATCTCGCAAGCGCGCCGATTCACGTCGGCGACGCGCGGATGGTAATAAACATTCTGGTACAGAAATTTTCGTAGCTCACCGTTCGCCTGAAACAAATCGTCACTATACCGGATAAGCGGCGCCGGTTCCCTGCGTACATCGTCCGCGCCCTGCACACCCGCGTCAGCAATCGATTGGGCGCTAGTCGTTATTACATCCCGCACCTGCATATCGATAATGTCGCGAATGATCAACGTGTGCAGATCGGGTTCGCGTGCATCAGGATAACGAGAAATCACCGCCCGATGGGTTCGCCGCCAGATCTCGTTTTCTTCCAATTGCCCCGCGCTTAGGACTTCAAAATCAACCGCATCATCGAGGTCATGACTGTAGTAAGTGACCTCGTCCGCGAGATCCGCGATCTGCGCCTCCAATGACGGGCAGAAATACTTTTCTTCCTCCGGCACGACTGGACCGCAAGAGGCTTCGTGCTTTCGCAAACCTTCCCGCACTTCAAACGTCAGGTTTAAGCCGGGAAAGTTTGGATAAGGATTTTCGAGCAGCTCCACCACCCGCAGACTCTGGCGATTGTGATCGAACCCACCGTGGTCACGCATACATTCGGCGAGCAACTCTTCTCCTGAGTGGCCAAAAGGCGAATGACCCAGATCGTGGGCGAGCGCGATTGCTTCCGCCAGATCTTCGTTCAGTCCCAAGGCGCGCGCGATGGTACGGCTGATCGAGGCCACTTCGATCGAATGGGTTAAGCGCGTGCGGAGGTGATCGCCAGTCCCGTTCAGAAAAACCTGCGTTTTGTACTCGAGCCGGCGAAAAGCGCGCGAATGAATAATCCGCGCCCTATCGCGTTGAAAGTCCATGCGGTACTCGTGGCTGGGCTCCGGGTATATTCGACCGCGCGAGTCGCCTGATTTTTGTGCAAATGGCGCCAGCGTCGCGCTCTCCGCGGCCTCCATTTCCTCTCGCAATCTGCGGCGCCGAAAAGCTTCGGAATCTTCTCGCGAAAGTCTTCGCGAGCTACCGGAGGGGGTGCCGAAGTGAGACGCAGATATCGGCTGCTCGATTGTCTCCTTGCTCACCCTGCGATTATTAGCTTGTTATCAACCCTTGGCGAGGGTGGAATTTACGGCTCTACCTGTCGCGGCGGTCTATAACCGCCGCTCGAATTAATCTGAGACAGTGCAGCTTTAGAAACTTGAAGAAAGAATGCGATGGTCACAGACCGCCGCCAGAAAAGAGAGCGATCATGCGCAACAAAACTCAAAAGAAAACACCAGTCAGTCCCGAGCGGCTGATGCAATTTGGCTTCGCTTACGCGCCGCCGCTCATCATCGGCGCGGCTGTGAACTGCAAAGTTTTCGACACGTTCGAAGGCGGCCCTAAAACCCTTGAGCAAGTCGGCCACGCGACAGGGGCGTCCGAGCGGGGTCTCCGCGCGATCATGAACGCCTTGGTCGGTCTTGACCTTCTAAAGAAAAATCGACGAGGCCAATACTTGCTTACTCCGGAAAGCGAAGCGTTTCTGGTAAGCAACAAGCCAGGCACGCTCGCCGGGTTTTTCGCGATGGCCGGGACTCATCTTGTGCCGGATTGGCTGCACCTAAGCGAAGCGGTGAAAACGGGTGTGCCGCCCGTAGCCGTGAATCAGGAGGCGGCCGGACCGAAGTTCTTTTCCGTTCTCGTCGAAAATATCATTCCGATGAGTTATCCCGCGGCTGCGGCCCTCGGCCGGGCTCTCAAACTTGGGAAAACGCGCCGGCCCGTGCGCGTTCTCGACATCGCCGCGGGCTCCGGTATTTGGGGAATCGCGCTCGCGCAGCAATCGCCACTCGTCCGCGTCACGGCACAGGATTGGGCGGAAGTGATTCCGACTACTCGACGTATCACACAGAAGTTCGGCGTCTCCGATCGTTTCTCCTACATCGAAGGCGACGTTCTCAAAGCCGATCTTGGCAACGATTACGATATTGCCACGTTGGGCCATATTCTTCACACCGAAGGCGAGGAGCGCAGTCGAAAATTGCTCGCGAAGGTTTTTCGGGCGCTTAAATCCGGGGGCACGATTGCAATCGGCGAGTGGCTGGTGAATGATCGACGCACAGGTCCGGTCCCCTCGTTGATCTTCGCGGTAAACATGCTCGTGCACAGCGAGCGCGGCGACGCCTTCAGCTTCAACGAAATCAAGAGCTGGTTGCAAGAAGCGGACTTCAAGAAAGTGCGAAAGCTTCAGGCGCCGGGGCCTTCACCGCTAATTCTGGCAACAAAACCTTAATCAAGAATCGGCTTCTCATCCGCGAAGCGAAATGCTTTCATCTCATTCCGATGAGAAAATTGAAATCGCGCGCCGAAAGGCATGCTTCCTATCAGAAACCGGCCCTGCGCAGCGAGGCGTTTGCCCGGGCAATCAGCGAAGCAAAATTGTGTGTCGCCGGTTCCGGCGGTCTGCGCTCGCTTTTTGAACAAGCCGCGAGAAAGGCGGCGTCGCTCCCCAAACAGCCGTTCAAGGAAAACTGGGCGTATCTTCAGACGATGCTGCGGCTGGTCCGCGCATACGAGCGCGGTGAGTACAAGCAGGTTTCGAATGATGCTCTTATATGGATCGTAGCCGGTCTCAACTATTTGGTCGACCCATTCGATTTGATTCCGGACAAGACTCCGTTTCTCGGCTTCGTCGATGACGCGACCGTTGTCGAATTTGTCGCGGACAAAACCCGCCAAGCGCTGGACGATTTCATGACATGGGAAACAGCGCCGCCGCCATCCGGGTAGCAACGCGTCGCCTCAGACCAAAAGCAGCGCCGGATTTTCCAGTAAATGCCGTAGTTCTTTCAAATATTCCGCACCGAGAGCGCCGTCGATTACACGGTGGTCGCAGCTCATGGTAAGCAACATGCGATGGCCCACGACGATTTGGTCGCAATCGTCCACGACAGGGACTTTTGTAATCCTGCCCACGGCCAGAATGAATCCTTGTGGCGGGTTAATAACGGCGGAAAAACTGTCGATGCCCATGCCGCCAAGATTCGAAACGGTGAACGTGCCGCCTTGAAATTCTTCCGGCTTCATCCGCTTGTTGCGGGCGCGATGCGCCAAATCCTTGGCCAGTTCGCTAATCTCACGCAGCGATTTCTTTTGAGCAGCCCGAATAACTGGCGTCAGCAGCCCGTCTTCAATCGCGACCGCGATGCCAAGATCGACGTCGGCGTACTGCACAATCGCGTCGCCATCGAAGGAGGCATTAACACGCGGAACTTTCACCGCTGCATGCACCGCGGCTTTTAAAACGAGGTCGTTTACCGTGATTTTCGCAGCGTCCGCACCTTCCCCGGCAGACTTTAGCTCCTCGCGTGCTTCCATGAGTGGCCCCGCGTCGATGTCGATGTTGAGATAAAAATGCGGAACGGGACCGAGGCTTTCCACCAACCGTTGCGCAATGATTTTGCGCATTCCGGAAAGTTGAATACGCGCGCTTTCCCCGGCCTTAGCAGCAGACGGGGCGGAAGGTTTTGGAGCGACCGGCTTTGATTTCGCCGCTGCGCGCACGTCCGTCTCCGTCACACGCCCTTCCGGACCGGTTCCATTTACACTGGCAAGGTCGACACCGAGCTCGGCCGCGATTCGACGCGCCACCGGCGACGCTTTCACCCGCGCTTCTTCAGGCTGAGCTGTTGGCTGCGTTGGTGCAGGCGACACGCCTGCCTCTACAGGTTTTTCCCTTGGTGCCGCTTTTTTTTCTTTTTCCTTTTCGGCCTTCGGCTCTTTCTCGTCTTTTTTGAGTTTCTCCGCTCTTTTTTCCGGCTCCTTTTTTTCTTCTTGCTTTTTGGGCTCCGCTTTCTCTTCTTTCTTTTCCTCTTCAGCTTTCGGCTCTTCCTCTTTTTGCTCCTTCTCTTTTTCTTTTTCCTTCGGCGCTTCCTCGCCCTCGCCACCGATGAACGCAATCTTGTCGCCGACGTTTACCTTGCCGCCTTCTTCGACGTAAATTTCAGTGAGCGTTCCATCTTCCGGCGATTCCCACTCCATCGTCGCCTTGTCAGTCTCGATCTCGGCGAGCACTTCGCCAGCCGAAACGTCGTCGCCCTTTTTTTTCTTCCACGCGACGAGAGTGCCCTCCGTCATCGTGTCGCTCAGTTTGGGCATTTGGATTTCAGGCATGGCGGGATCGTTGAACAGCTAAAGCGTTGAAGGGTTAAAAGCGGTGATTAAATACTTCCCTCCAACGCTTCATCGCTTCAACCGTTACGCGTAGCAAACTTTCTTTACGGCCGCGATGAGTTTGTCCGCGTTTGGCAATACGGCCTTCTCCAGGCGCTCGTTGTACGGCATCGGTACATCCTCCTGTGAAACGCGGAGAATCGGGGCATCGAGCTGATCGAAAATGTTTTTTTGAATCCGGTAGCAAACTTCCGCGCCTACGCCGCAAAAAGGATGATCTTGTTCGGCGATCACCACGCGATGGGTTTTTGAGACGGAGTCGAAAATCGCCTTTTCATCCAGCGGCTTGATGGAGCGAAGGTCGACAATCTCCGCGGAGATGTCTTCCTCTTCCAGTTGGGCAGCGACCTTGAGCGCGAGCGGAACGGTCTGCGCATAACAAATAATTGAAACATCGTTGCCCTCGCGCTTCACTTCCGCTTTCCCCAACGGAATTAGCAGTTCTTCATCCGGCGGCTCGACCATTCCCTTTGAGCTATAGAGCAGTTCTGCTTCCAAAACTAGGACTGGATTGTTGTCGCGCACGGCTGTTTTGAGCAACCCTTTTGCGTCCCGCGGCGTGGCGGGTGTGCAGACTTTTAAGCCCGGCACGCTGGCGTAAAAATTTTCCGTGGCGTGCGAATGGGTCGCACCGAGTTGATGCGCGGGTCCATTTGGGCCCCGGAACGTGATCGGGATATTGAATTGACCACCTGACATCGTAAACATATTTGGAGCGTTGTTCACAACCTGATCAAAGGCGACGAGCGAAAAACTGAACGTCATAAATTCGATGATTGGCCGCAGGCCGACCATCGCCGCCCCGACGCCGAGGCCGGCAAATCCGTTTTCACTGATTGGAGTATCGATGATCCGTCGTGGCCCAAAACGCTGAAGCAAACCGTGGCTTACCTTGTAAGCGCCCTGGTATTCGGCAACCTCTTCGCCCATTAGAAAAACATTCGGATCGCGCTCCAGTTCTTCCGCGAGAGCTTCGTTGAGTGCCTGACGATAAGTAATCTCCCTCACGGCTTTGCTCCGTCGGCGTAAGTATAATCGTAAAGCTTATCGAGGGGCGGCTCCGGGCTTGTCTCGGCAAACTTTACGGCAGCCAGTACCGTTTGCTTCGCCTGTTTGTCGAGCAGATCGAATTGTTCGTTGGTTAATTTCCCCTCACGAGTGAGCTGCGCACGCAAACGCGTGATTGGATCGTCCAGGCGATATTTCTCCAGTTCTTGCTTAGTCCGATAGCTTGCCGGATCGGACATCGAGTGGCCGCGGTAGCGATAGGTGCGGACTTCGAGGAACGCCGGATGCGGCTCCTTTCGAATGGAATCGACAATCTCGGCGATCTTGTCCCGCACTTCGCGAAAATTCATCCCATCGACAATTTCGCCCGGGATGTCGTAGCCCTCGGCTCGATCGACAATTTGCTTAAGCGATGTCGATCTCTTCACCGAGGTGCCCATGGCGAAGAGGTTGTTTTCGCAAATGAATATGACCGGCAATTTATAAAGGGCGGCCAAATTCAGAGCTTCGTGGAAAGCTCCTTGATTGATCGCGCCGTCACCGAAGAAGCAGAGCGTGACCCGATCTTCGCCCAAGTACTTGGTGGCAAACGCCATTCCCACCGCAAGCGGAACGTGAGCGGCAACAATGGCGTGACCGCCGTACATGTGGTTTTTC
Source organism: Verrucomicrobiota bacterium (assembly GCA_046725095.1). Lineage (GTDB taxonomy): Bacteria > Verrucomicrobiota > Verrucomicrobiia > Chthoniobacterales > UBA10450 > Udaeobacter. The sequence goes on from JBKOXU010000085.1 coordinate 17,142, forward strand.
CGATTGAAGAAATGCATGGAGCCCCCCAAGCCCCGCGAGCAGCCAGCCTCCTTTCCAAAAAGTTCTGCCATACATGCGTCCGCGCTTGTGCCGCGAGCCAGCGCGTGAGCATGGTCGCGATAAGCGGTAATGACATAGTCGTCTTCGCGCACACCCGCGATGGCACCTGTCACGACGGCTTCCTGGCCAATGTAAAGATGACAAAATCCGCCTATTTTCTGCGCTTGATACTGCTGACTGGCGCGTTCCTCGAAGCGCCTGATCAACAACATAAGCGAGAGCATCTCGACTTCGTCGCGCTGCTCCCCCGGCTGCATGGCGGTCATCCCGCAGCTGCGGGATGGAACCGCGCCGTCCGGCTACGCGACCTTTCAGCGCTTCGGCCGAAGCTCATCGAAATAACAAAGAGCAGAGTGAATAGAAGATCGCTGATCAGTGAATTGCGGAAAAACATCCAGCTCGGCGTCGCGCTGTACTGAGGCAGACCAACCGTGAGCGCTTGAATGAGGCCTCCCAGATTTTTTGCGTAACCTGGGTCGCTCAACCAGGAGAACGCGTTCGTCATCGTATAAAAAATCGTTGATCCAACAATCGAAGCAGGCAAAAGCGTCTTGAGCGCAGCGCGATGCTGCAAGAGAACTCCGAGGCCCCCAACGGCCGTGAGCGCGAAATAACGCAGGAGAATCTGCGTGTCGAACAACGGTGCGCCGTAGCGAAAATTTATAACGGCATCGGAAATAAAAAGCGTGACGAGCGGCACCGAGAATTTGTACTTGTTCGGAAAGTACGCCGCGCTGCAAAGCGCAATCGCCGCGAGCGGTGCGAAGTTGGAAAGCCAGCTTGCGCCGGAATGAATCAAGAGTCCCGTCGTGACGCGATAGGCGACGACGGAAAAAATGAGGAGAAGAGCGGGAATCATTCCGAAGAATCTATCTGTCCCGGGAGATATGCAAAGGGCATTTACTGAAGCCGCATCTCTGTGAAACGCGCAACGCGTGCGTTACAAACACACCGACGCGGTGCTTCCCATCCGGAAGCGGCTCAGCGAATTACCTGGCAGCTACGAGCGCTTTGTTGAGCCGCGCTTTGCGGCGAGTGGCGGCGTTTCGATGAATGATGCCCTGCTTGGCAGCTTTGTCGATCGCCGATATGACCGCGCGGATTTGATCAGCACTGGGCGTCGCCGAGGAACGCACCTGCTTGTGAATCGTCCGGAGACGTGTCACAACGCTGTGATTACGAAGGGATCGCTTTGTTGTCTGGCGGGCGCGCTTGGCGGCCGATCTTGTGTTGGCCATTTAAGCGCGCGGGTTGTTTTGGGCGATTGCCGCCCGCTTGTTCAGCAAAGGCGTCGCTTTGTCCGTCTGGCGCCCGGAGCCAAGCTGATCCTGGCTTTTGGTCTCTTCACCCCGCGCCATGAGAGTAGCCGCTGGTGCAGGCGGCGCCTTGGGCACTTTGGGCAAATGGTCGGGAACGATTTGTACAATCGCCCCGAGTGGAACTTGATTGTACAGCGCAGCGACGTCGCTCGATTTCATCCTGATGCAGCCGTAGCTGGCTGGGCGGCCGATCGTCTTTTCTTCCGGCGTGCCATGAATGTAAATGCAGCGACGAAAAGCGTGGGCGTTTTGACCTTCTAGTCCCCGCAGCCAAAGGATGCGCGTAATCACCGGATCGCGACCCGGAGCATTTGGTGCAAGAACTTCTCCAGTGAATTGCCGGTTGTGAAAAACAGCGCCGACCGGTGCGTGGTCACCGATTTTTTTCGCGACCGCAAGGTAACCCAGAGGAGTTGTCATTCGTCCCCAAAAATCGCCCAGTCCGAACTTGGATGTGGAAACGGGGTAGGTTGCCACTTTTGCGCCGTTCTGCAGCAGCATCAGCTTCTGATCGCGGACGCTTATTATCAGGTGATGCGAAGGCTCGAGTTGTGTGGCGAAAAGTGCGGGAGCAAGTGAAACTAAACTGAGAATCAGAGCGAGGGGTCGAAACATGGCGCACCTTTTTACACGATAATTGAAGTTTGTCACGCGGGAATTGCGGCGCTCGCGCGCGAGCTGCCAAGATTGATTTTTGGCCAGCGGCTGGCAAATGAAGAAAGACAGACATAAAGGAAACCGCCTTGGAACATGAGCAAGAAGGGCACCGAGAGGAACTGGCCATGCCAAATCGCGAAGCAAACAAAGTAGGTGAAATAAATCGCGAAAGCCAGCTCCGCCAATGGCAACATCGGTTTCGCCAGCCGATATTTGCAAGTTCGCCAAGGCTGCGATTTGCGTTCGATTCCGTACTTGGGAGTACGTGTAAAATCGGATTGGTGATTGAAGAGCGCTTCCAGCACAGCGCGCGCGTTGTTGATGGAAAGGCCGATGCCGAGCGCCAGTAAGCACGGCAGAAACAAGAGCTGTTTTCTCCAAGTGTGCGGATACAGCTCGCGCTGAGCGCAAACATAAAAAACCGCGACTGAGACCGACGCGGCGAAGAAGATGGGCACATCGATGACCAGCGTCCGCAGCCATCCGCCTTGGAGCCCGCTCGCGGAGGGATGCAAGAGGACGCATAAAAAGGCAAGCAGCAGGTAGGCGAAATTGGACATCAAATGACCAGTGGCCTCCAGTTTGATCGGAAACGGAAGCTGGCTGCGCCATATCGTAGGCAGCAATTTCTTGCATGTCTGGATCGAACCCTTTGTCCAGCGATGCTGCTGAGATTTGAAGCCGTTCATATCCACCGGCAGCTCCGCAGGAGTTACCACGTCGGAAAGATAAATGAATCTCCAGCCTGCGAGCTGGGCGCGATAACTAAGATCGAGGTCTTCGCATAGCGTATCGTACTGCCAGCCTCCGCTTTGCTCGATGCATGAACGTCGCCACAGACCGGCGGTTCCATTGAAATTAAAAAAACGGCCGCTTCGGCTGCGCGCAGTTTGCTCCAGCAAGAGATGGCCATCCAGAAAAATCGCCTGCATGCGGGTGAGGAGCGAATAACCGCGATTTAGGTGGCCCCACCTGGTCTGGATCATTCCTATTTTCGGATCGGTAAAGAAATGAATAGTGCGCTTCAAAAGATCTGGCTGGGGGACAAAATCGGCATCAAGAATACAGAGGAACTCGCCTTCCGCGGCTTCCAGGCCGGCTGCGAGCGCTCCGGCCTTAAAACCCGTGCGCGCAACCCGATGAATACATTGCACATTAAAGCCACGCTGGCGCAGTTGGTCTGCACACGATGAGACCACCTCACGCGTATCATCGGTCGAATCATCCAGTACCTGGATCTGGAGAAGCTGCTGCGGATAGTCCAATTCACTGACAGAGCGCAGCAAACGTTCGGCCACGTAAACCTCATTAAAGATCGGCAACTGAACGGTCACCTTCGGCAATTGTTCAAATTTGCCGGCCGGAACGGGTGGCCGCTTCCTGTTCTTCAGGTATAAATAGATGATAAAATAACGGTGAATGCCGTAGGCCGAAAGGCCAGCGAGCACACTTAGATAGCAGACCGTCCAGATAATGTGTCCGAGGCTTCCTTGCATGGGAGTTTCCGCAGCTGCCGGTGGTTAAAGCAGCAAGGGCGTCATGATGCCGTTTCCAGCCGGTGCGTCAATTAAAAATCGTGCATTTAGCGTCGAAAACCTCAATCACATTAGGTTCCGCGCCGTGCAAGCGCGCGAATTAAACCTCGCGATTTGGCCAAGCCAATCAAGCCCAGGGCAGTGGAGGCCGCCGACATTCGCCTTGCCTCAGGCGGCGAGCAGGTTAACGGTGATAAGCCAATTTTCGCAACTAAGGGCTATGCAATTGCGAGACACATTTCGGAAACGAAGACGGGACCGGTTCGAACGTTTGAAGATCATCCTTCCAATCCTCCTTGCGGGATGGATTCCATCGGTCTTAACGCTAATCGTTTCCTACACGATCCTGCGCGATACTCTGGAAACCCGAATCCTGCGCGACCGGCAAACCTTGATCCAATTAGTGGGTCATCTCGTTGGCCATGATCTTAGCCGGAGCAGTAGCATCATTGGATACTATCAGACGCTGCCAGAAGTCGCGAACGTTTTGAGCGCGCCGAATCCCGAGCCGTTCGCGCAACAATGGATCGGCTCAGCATTTTATTCGCATCCGCAAATCGACGGAATGTTCATGACTGCGGCAGACGGGCGCCTGCGTGCGTCGATCCCAACGGATCCAGAGATAATCGGCAAGGATTTTGATTCCGATTACTGGCGTGAGCAAGCTGCGGCATCAAACGAAACCTTCGTTTCGGCAGTTCATCCCAGGTTATCGGACAAGCGACTAGCCACTGATATCGTCGGCGCGGTACGGGCGCCAGACCGGACGATTCTCGGTTATGTTGGCGTCTCCGTTCTGGTGGAAAGAATGGGCCGACGCTTATCCACGATCAAGTTTGCCGATAAGCTCCTTTTCGGGGTACTCGATCAAAACGGTAATGCACTTTTCGCCAATGACTTCAAGCCGAATCCGAACGCGACCTCACCAGAGGGCGGGACCTTGCTCAATGAGATCCGCCAGAGCAAGAGCGGACATTTCGAGCGGCATGGCAATCTTTATTCTTTCAGTCCCATCGAATCGACCGGTTGGGTCGCGGTAGTCGAGCAACCGAAAAGTCTGGCCTACAAACCGGTTCATGATCTTCTCGGACGGATGACCGTCCTGGCCGCCTGGTTGGTTGCTCTCACAGCGGTTTTCGCCTGGCTTGGCACTAGGTTTTATCAGCGGCAGATGGAATCCACGCGACGTATCGAACGTGAAGTCGTCTTTAATGAAAAGATCCTTGCGAACATGCCAAGCGGCATTGCCTTTATCGATCCGAAGTCTCGCCGTTTTCTTCAGGCAAACGACGCTTTTGCGCACATGGCGAAGCGTTTCGGGGATTTGTCGCCTAGTCACGATATTACGGAAGCCACTTTCGATGACGTGAAGATTGCTCCAAGCGAGGCGATTGAGAGAGTGCTTTCCTTTGGAACCCCATTTCAGCTTACCGAGCAACCGTTGAAAGACAAAACGGGTATGACACATTTTTTGGATATTAATCTGCTGCGGTTGCAGGGCTCGGACGAAACCACCCAGGGTGTGCTTTATCTCGTCGAAGACAAGACGCGCGACGTCAAGCTGCGCCAGGAACTTATTGCCGCAAATGCGGCAAAGGACCAATTCCTGGCGCTGCTTTCGCACGAATTACGCAATCCCCTCTCGCCAGTGATCGCTATGGTCGGTGAATTGGAAGCGACTATCCCAGATTCGCCGACGGTTCATGAGGCGCTCGAAGTCATTCGGCGCAACGTTGAGCTGGAAGCGCACTTGATTGACGATTTGCTCGACATCACTCGGATCTCGAAAGGCAAATTGCAGTTGAGCTTTGAGACGATTTGCGTGCACCAAGTCCTCCATCGCGCTTACGAAATTTGCCGCGAGGGCATCGCTGGCAAAGATCTCGAAGTGGAATTTCGTCTTTGCGCCGCCGAGACGCACGTAGAAGGCGATCCCGCACGGTTACAACAAGTCTTTTGGAACTTGATCAAGAACAGCGTGAAATTCACTCCGGAAAAAGGCCGCATCACGATCGAAACCGTCAATCCTGCGCCGGAGAAGATTGACATTCGGATTGGCGATACTGGGATGGGCATCGAGCCGGAAAGGATCGACAAGATCTTTAACGCTTTCGAGCAGGGACAGACTTCGATCACCCGTCGGTTTGGCGGTCTCGGCCTCGGCCTGACGATTTCAAAGGCGCTAATCGATGCGCATGGCGGCAAGATATGGGTGGAGAGCCCCGGAAAGGATCAAGGGTCTACCTTTTCGCTAGAATTGACCACGGTGCCGGGTCCGATCAGAGGCGACGGCGATGGCGCCAGGAAAGATCAACGCGCCGCGTTGGAAAAAGGAGCGGATCTGCCCAGATATCGGCGTGTCCTGGTGGTGGACGATCACCATGATACTTGCATCGGAATGAAGAGGATGCTGGAGCGCCGCGGTTATCAAATTACGGTGGCCCATACCGCTCAGCAGGCCGTGGAAAAAGTGCGCACACAGGAGTTCGATCTTCTCATTAGCGACATCGGACTGCCGGACCGCAGTGGCTATGAGTTGATGCGAGAAGTGCAAAGCAGCAAAACTCTTCCCGGAATTGCGCTCAGCGGCTTTGGAACGGAACAAGACGTAAATGAGGCCAAGGATGCGGGTTTCTCAGAGCATCTCACCAAACCGATCAATTTTGAGCGACTCGAGGAAGCCATCAGCAATCTGCTTGAGCCGGAGCCGACCCGCCATTCATAGCGTGCATCATTGGTCACGCCACTCCTCTCGGTCCCGCCTTTAGCAAAAACGTCGTGCCGAAGAACGCATCAGCCTATCGACCTCTAGATTGGGACTTCGGGTTTCTTGCGGAGAACACCGCCGTCCGCTCAAAACGATTCAACATGACGCCCGATGCGAAGAGCGTCCGTTACCCCATTCGCTTGTTACGCTACTGGTTTGCCTATCATTTATTGTGCATTGAATCAGCCGGTCGCTCGGCACCGATCGATTTGGTCGAGATCGGCGTACACAAGGCACAATTTCTGCAGTTCGTTCGTTCGGCGCCCGTTCAGCCAAATGTCGGCAAATGGACGGTGGTGGATGCAGTGATCCATCCTGAGAAATTTCGCAAAGTCGGGATTAAGAAAGAGGATGTTCTGGAGGCGAATCTTGAGAGCCCTGATTTTGATCTCCCCCTCGATTATGACGCTGCCGTGCTGCTGCACGTGCTTGAGCATTTATTTGAGCCGGATGCGGCATTGCAGAAGATTGTGCGCCGAATACGGGCAGGTGGAGTGTTGATCGGCGGCTCCCCAGTCCTGCCTCACTTTCTCGTCGCCTCTCACGAAAAGCGAGAGCGCAAAACGGCCCAGCCAATGGGTCATGTGAGCGTATTTTCTCCACAGCGGGTCATTCAAATGGGTGAAGCGGCCGGTTGCACGGTTGAGTTTATCAGCGGCGCCTTCTTCATGCGCAGCAGTGGAAGCCCGCTGGAGAACTCTGCTGCGTGGCTTCGATTCAATTTGTGGTGGGGCAACAGATTTCCCTCCTGGCCGGGGGAGATCTATTGGCTCATGCGCAAACGCTGAGCGGTGAGGTGCCGCGACCCATTCAGCCCATCAGCCCGGAACCTATGGGATATCTGTATCGGGGCTGGACAGGGCAGCTTTCTCACGTCCTTCGGCGGTTTCCTTGAGTTGGCGGGAAAGTTTTTCGACACGCTGACGCATGATCTTGCCAGCTTTAAATTTCACCGTTACTCGCGGCGGAATCACGAAACTGCTACCGGGTTGATTCGGATTTCGCCCGACGCGCGGCTTGGTCAACCGCGGCTGAAAAACGCCAAAATTACGCAGTTCAACAGGGATATTATTGGCCAAACTGTCGGTGATTTTATCGAGCGTGCGCTGGACCACATCAAAGACTTCATGCTGGACCATGCCAGTTTGGTTGCTGATGGCGACAACGATGTCGCGTTTGGTTAGCTTTGCCATATCAATCTAGTAATCGCTTCAGCTAGCCGTAGCGGTGGTCAGGTTAAGCACAAAAGCGAAAAAAATAGACGGGCTAACCTCTTGGACAAGAAGGCGAAACGCAATGCAGTTTTACCGCCCCCGATGGTACGCGGCGCTGTCCGCCGCTACTTTCGCCAATTCTCGCGTGGCGGCGGGGCCGCGTAATGATTCGGCGCGACCTCATGCGCGGTTCGGAAATGCACTTTCGCTACCTCACGCAATGCACCCGGCCCCTTTGTTTCCACGAGTTTTTTCGCGGTCTCTTTTACGTTTGCAGATGCTCCACGCTCGAGACGGAACCCAAGCTCTTTTCCACAGCGCTCTAGCCAATTGATGAAAGCTTCACGCGCCAGAATCGACGCAGCCGCGACCGCAACGTCTGATTCCGCTTTCGTCCGCTGGCGGATATCGATCTTGCGGCCGTGCCGCAACAACGATTGCTCGACCACGCGCGCGTCGGCAAACTGGTCCGAGAGCGACCGCGGGCAATCCGGCTTTTTTTCCAGCAGATTTTCGATCACCCGCGCATGTCCCCAGCCCAGCAGCTTGTTCAAATTGCCGAACTTCTCGTAAAGCTCGTTGTATCTTTGCGGACCAATCAATACCGTCTCGACCAAACCGTTCGCAGTCTTGCGGATGGTTTGAGCCAGAGAGCGAATCCGCGCATCCGAGCCGATTCGTTTGCTATCCTGCACTCCGCCATCGAGAAGTTTGCGGGCAATTCCATGGTCGACATAAACGCCTGCAATCGCCAGCGGGCCAAAAAAATCGCCCTTTCCGCTCTCATCTACGCCGAAGTGCGGCTCAAACATTTCCGGCAAATGAACTTCTTCATAGCCCAGCTTTGCTTCACCGAGAATCTTCGGCTCTAGCTCGAATTGCACGAATTCCTCCACGCCCCGGCCTTGCACGAGCACCTTCGGTCCTTTCTCATAAACCGCGACGCTAAGCCTGTTCTTTTGCGCAAAAAAAATCGTGTATTCCTTTGGAGAAAATTTGAACCCGAGCTGTTCGAGCAGTTCGCGAAGCTTGGTCGCTTGCCCCCACGAAAGCGGATGCGTGTACGAATTCATTCAAGCAGAGATTAACACAGATTGCATTTCCCCCGAGTTCGTCGGTAAGACATAATCAGTAATCCGTGTTCATCTGTGGCTTTCCAAAAAAATCAATTCCGCGCGACCCTAACGAGTTGGTATCACGCACACGGTCGTCTCCTCCCCTGGCGCCAAACTCGGGACCCCTACGCCATCCTCGTCTCCGAGTTCATGCTCCAGCAGACTCAGGTTGCCGCCGTCGTCCCTTATTATAATGAGTGGCTCCGCCGTTTCCCGGATTTCGCCGCCTTGGCCCGGGCTCCGGAAAACGACATCCTCCACGCGTGGCAAGGTCTCGGCTATTATGCGCGAGCTCGCAATCTGCATGCGGTTGCGAAAACCGTACAATATCGCCATGAAGGGAAATTTCCGCGCAATCTCGGGGCAATCAGTGAATTGCCCGGTGTCGGTCGTTACACGGCCAATGCCGTGGCGACCTTCGCCTTTGATCAGCCAGTTCCGATTGTCGAAACCAACACTGCTCGCGTTTTGGCGCGCCTGTTTGATTTTCACGGACCGATCGATCGAGCCGCTGGCCGGGAAGAGCTCTGGAAGCGCGCCCGCACGCTGGTTCCAAAATATTCCGCCCGCATTTACAATTCGGCGCTTGTCGATCTCGGCGCGTTGATTTGTTCTCCGCGCCAACCAAAATGCGCGATTTGTCCGGTCAAAAAATTCTGCCGTGCAAAAGACCCGGAAACCGTTCCAAATAAAAAAGCGCGGCCTCCGATATTACGGCTAACAGAGCATCACGCATTCATTGTCAGGCAAAAAACGATTTTACTTCAGCAAAGTAACCATCGCTGGCGCGGCATGTGGATCTTGCCGCCGTTGCAAAGGCGATCGGCAAATCAACGTCCGGTGTACCAGTCGATCTTTCCGTTCACGAACCATCGCGTCGCGTTGAACGTTTACGCGCTGCGGCGGAAGAAGATCGATAATCACTCACAGCACTGGATCAGCGTCGACTCGGTCGACTCTATTCCGGTTCCTTCACCGCACCGCCGGGCAATCGCTGCCCTGATCTCAAAGCGTCCCAGATGACCAGGCTGGTGCTCGACGTTGGGTGTTGAACCTTCAACCTTACTCTGCGATAACCTTTTTCATGTTCGCCAAAAAGTTGTGGCCGAAACAAAACCGATGGCCACGCCAGCACGGAAGAAAGAGTGACTTATGAGAAGCATGACCGGATATGGCCGCGCCGAGACCGATCATCGCGGGACAAAATTTAGCGTCGAGCTCAATTCCGTAAACCGCAAGCAGAGCGACATCGTGATCAATCTCCCACGCGACCTGGCCGAACTCGAGCCGCGCATTCGCCAGACGATCAATGAAAATATTTCACGCGGCCGGACCAATGCCAACATCACCTTTCACACCGGCGCAAACGGCGCACGCGAGCTGGCACTCGACACCGAGCTGGCCCGCTCTTATCACGAAGCGATGCACGCATTGCAAAAGGAGTTGAACGCGCCAGGTGAAATCAACATCAGCACCATCCTTCAAGCGCCAGGGGTAATGCGATTCCCGGAACAGGCTGTAAGCGCAGAAGAAGCATGGCCCGCGATCGACCGCGCTTTGCGCGCCGCGCTTGCTGATTTAATCAAAATGCGAGAGCGGGAGGGCAAACATCTGGCCAAGGATTTGATCCATCGTCTGAAAGCGATCCGCAAAAACCTTAAGGAGGTTCGGACGCTCCATCCCGACGTGGTCAAAAGATATCGGGCGGCGCTTCTCGATCGGATTGAAAAGGCGGGGCTACCTATTGCCACCGACGACGAACGTTTATTGAAGGAAGTTTCCTTTTTCGCCGACCGTGCCGACGTCTCGGAAGAATTGACGCGTCTGGAGAGTCACCTTGCCCAATTCGCGCATCATCTGCGCAGGAGCGAACCGGTCGGTCGCGCGCTGGAGTTCATCACGCAGGAAATTTTTCGCGAGCTCAATACTCTCGGCGCGAAAGCCAACGACGCCGCCATTTCGCAGCGCGTGGTGGCCTGCAAAGCGGAATTGGAGAAGATTCGGGAGCAGGTCCAAAATCTTGAGTAAACAGTTCACTCGCCACGGAATTCTCTTTGTCATTTCTGCGCCTTCAGGCGCGGGCAAGACCACTCTGGTGGAAGCTCTTCGTCAAACTCCCAACCTTTTTTATTCTGTCTCCTGCACGACGCGAGCGCCGCGTACGGGTGAAGTTGACGGCGAAGATTATCAATTTCTTTCCGATAAGGATTTTCGCGCGCGAGTTGAAGCTGGCGATTTTTTAGAACACGCACGCGTGCATGGGGATTATTATGGGACCTTGCGCAAGCCGGTGCTTACCAACTTAAAAAGTGGAGTGGATGTTTTGATCGACATCGATACGCAAGGCGCAGCGGCCATTCGCAATTGCGACGATCCGTTCATTCGCGAAGCGTTAAGCGACATATTTATCATGCCCCCCGATCACGAAGAATTGCGCCGGCGTCTGCTCAAGCGTGGAACGGAAACGGCGCAACAAATAGAATCGCGTCTCGTCACCGCCGCGCGCGAAATGGAATTATGGCGCAGTTACCGTTACACTATTCTCAGTGGTTCGGTCGAAGAGGACTTGCAGAAGTTCCGGCAGATCATGAGTGGGGAGAGTTATTTAAGCCGGCGTCTGGTTCAAAAGTAATTTGATGGCGACTAAGTTGTCGATGTCACATGGAAAGAAACTCCAAAAGCAAACGCGATAAAATGACCTCACGAAAAGTCGTGCGCATTCGGCCCGGAACAAAGTCAGTGGTGCTCGGAGTTACCGGCTCGATCGCTGCCTATAAATCCGCTGAGCTCGCCAGTCTGCTCGTCAAACAAGGCCACGAAGTTTTTGTCGTGATGAC
>JBKOXU010000041.1:0-13758 GCA_046725095.1 Verrucomicrobiota bacterium
GGCCGCATGTCGGTGGTGATGGGCGCGAATTTTCTCGCCAAATATAATGGCGGCAGCGGGGTGTTGCTTGGCGGAGTGCCGGGAGTTTTGCCTGGACGAGTTGTCGTGGTTGGAGGCGGAACCTCCGGCGTAAACGCGGCCCGCATGGCGACCGGTCTCGGCGCTGATGTGACAATACTCGATGTCGATCTCGAGCGGTTGCGCTATCTCGATCTGGCAATGGACAACACGAACACGCTCTATTCGAACGAAGCAAACCTGCACGAGCTCGTACCGGATTGCGATTTGTTGATTGGCGCCGTGCTATTGCCCGGAGCAAAAGCTCCGAAGTTAATTACACGCGCAATGTTGAGAAAAATGAAACCGGGCAGCGTCCTGGTGGATATTTCGATTGATCAAGGTGGTTGTGCTGAAACATCACGACCAACGACGCATCTCAATCCGGTTTATGTCGAAGAAGGTGTTACTCACTATTGCGTGGCGAACATGCCCGCTGCGTACGCGCGCACCGCCACGCAGGCCCTTACCAACGTGACCTACCGTTACGTGGAATTGCTCGCCGATTTAGGTCTGGAGGGCGCGTGCAAAAAACAACCCGCCCTGGTCGGCGGCATCAACACACGCGATGGACGGCTCACTTGTCGGGCAGTGGCGGAGGCGCATGGCCTCAAATATGAGCCCCCGCTTTAATCCGCGATTATCAAGCATTTGCTGCTGAAAAATAAATTCCGATAGGGCCAAAAAGGGCCTTGCTCCGATTAATCAGTTAAAGCAATGTGCGCTCTCGATCTATCATTATGAAAAAATACATCTGCATTCTGGCCAGTGCCGCCCTTCTCGCGGCGTGCGAGCAAAAGACCGAAACTACCGAGCCGGGGGCAAGTCCAGCTCCCACCTCTCCGGCAACAACGACTGAAAGTCCGGCGGGGGGAACCTACGAGTCACCCGCCACTTCACCAACTCCTTAATCGGTTTAGATCTGGTTCTCTACCATTATGAAAAAATATATTCTCATCCTCGCCGGCGCGGCAATGCTTCTGGGTTGTGAGCAGAAAGAAACTACGGTGACAAATCCACCAGCCGAGAAGAAGGAAACCACGATCATAAAAGAATCGCCAGCGCCTGAGTCCAAGACGGAGACCAAGACAGAGACGAACATCAATGTGAATCCGTCGCCTTCTCCGTAATCGGGTTCATCGTTTGCTTGCAAACAGTCTTCCCGCCAGCGTTTTCGGGGGAAGAGTTTGGCTGTACGGCAGAAACCGCCCGTACCGTTGTGCATCGTTAGATCGATAACCGAAGTGCGAGGAGCCCGTTTGTTTTCCTTCCCGAAAACGCGGCGTTTAACACGCACTTCAGATTTTGATCGCGTAAAAGAGACCGGCCATCCCGAACGGGGCAAGTTCATCGTCCTCGCGACTCTCGCAGTGCAAAATTCTGGAGCATCTCTCGCTGGTTTTATTACGAGCGGACGCCTCGGCGGCGCGGTTGTTCGCAATCGTGTCCGGCGCCGTCTGCGGGAAATTGTGCGTAAACACCAGCATGACTTGCGGGACGATTTTTGGATTGTGGTTATCGCCAGACCCGATGCCGCCAAAGCGAGTTATCGTGCGCTGGAAGATGAGTGGTTGCGTCTGGCAAAGCGCGCTTCTATCCTAGCGCTCTGATGCTCAGTTTGGTTCGTTTTTTTATTCGCGCTTACCAATATACGCTCTCGCCGCTGCTCTCGCTGATTTGTGGCCCCGGTGCCGGCTGTCGATTTACGCCCACTTGTTCGGCGTATTTTTTAGAAGCCGTGGAGACGCACGGCATCGTCCACGGAAGCTGGTTGGGACTAAAGCGGCTGGCACGGTGCCAACCTTGGGGCGGAGCAGGGGATGATCCTGTTCCGAAGGCAACGCGCAACCGCGAGTTTGTTTGTGAATAACCGCTTCGGCACGATTTATGGATCGAACTGCTTGGATTGCCGTTACGCTTTGCGTGATTGGGCTCGTCCTATGGCAAATCTATTTGGTAAAGCAGACGCCGCCGAGACCTGCCCCGGTTAATGTCGCGCCAGAACAGGCTTCTCCGACCGCATCAATCGCTTCCCCGACGCCGCTCGCCGCTCCAGCAGCTACGCCGAAAACTGCCGAACCGGTTCCCAGCTTTCCTGAAAAAATAGAGACGCTTCGTAATTCAGATGTCGAGCTGCGCCTTACAAATCGCGGTGGCGGCATCAAAGAAGCGATTCTGCTCAGGCAAGTGGCCGAAAAAGGGGAACCCGTTGTCTTGAATTCAGCAGAGAGTGCCCCGATCGGCGCGATCATTGAGTCCCGACAAGTCGGGACGCCGGCGTTTCCCGAGTTCACGGCCTCCGGAGAGGCGAATTCCGCGGTGCAATTTGAGCGCACGACTCCGGAACAGGTCACCATCCGGAAAAAGTTTTTCTTCCAACAATCTTCGGAGAAGAAAGACAACTTTGTCGCCGAAATGGATGTGGAACTTGAGAACCGCGGCACTGAACCGTACCGAAGCGCTGGTTACTTTGTGGCGCTTGGGTCCGCCGCTCCGATTCACCCGAAGGATTATCCTTCTTACACGCGGCTGGTCTGGTGCATCGGTGGAAAGGCGAAAGGCATCGATGTCGGCTGGTTTGGCAGCAGTGGCGGCTTTCTCGGCATGGGCCAGCGGGCCGCGCGACCCTTTTATCAGGAAAACATCGCAGGCGCGGAATGGGTTGCGGTGAGTAACCAGTTTTTCACGACGCTGCTCGCGCCTCTTACGGCAAAGGTCGATGCCGTTTGGGGACGGAGTTTCGATATCGCGCGCGCGCCCGACCAAAAACTGGTCGGCATTGAGGGGGCGCTCGGTATGCCGGGCTTTGAGTTGCCGCCTGGGCAAACCTACAGCGCGCGTTTCGAAATCTACGCCGGCCCGAAACTTTATCATCGTCTCGCCCAACTTCCGCACAATGAAGCGGAGATCATGGACTTCGGGATGTTCAAACTGGTCTGTCAGTTCCTCCTGAACTTCATGAATCTGTTGCACAGCTGGCTGCATGACTATGGCCTCGCTATCCTGGCTCTCACCACCATCATCAAACTCACGCTCTGGCCAATTCAAAACAAAGCGAACCGTTCCATGCGCCAAATGGCTGCGCTGTCGCCGAAAATGCAGGAGCTGAAGGAAAAATACAAAGATGATCCAACCCGGATGAACCAGGAGGTGATGAAGCTTTACAAGCAGTACGGAATCAATCCAGTCGGCGGCTGCCTGCCCATGCTCATTCAGATTCCGATCTTCTTTGGTCTCTTCAAAATGCTCGGGCAGGCCGTGGAATTGCGAAATGCAAAATTTCTTTGGGTGAAGGATCTTTCTCAGCCAGACACCATAGCGCATTTGCCGTTGCTCGGCTGGCCGATCAATATCATCCCGCTCTGCATGGCCGCGACGCAGATTTGGCTCATGGCCATGACGCCAAAGACCGGCGACGCCACGCAGCGACGCGTGATGATGTTCACGCCGCTGATCTTTTTATTTATCTGCTACAATTTTGCGGCGGCTCTGGCATTGTATTACACAGCTCAAAATCTTTTCAGTATTTTGCAATTTTATCAGAACAGGAATCAACCCATGCCGAAGCTCGAAAAAGTTGCGCCGGCCGGAAAACGAAAACGATGATGACCCCGAAGGAACTGCTCGATACCATGCTCGGTTATCTCGGTTTCGTTGTGCAAATCGAAGAAACCAAGAACGAAGGCGGCAATTTGGTGCTGCAAATTTATACCGAGGAGAGCCGGCGCCTGATCGGGCGCGATGGTGAAACGCTCGAGGCCATCCAGTTTTTGTTAAATCGGTTATTGCAAGCCAAAGAAAAGGATGCTGAAAAAGTGATCGTCGATTGCGAGCACTACCGTTCCATGCGCGAAGATCGCATCGTGCAGCGCGTGCGAGAATTGGCAGAGCGTGTGCGTATCACCGGCCGTTCGCTGCAGCTCGAGCCGATGAATTCTTACGAGCGCCGTCTCGTCCATAACGCTTTCAAGGACGATCCGGATGTCGCGACCTGGAGCCCGTCCGATTCTGCACGGATCAAGCAGATCACTCTGCTGAAGCGTCAGCCCAAGAAGGAACCCGCGCAAAGAGGGTAGGCGTTGATGTCTTAAACATCCGCGGACCGCGCCGCCTGGAGGTCAGCGGCTACCGTCCCGGAGTAAATCGCGCGGCCTCTCTTTGTTCTCCGCCGCGGATTTCCGGTCGCCATCGAAACTTTTGCAGCAGCGGATTTGCTTTTTCTTCCACGGCGTCCGCGATGATTTCGCCCAGCACCGGTGCGAACTTAAAGCCGTGTCCGCTGTCGCCTGTTGCGACAATTAACCCTGGACGCTCTGGATCGGGCGCAATCCAAAAATGTCCATCGTTTGTGTCGCAATACATGCAGACACGCGAATAAACGATAGGCGCGTCGGCTAGCGCCGGAAAAGTCGATGACAAAAAATCGCGCAGATCCTTTTCTTCTTGAGGAGTGACCACGCGGTTTGGAGATTCGGGAGACATTTCGCGGCCCGGACCGTGGTTCGCGATTTTCACAACGCCTTCGCGGTCCAGTGGAAACCCGTAATAGCCGGTCGTCGAAATATCGGCGCCGAAGACTGGAAACCGTTCCGGTACGAAAAGTTCAGGTTGCCGGGGTTTCAAATGGAAGACTGGTTGCCCACTCGCCCGAAGAAACTTCTGTGTGAAAGGCAACAGATACGGAGTCCATGCGCCGACAGCCATTACGACGACTTCGCCCGCGATTCGCCTTCCGTCTTCGACGACAATTCCCTTCACGCGATCGTCGCCTTCATCTAACTGAGAAAATCTCAGGCCATCGCGTACCTCGATTCCGACTGACTTAGCGCGTTCGCTTAGGACGGTGACGATACGACTGCTTTCCACGTAGCCCGCTTCCAACTCAAGAACCCCATCTCGGTAAAGTTCCGAATTCCACGCTGGAAAACGTTTCCAGAGTCGCGCCGAGTTCATGCGCTCAATCTTGTGTCTACGTTGTTTCAATATTTTTAAACTCTCATATTCGAAATCGCCCGGCTTCATTTGCTGCTGTCGCACAAACATCACGCCAATCTCGTGGTACAGCTCGACACCGAATGCCTTATTCCACTCGCGCCAGAGTTTGATCGAGCGTCCGGCTAGGTCGGTGTATTCCTCGTCCGCGCCGTAAGCCGCGCGAACTGCTTTGCTGATATCGGTCGATGCCGCCAGCGGATGGGGCAGCGGTCCCGGATCGACGAGCGTTACTTTGTGACCGCGCCTTCTTAGCTCGATCGCGGCAGTCATGCCATTAATTCCCGCGCCAACAACGATCACTCGCGACATCTAAGAACAGCGCACGTTGTAGCGGCATTTGTGTCAAGCGCCGATGTAGTTAGTTCCCAACGCGCGAAGGATGCATGCTTCCGCTTGTACTAAGCCGCTATTCGCAGCGCACGTTCCCGTTCGAGCAGAGTCGGATGCGAGTAATAAAAGCTGCTGTAGAGCGGATGCGGAGTGAGGTTGCTGAGGTTTTTTTCGCTCAACTTGCGCAGTGCTCGAACGACTGACTGCGCTTCGCCCATTGTCGCACGCGCAAACGCGTCCGCCTCGTACTCGAAACGGCGCGACCAGGTGTGAACGACCGGCGAAATCCAGAAACTTACTGTCCCCGCCAGTAGCGCAAACAGCAGCATCGCAGGAACGACATTCGCGGCGGCAAAGCCTGCCTGATGCTCGAAACCGAACGCGCGATAAAACCATTGCTGACGCGCCAGCCACGCGATCGCGGCGAACGCCAAAAACACGCCAACGATGGAAACGCCGAGCAACTTTATTACGTGGCGCTTTTTGTAATGGCCAATTTCATGTGCGAGCACGGATTCCAGTTCCGACTCGGTGAGTTGCGAGATAAGCGTGTCGAACAGGACGATTTTTCGAAAACGCCCGAACCCAGTGAAGAAAGCGTTGGAGTGGCGCGAGCGTTTGCTGCCGTCCATTACCTCGATGCTGTGGGTGGGAAAGTTGGTGCGCTGCGCGAGCGCAAACAGGCGCTGGCGTAATGTTCCTTTGGGCAGCGGCGTGAACTTGTTGAAGATCGGCATGATGATCGCCGGCGCGACGAGCAGCACGAGCAATTGAAATGCGATTACCACCACCGCCGCCCAAAGCCACCAGCTTGCGCCAGTCCGCTCGATCAATTTCAACACGAGTGCAAGCAACGGATAGCCGAGCAACACCGCGAGCAAAAAACCTTTCACACGATCGAGGATCCACGTCTTTATGCTTGTCGTGTTGAAACCGAATCGCTCTTCAAGTTTGAATTGCGCGTACCAGGCGAACGGCAATGCGAGGATGCTTAACGCAATGCCTGTAATGAACAGAAAACCAGCCATCGCCCAGATTGAAGGGCCGAAGCCCTCGCTGAATCTTCGAAACGCCCATGGCAAGACACCGCTGAATAGCACTGCGATGAGCAACACGGCATCGAACACGACGGTGATATCTCCAAAGCGACTCTTGGCTAGCGTGTAGTCAACCGAACGGCGATACGTTGCCCCGTCGATGATTCCGTGAAATGCAGACGGAACTTCACTCGCGTGCGCACGCACGTGGTGTTGGTTCAGTCGGCTCAGCCACAGTTCAGTGACAGCGCGCGCGAGAATTAGAACCAAACCAATAATGACGAACGGCGGCATGAAAGCCATCGTACTTCTGCTCCTTTCGAGTGTTGGCGGGCTCGATTCAGTCGCCAAATCCAAAAATGATTTTGCCGCTGCGCTTTCCGTGCGCGGCATGCGCGACGGCGGCTTTCGCTTCGTTAAGCGAATAAGATTTCTCCACTTTTGTTTTCAACAAACCGCGCTTTGCCATTTCAAAAAGCGCGCGAAACGCATGCATTCGCTCCTGGATCGTTGCGTTATCGTACCATTTGTTGATCCAGATTCCACGGAATCGCAGGTCTTTGAAAATGAGCAGGCCGTTCGGAATCTTCAGCGGCTGCAAGCTCATCGCACCGAATGTGACCAAGGTCGATCCCGGCGCGAGGCAATTTGCCAGACGCAATGCGCTGTCTCCACCGACCGCGTTCAAGCCCAAGCGAATCGGCGCGTCGCTGGTCGCACTTTTTACCTCCTCACGGAGATCTTCGCCATCAACAAACACGACGTCGCCGCCTTCTGCGCGCAGCTCGTCGATCAGTTCGAGGCGGCGAACAACGTTTACCGTTTTGTAACCCAACTCCCGCGCGATCTGGATCACCGCGCGTCCGGCAGCCGAATTAGCCGCATTTTGGATGAGCCAGTCTCCTTTCTTTAGATCGACATAATCATGCAACAAACGCCAGGCCGTCATTGGATTGATCTTCAACATTGCTGCATAAACGGGTTCGATTCCTGAAGGAACCACCACCAACTCATTTACTTTGACCGCCATCGCCTCGCGCCAAGTTCCGACGTTGTGCGGCAAAATCACGAGAGCGCCAATCGCAACGTTGGTAACTTCGGAGCCAAGATCGACAACGATTCCTGCACCTTCGAATCCAGGTGTCGCCGGAAGAGGAAACCGGACCGGGTACTTTCCTTCGATCTGATTCAGGTCCGCCGGATTGATCGGTGCGGCGCGCATTTGCACGACCGCTTCGCCGGCAGCTGTTTTGGGCCAAGGCTGCGTTTCCACGCGCAAAACATCCGGAGGATTTCCGTGCCTTTCGTAAACAACCGCTTTTATACTCTTGTTCATCGATGACTTCGGCGCTGCATCCTCAGGCTTCCGCGAACAATCTGCAAACCGGCGCGCGCGTCGCGCTTTTCGGCATGCTCGTGAACTTGATTTTCGCCGCGGCGAAAATTCTCGGCGGTTTGTTCGGCCACGCCTACGTCCTGATCGCCGACGGGATCGAGTCTGCCCTCGATGTCGCTGGCTCGTTCGTGATTTGGGGCGGATTGAAATTCGCTGCCCGTCCGCCGGATGAAACGCATCCCTACGGACACGGCAAGGCGGAACCAATCGCGGCGGTGGTCGTGGCCTTCGGCGTGCTCGCAGCCGCGGCCGGTCTGGCAATTCAAAGCGTGCGCGAAATTCTCACGCCGCACCACGGACCGGCGCCGTTCACGCTCGGGATATTGATCGTGGTGATCGTGGTAAAGGAAATTTTGTTCCGTTACGTCAACCGCATCGGGCGCCACGTCGAGAGCACGGCCGTACAAACCGATGCCTGGCATCATCGCAGCGACGCGCTCACGTCCACTGCCGCATTCATCGGCATCTCCGTCGCCCTGATCGGCGGCAGTGGCTGGCAAAGCGCGGATGATTGGGCGGCGCTTTTCGCCTGCGCTGTCATCGCCGCAAATGGAATTCGGCTTTTTCGACCGGCGTTATACGAGATCATGGACACAGCACCGCGCGGTCCGATTGTCGACTCAGTGCGAAATGCCGCCGCCGCCGTTCCCGGAGTAATCGAAGTCGAAAAGTGCCTGATTCGCAAAATGGGCTTGGATTTCTATGTCGATCTTCATGTCGGAGTGGACGGCAGCATTTCCGTGCATCAAGGGCACGAGATTGCGCACCAGGTAAAACGGGCAATTCAGCAAAGCGCTTCACGAATTGCCGATGTGCTCGTTCACATCGAGCCTGCAGGACTGTAGCGCCGGCCAGTTACCGCGCTGCCGGGATGAATCACCCCGGCTACAGGTTGCGCACAACTTCGACGAGCGCGTTCGCCAAAGTCTTTCGCGCGCGCGCAGTCCTTCTCGCGAACTGAACCAGGCGCGGAACGCGCTTTGGATGTGCAAGAAAGAACGTGGCTAACTTCCGCACGTGAGTTCGTTGCCGTTCGAGGTCGAAGAGAACCTTCGAAGGGCCTGGGAAAGGTTCGCTTGGCGTGTCGCTGATCACGCGAAGCGATAGCAGCGGAATACCGTGCTCGGCGCAGGCGCGCGCAATGAATTCTGTTTCCATATCAACGGCGGCGGCGCCTGTCGTCTCTGCGATTCTTTGTCGCGCCTCAATGGAATCGATTATCGACGGTCCCGACAAAAGATCCGCGCGATGGATCGGAGAATTGCCGGTCGAACGCATCTCGTTCAGTCGAACCGTTGAGAAATTTTCCGCAAACAAGAGATCACCGGTGTGCAATTTATCGTTAAGCGCGCCTGCAAAACCAGCGCTAATCAAACAATCGAACTCTCGATCACGAAGAAAGTGCGCTATCCTCTGACGGCATGTCTTTTCTCCAACGCCGGTATGGAGAATCTCAATCGTGCGATCGTCGATCTTGCCGCAAATTGTTCTGATGCCCTGGCGACGACTCCGGGATTTGCTGCTGAGGCGGCGCAAGAATGCCGAGCTTTCCGCCGGCAAAGCAAACGTGACTGCAATCATTTACCCCGTGAGATAAATCGCCAGTGCTGCCGATTGTCCATCGAATATTATCTCACGGGGTGAATCTACTTTGTCGGCGCTTGTATGATTTGGACAACAAAACTCTTCTTTTCTGCTGTAGCCGGGATCGGTGAGCCCGGCTCTCTGCCGCTTGCACCGGGAGCCGTTGATCCCGGTTCTGCCCCAATGATCGAGGCAATCGACGCGCGAAATTCCGATTCGCGATTCGATGGAAGATCGACCAGCACGCCGACGCGCTGCCCGTCTGGAAGTCCTTTTGTCGCTGAACCGCCTAATCGCTCAGCCAGGGTCACTACTTCATCGGCCACAACACCTTGTCGGCCCTGCGCGGCTGAAATCTTGATTTCGCTCACACCGAGCGACGGCACAGGCGTGAGCGCTGCCGTGGCAGCATGCTCGACCGCCTTGATTATTTGCGTTCGTGTTTGCGCTTCGAGCAGTGCCCGATTCGGGTTCTTGCTTTCGTGTCGCGCGATGATCCAGAGACCTGCGCCAACATTGAGAGCCATGAGAATGATAAACGCTGCGCCAACGCGGAGCGCCATTTTGCGACCGCGCTTGGTTATATCCGCATCCGCCGCCAGGAAAACCTCTCGAGAGCCGTCGCCCATACCTGCGTGAATCCGTCGGGCGACGGCCAGCTCGCGTTGCAGTTGCTGGTCCGAAATCAGTCGAGCTTCCAACGCTGCGCGTTCCGCCGCGGGCAATCTGCCCTCCAAATAATCAAAAAGCTTATCAGGGTTCATGTTAGCGAGACTCGGAAGCGTGACGCCGGACGCCTTCACACGCAACGCCGACCTGCACCAACCAGATTACTGAGCAGCTGAGAACGGCGTAAATTACAAAAAGCACGACCGCGTCATTAGCGGGCTATTTCGAGATGATGCAGACGCTGGCCGCAGTTTGCATCGCCTGGGGTTTCTTTCACGCGAGCCTCTACCCGCACCAGGTCGTTGCGGCCCTGATCCTCATCGTAGCAGTGGCTATGGTGCACCACGTCGAACAACAGGTTGAACATCGCAAGAACGAAAGCACACGGAGCTGATCCTCCGCACACGAGGCGATTGTCTCGCGCTTTCAACCGCCCGCGGATGGTAAAAAAATTGGTCGGGAGTGAACTTTTTTCTTGCCAGCATTTTTCGAAACTGTCAAAAGCGGCGGCAAATTTACGCTTTCAGTGATATTCCCCCGCTATCGCTCCCCCTTCATATTGGTTTCGGCCTGCCTCGCGTTTGCCGTCGTTTCGCAAGCCGACGCAACGCAGGGCTACGTGGTTAGCGGCGTTAATCACAGTCTGGCGATTAAATCGGATGGGACATTGTGGAGTTGGGGATACAACGACTACGGGCAAGTGGGGAATGGTGGCACAGGGGAGCAATGGTCTCCTGGGCAGGTGGTTGGCTTAAGCAATGTAATCGCAGCGGCAGGCAGGGCTTATCACAGTTTGGCGGTCAACGGGGACGGGACAGTGTGGGCGTGGGGACGTAATACTTTCGGGCAGCTTGGGGATGGGACGACAACCCAGCGGCTGACGCCGGTGCAAGTGAGCGGGTTGAGCAATGTGGTGGCGGTAGCGGCTGGGGATTTGCACAGCGTAGCGTTAAAGAGCGATGGGACGGTGTGGGCGTGGGGTTACAACTATTATGGGCAGGTTGGCGATGGGACTACGACGCAGCGCACCACGCCGGTGCAGGTGAGCGGACTGAGCGGAGTCATAGCGGTTGCGGCGGGGCAGTATTTTAGCCTGGCGCTCAAATCGGATGGGACAGTGTGGGCGTGGGGATACAATTCTTCCGGCCAGCTCGGCAACGGCACGACAACGACCGCCTATGTTCCAGTGAGATCGGGGACGATTTATGACGTGGTAGCAATGGCGGCAGGAGACTCTCATGCCGTTGCCTTGAAGGCTGATGGAACAGTATGGGATTGGGGTTGGAATTACTATGGGCAGCTGGGCGATGGTACGGCCACCACTCGCTTGACGGCCGTGCAGGCCATTGGGGTGACCAATGCCATTGCGGTTGCAGCAGGGCAATACCATACCGTGGCTGTCAAAAGCGACGGGACGGTGAAGGCTTGGGGCTATAATGCTCAGGGTCAGCTCGGAGATGGTACTAATACGAACCGTTACACGTCGGTAACGGTGATCAATCTTACTGGAGTGACTTCTGTGAGCGCTGGCAAGCATAGCGTTGCGGTAAAGAGTGACGGGACAGTCTGGAGTTTTGGAACCAACACCAATGGACAGTTGGGTAACGGGACCAATGTCAATTCCAACGTCGTTACACAAGTTGTGAACCTCATTCTGGGCGCGCAAGTTGCGACACCGACTTTTAGTCCCGAAGGCGGTTTTTACCTTCAGCCTCAATCGGTCACAATAAGTTGTGCGGCAGCAGGGGCCACAATCCGTTACACAACTGACGGAAGAGAGCCAACAGCATCGGATCCCGTCATTGGATCTGGGTCGAGCATCAACGTGGCTAATACCACTTTCCTGCGGGCGAAAGCATTTGAGACTGGGTATGCTCCGAGCAATACCAAGAGCGGGGTTTACCAGATTGGCGGCTATGTGGTTAGTGGTCTGAATCACAGCTTGGCGATCAAGGCGGATGGGACGCTGTGGAGTTGGGGCTACAATAACTACGGGCAGCTCGGGAATGGGGGCACAGGGGAGCAATGGTCTTCCGGGCAAGTGAGTAGCATGAGCAATGTAGTGGCTGCAGCAGGAGGGACTTCGCACAGTGTGGCAGCCAAAGCGGATGGGACGGTTTGGGCGTGGGGTTACAATGCATACGGACAGCTTGGGGACGGGACGACGACCCAGCGGCTGACTCCGGTGCAAGTGAGCGGGCTGACGAATGTGGTAGCGGTTGCCGCTGGATGGGGTCACAGCGTGGCATTGAAGAGCGATGGGACGGTGTGGGCGTGGGGTTACAACTGGTATGGGCAAGTTGGAGACGGGACAACGACCCAGCGGCTGACTCCGGTGCAGGTGAGCGGGCTAAACGGGGTGATGGCGATTGCGGCCGGGCAGCATTTTAGCCTGGCGCTGAAGTCGGACGGGACGGTGTGGGCATGGGGCTACAACAATTACGGCCAACTCGGCAACGGCACTACTACCAATTGGTCTGTTCCAGTGAGATCGGGGACGATTTACGATGTGGTAGCGATTGGGGCGGGAGAATCTCATACGGTTGCGCTGAAGGCTGACGGGACGGTGTGGGATTGGGGTCGTAATTATTACGGGCAGCTTGGAGACGGCACGCTCACCAATCGCTATGGAGCGGTACAGGCGATTGGGGTCAGCAATGCCATAGCGGTTGCCGCCGGGCAGTATCACACCCTGGCCGTCAAAAGCGACGGAACGGTGGTGGCCTGGGGTTACAACAACAACGGTCAGCTTGGAGATGGGACCAACACGAACCGCAGCATTCCGGTAGCGGTCAACAATCTTACCGGAGTGACTTCCGTAAGCGCTGGCACACACAGTGTTGCGGTGAAGAGTGACGGGACAGTCTGGAGCTT
Source organism: Verrucomicrobiota bacterium (assembly GCA_046725095.1). Taxonomy (GTDB): domain Bacteria; phylum Verrucomicrobiota; class Verrucomicrobiia; order Chthoniobacterales; family UBA10450; genus Udaeobacter. The sequence goes on from JBKOXU010000041.1 coordinate 12,943, forward strand.
TGGAACAAACACCTATGGGCAGTTGGGCAACGGGACCAATGTCAACTCCAATGTGCCGACCCTAGTTGTAAACCTCAGGTTCGCCGACCAGGTTACAGCGCCGACTTTTAGTCCCGAAGGGGTTTTTTATCTTCAGCCGCAGTTTGTGACGGTGAGTTGTGCGACGGCCGGAGCGACGATCCGTTACACGACTGATGGGAGGGAGCCGACGGCGTCGGATCAAGTTATTGCATCGGGATCGAGCATCCATATTGCGAATACGACGTTCTTGCGTGCGAAAGCTTTTCTGACTGGATACAGCCCGAGCGATACGAAGAGCGGGGTTTACCAGATTGGCGGCTATGTGGTTAGTGGTCTGAATCACAGCTTGGCGATCAAGGCGGATGGGACGCTGTGGAGTTGGGGGGACAACGACAATGGCCAACTGGGCAATGGGAGCACGGAGGAGCAATGGTCTCCCGGGCAGGTGAGTGGGCTGAGCAATGTGGTAGCAGCCGCTGGAGGGACTTCCCACAGTGTGGCGGTCAAAGAGGACGGGACAGTGTGGGCATGGGGTCTTAATAACTATGGTCAGCTTGGAGACGGGACAACTACACAGCGGCTGACGCCGGTGCAAGTGAGCGGCTTAACGAATGTGGTGGCCGTTGCCGCTGGGGAGTTGCACAGCGTGGCGTTGAAGAGTGATGGGACGGTGTGGGCGTGGGGTTACAACTGGTATGGGCAAGTTGGATAAGGGACAACGACCCAGCGGCTGACTCCAGTGCAGGGCAGCGGGTTATACTGAGACATTGCCATAGCGGCGAGGAACAATATTAC
>JBKOXU010000155.1:0-32461 GCA_046725095.1 Verrucomicrobiota bacterium
ACGTTCTTGCCGTTAAATTCGTAGCGGCCTGACGTCGGCGTATCCAAACAACCAAGCATGTTCATGAGCGTGGATTTGCCGCTGCCGCTCGGTCCCATGATCGCGATGTACTCGTTGCGGTGAATCTTTAGCGACACACCACGCAGCGCCCGCACGGTTTCTTCGCCCATCACGTAATCTTTCGTGATGTTCTCGATGTCGATCACGATCGGGCCACCGGGTCTGGTTGAATCGCGCGTCTCCATCGCCAGGTCGACAACTACTTCGACACTTCCTTGTCGTACGTTACCTTGGCGCCTTCTTTCAATTTCCGGCTGATCGCGCTGTAGCTCCCAGAAATCACTTCGTCGCCCGGCTGCACTCCGCTCTTGATTTCCATGTAGGTGTCATCCGAAATGCCGGTCGTCACCTTCACGAGTTTCGCGGTGCTTCCTTTTTTCAGGAACACAACTTTCGCTAGCTTTTCACGCTCTTCTTTCTGCGCTGCTTTCTCCGCTTTCGCATTTGTAAACTCGGCATTGTTGTCCCCCTTGTCGCGCGCGGCAGCCTTTTGTTTTTTCTTTTCAATCTCTTCCGGGCTCAAATTGCTTTCACCGGTGCGAATCGTGACCGCTTGCATCGGCACGGCGACGACGTCTTTGACCATGTTTGTCTCGATGTCCGCCGTGCAACTCAATCCTGGTTTTAACGTCACGTCGTGATCGTCGATCCGGACCTTTACTTGAAAGTTCGTTACTTCCTCTTGCGTGCCGGCTCCGGTCATCGTCCCGGTGTTGGCAATTTGATAAACTGTCCCGTGGAATTTTCGATCGCCGTAGGCGTCGATCTTTACCTTCGCCTTGTCGCCGACTTTCACGTTTACGACGTCGTTCTCGTTTACGTCGATGCGCGCTTCCATATGGCCGAGATCGGCCACGCGCATCACTTCGGTGCCGGCAAATTGTCCCGTCGCCACGATTCGCTCGCCGAGTTTGCTGTTTAAGATTGTCACCGTCCCATCGATCGGTGAATAAACCGTCGTCTTGGAAAGTTGATCGCGCGCCTGGCTCGAACCTGCTTCCGCACGTTCGATTTCGTGTAACGAACCTTCGTAGGTGTTCTTAGCGACGTCGGATGCGGCCTGTGCAGAGTTGTATTCCTGAATCGAGATCGTCTTCTTCGCGTACATGTCCTCCGCGCGTTTCAAATCCTGTTCCGCTTTTACCATTGTCGCCTTTTGTTGAAGATTCGTTGCCTTCGCGGCACTGATCGCTGCCTCCTGCTGTTCGAGCAACGCTTTGTACGAGTCCGGTTTGATCTTCACCAGCAGGTCGCCTTTTTTCACCGATTTGCCGTCTTCGACTGGAAGATCGATGATTTCGCCCGCCACTTCCGGCGAGATTTTTACTTCTGTTTCGGGTTGTATTTTTCCAGTCGCCGAGACCGTTTGCAGAATCGTTTTGCGCGCCGCCGTTTCTGTTGTGACTGGAATTGGCTTCTCGCGTTTGCCGGCGACGACCAAACCGATGACCAGCAGCAATACCAGGCCGATCGAACTGAAAATGATGTAACGCCTCCGCCGCAAACGCCGTTTTTTAGCCTGTTGCGAGGCAATCGGAGGGGTGGTCAAGGTTTGATGCATAAGATGCGCGTTAGGATGGGCGACGGAAATTATCTCACCTTAGACCGTGGCAAGGCAAACGTGTTCACAACCTCGATAGTGAGATGCAGCACACGGCTTTCTGGATTCAACAAACGTAAGCTGCCGGAATTTCGCGCCGTTCCTGAATCCGTGCGATCGCCCATACAGCATGCTCGGCAATCAAGGGATCAGGATCGGCCGCAGCGTGTTCCAACGCAGGCAGATCGGATAAATCGCCCACGTTCCCCAAGGCGACGCAAACATTGCGCAAAAAGCCGCGCCGCTTAACTCGCCTTATCGGCGAGTTTCTGAAAAGCACCGCAAATTCGGAATCATTCAATTTCAAATAATCCCGCAGGGAAGTGCCTGTCGTCGTGTGACGTGCCGAGAACGCACATTCTCGGGACGCCTCGGCGAAGCGATTCCAGGGGCAGGCATCGAGGCAATCATCGCAACCGAAAATCCGGTTTCCAATAAGAGGCCGAAACTCCAGCGGAATGGAGCCTTTCAGCTCGATGGTCAAATAAGAAATGCAGCGGCGCGCGTCGAGCTGATGCGGAGCAGTGATTGCGCCGGTTGGACAGGCTTTGATGCAGCGCTCACATCTTCCGCAACGATCCGGTTGGGGATCATCCGGAGGCAGATCGAGCGTTGTCAGGACCTCGCCGAGAAAAAACCACGTGCCCAGACGCGGATCGATTAGCATTGTGTTTTTGCCTTGCCAGCCGATCCCAGCCTCGGCTGCGTGATCGCGTTCCAGAATGGGTCCGGTATCGACGTAACATTTTTGCCGTCCCTGGAATTCACCAAGGAAATTGTCGATCTTGTCCAGCCTTGTCGCGATCACGTTGTGATAGTCGTCGCCCCACGCGTACCGCGCGATTTTTCCTATAGCGGCGGTCTGTAACCGCCGAATCGTATGACCCTGGAAATAGTTCAATGCCAGAACAATGATCGACCGTGCGCCCGGTAAAATCTTCTGCGGATCGCAACGTTTCTCTTCGCCGCGCTCCATATAATGCATTTCTCCTGCCGCTCCTTCTCGCAGCCAATTTCGAAACTCCGTTACATGGGGCGGGGAAGCGCAAGGGGCAACACGGCACGAATCAAATCCCAGTTCGCGGGCAAACGCGATCAGCTTTTTCTTTAATCCCTCGCCCGATATTCGCGGCGAAATATCGTTGGCCTCAGATCTCATGCTTATTCTCCGACAGGGAAATTCTTGATATTCTCCAAGATCAATTCAGCGATTTCTTGGGGATTCTTTTGGGAAATGTCCACTCGTAGATCGGCTGCCTTTCTGTAGAGCGGTTCACGCGCTGCCAGCAATTCCGATAGCGACGCCACCGGGTTTGCTGTCCGCAATAGCGGGCGATCACTCAGGCGGCGAATGCGCATTCGGAGCGTCGTTTCGTCGGCGTCGAGCCAGACAACTGTCCCCAATTGCCTTAAAAGATCGACGTTCTTTGTTCGCAGCACGATACCGCCCCCAGTCACGATAATCGCCGGTTTTTCGAGGGATATCGAGCGCAATGTTTCCGTTTCCAGATTACGAAAGTGCTCCTCGCCGTGGGTCGAAAAGATTTCTTTGATCGGCATCTTTAACTTCGACGAAATAATTTCGTCCGTGTCGAATCGTGGTAATCCTGTTTTCTCTTCCAAAGCCTTTCCGACAATAGATTTGCCCGTCCCCATCATGCCAATCAGTGCAATAGACCTGGCGAGATTCACCTTGCAATATTAACAAGGAATGGCCATTTCCAAATCGTCCGGAGTTCGATGACGGCAGCGCACGCTACAACCGTTTGTAAATCTGAAGCGCTGTAACATCCGCTGTCCTCAGCGGATTTGGCGCGCTTGGAGGCTAGAATTCTATAGGGGAACCTGTTAGTTTCCCGTGCATTCCTATGTCTAAATCAAAACCTCTCGTCGCCGTCATTATGGGCAGCAAGTCGGATTGGGAAACGATGCGCCATTGCGTCGATACGCTTGATGAGCTTGGCATCGCCAACGAACATCGTGTCCTTTCGGCACATCGCACTCCTGATGCAACCGCCGATTTCGCGCGCAAAGCGGAGGATCGTGGTCTGCGTGTCATTGTCACTGGGGCAGGAGGCGCCGCCCATTTGGCGGGAGTCGTGGCTGGCTTGACTCAACTTCCGGTGCTGGGCGTGCCAATTCCATCATCAACGCTTCACGGGCTCGATTCGCTTCTTTCCATTGCGCAAATGCCTGGTGGTATCCCCGTGGGCACACTCGCGATTGGCTCCGCTGGCGCAAAGAATGCCGCGCTGCTTGCGGCTGCGATTCTCGCGCTCTCTGATGAAAGGATTCGAAAAAACCTTGAAGCGTTTCGAAAGAAGCAGACCGAAGCGGTGCTTGCCCAGCGGGTGCCCAGGTGAAAACAGAAATTGTAGCGGCGATCAATGATCGCCGTCGGCAATCGCCGAGCCCCGCTACAGAACGCGCAGTAGAACTTTTGGAGAAGGGCGAACCAGTCGCGCTGCCAACCGAAACTGTTTACGGCCTGGCTGCGGATGCGCTTAATCCAATTGCCGTTGCGAAGATTTTTGAAGCGAAAGAGCGGCCGCATTTCGACCCTCTCATCGTTCACTTGTCCGCCTACGACTGGCTCGACCGCGTGGCTGCAGTCCCCGACGACGAGCGGCAATTCATTGGAAAACTTGCTGATCATTTTTGGCCAGGGCCTCTTTCCATCGTTTTGCCGAAGCGTGAAATCATTCCGGACATTGTGACCGCCGGTTTGGACACGGTCGCGGTTCGAATCAGCTCGCATCCCGTGTTTGAGCAGATCATCGGCGGATTTGGAAGGCCGCTGGCTGCGCCCAGCGCCAATCGATTCGGTCGTGTGAGTCCTACGACGGCGGAGCACGTCTACGACGAACTCGATGGGCGTATTCCGCTAATTGTGGATGGGGGACCCACCGCTCACGGAATTGAATCCACGATTGTGGCGGTCCGCGCGGGCAGGATCGACATCCTTCGTCGCGGCCCGATTACCTCTGAGCAATTATCCAAATTTGGCAAGATCGACATCGTGGGTCCGATTGGAAAAGCCTCCGTGCCTGGGCAACTACCCGCACATTATGCGCCGAGAACACCACTCCGCTTGATCGAAAACGCAGGAGCATTTTCGCCAGAAGAGAATCAGCGGGTTGGATTACTCGCGTGGAATTCGGTTAACCTAGAAGAAAATTTCGCCATCGTCCGCTGCTTAAGCGAACGGCAAGATTTTCGGCAGGCAGCCGCGAATCTATTTTGTTATTTGCGCGAACTGGATCGGGCCGACCTCGATCTTATCGTTGCGGAACAAGTTCCTCTTCGCGGACTCGGGGCGGCGATAATGGATCGGCTGCAACGCGCGGCGTATCGACCGCTGGATGAGCAAGACAGGCCTCAATGAATCCTCTGAAAAGCGGATGCGGTTTGTTCGGCTTGCTTTGAAACTCCGGATGATATTGGCAGGCCAGAAAGTACGGATGATCACGCAATTCAACCAACTCCGCGAGCGTGCCGTCGGGTGATGTTCCGGAAATCGTAAAGCCTTTCTCAGTCATGCGGTCGCGATATTTCATGTTGAACTCGTAACGGTGCCGGTGCCGTTCCATCACTTCGTCGTGCCCGTAAATTTTTTTCGCGAGTGTACCGTGCACAATTTTCGTCGGCCAGGTGCCAAGGCGCATGCTTCCCCCCTTATTGCGGATGCCGCGTTGTTCTTCCAGTAATGAGATGACTGGCTCCGCGGCTTCCTTATCGAATTCGGTGCTGTTTGCGCCTTTGATTCCACAGACGTTTCTTGCGAATTCAATCGTCGCCACCTGCATGCCGAGACAAAGACCGAGAAACGGAACATTGTGCTCGCGCGCGAAACGCGCAGCGTTGACCTTTCCTTCAACCCCGCGAACGCCAAACCCGCCCGGAATTAACACCCCGGCCACATCCTTTAATTGGCCATCGGCGCCCTGCTCCAAAGATTCGGCATCGATAAGTTTGAGATCGATTCCGCAATCCTGGCTTGCCGCTGCGTGCGTGAGTGATTCGTAAATGCTCTTATATGCGTCCCGCAGATCGATGTATTTGCCGACCACGGCGATCTTGATGCGCTTTTTTGGGCTAACGACGCGTTCGACAAATTTCCGCCAGTCTGTCAGATCCGGCTCGGGAGTTTTGAGCTGCAAGAGATCGCAGACCAGTTGATCCAGTTCCTCGGCGTGCAGCATCAGCGGATATTCGTAGATCGTGTGCTCGACATCGCGCGCGTCGATCACGGCTTTCTCGGACACGCTGCAAAACATCGACAACTTCTGCCGCAAATCACGGTCAAGCGCCTTTTCCGTGCGGCAAATCAATACTTGTGGTTGGAGACCGATCTCACGCAGCCGTGCGACGCTTTGCTGGGTCGGCTTCGTTTTTAATTCGTGTGCGGCTTTGATGTAGGGCACAAGCGTGACATGAATGTTCACGACATTTTGCGCGCCGACCTCGAGAATCAACTGCCGGATCGCTTCAAGAAATGGCAGACCCTCAATATCTCCGGTCGTGCCGCCGATCTCTGTGATGACCACGTCGTATTTGTTCTCATCGGAGAGTTCGCGAATTCGGTCTTTGATCACATCGGTGACATGCGGAATCACCTGCACAGTTTTGCCCAGATAATCGCCGCGCCGCTCTTTTAGGATGACCGATTCGTAAACCTGACCGCTTGTCAGGTTATTGTGCCGTGAAAGAATACAGTTGGTGAACCGCTCGTAATGACCAAGATCGAGGTCGGTTTCCGCGCCATCGTTCAATACATACACTTCGCCATGCTGGAACGGATTCATCGTCCCGGGGTCAACGTTGAGATACGGATCGAATTTTTGGAAAACAGCGCGCAAGCCGCGCAGCTCAAGCAACGTACCGAGCGACGCCGCAGCCAGCCCCTTGCCCAACGAACTCACGACGCCACCGGTAATGAAAATGTATTTCATGAGACAGCCCTTCGTTTTGCGCTAACGAGCGTTTGCTCCAGCGCATCTGCATCCTGCGGCGTATCTACGCCGGGTGATCCTTTAGCAGTGACGAGCACATGAACAGTTACCCCATTTTCAAGCGCACGCAATTGCTCGAGCGATTCCGCGCGCTCCAAAGGCGTCGGTTTCCACCTCACGAATTGCAACAGTGTCCGACGCCGAAAACCGTAAATGCCCTGATGACGAAGGAACAAGGAGGGACGTCTTCGCAGGCGCCCTCCTTCAAAGGCTGGGGGGCCGCCGCTTCTCGACGATGGAATTGCAGCGCGCGAAAAGTAAAGAGCGTTGCTGTCAAGATCGACAACTACCTTGACCTGATGTGGCGAAGCTGCCTTCGCGGCATTCTCGATTGGGTGGGCTGCGGTCACGATCGCAATTTTGCGGTCCGAGCGCAGCTTTTCGACAAGCTTGTCGATTAAACGCGGATCGACTAATGGCTCATCTCCCTGGATGTTGAATATGTAGGCGAAGTTTTTTGCCTTTTTTGCGACTTCAGCGACCCGGTCGGTCCCACTGCAGTGTCTCGGCGAGGTCAACGCGACTTCTGCGCCCCAACCAAAGGCAGCCTCCCCAATGCGCATATCATCGGTCGCGATGATGACGGCATCCAGGTTTTTGGCTCGCATAGCCTGCTCCCATGTTCTGCATAAAAGTGGTTTACCAGCAATTAGATGCAGCGGTTTTCCTGGAAAACGTGTGGAATTCCAACGGGCAGGAATGATCCCAACAGCTCTATTCATTCACAAGATTGAGAATGATCTTTGCCGCATCAGCCAAGTCGGGTGCCACCCAATCTGCGATGCTGCCGGTCGGGTCGCGCTCAACTCCGGTTTGAACGCGGATTGTGCGCACACCGGCGTTCCGACCGCATTCGGCGTCAATCTCTTTATCACCTATAAAGAATGAACGGGAAAGATCGATTCGGTGTTCTCGCGCGGCTTGCAGGATCATGCCGGGTGCCGGTTTGCGATAGCTGGAATGCTGACCGGGAACGTCGGGGCAAAAATAGCTCGCATCGATCAAACCATCACCCAGTTGGCGCAACACTTCCGCTTCCACGGCGCGATATTGCCTAATTGTAAAAAAACCGCGACCGATGCCACTTTGATTCGTAATGATAATGAGTTTAAAGCCGTTCGATTTTAAACGTCGCAATGCTTCCGGGATGCCACGGAAAATTCGTACCTCTTTGGGATCAGAACAGTAATCGACATTCTCCATAATCGTGCCGTCGCGATCGACAAAAACAGCAGGAGATTTAGAAATCATGCGTGGGACCGTCAATTAACACTCGGCTTCAGCCCCGGTGGTATCCTTCGATTGCGGCTACCGTCTGTTTCAACAGTTTTCCGTCGCGCCAAAGTAACCATTGAACCGGTTCGACCCAGGCTGACGACGGAAACTGGGTTGGCGACGCCTGCTATTGTGACAGGACCCTCAGTGTTTTGCATCATCTTCGAAACTAGCAATCAGCTCATCTCGTGTGACTGTCGCTGTCCCAAGTTTGCTGACCACAACGGCGCTTCCGTGATTGGCGATTTCGGCCGCTTCAATCGGCGTCGCCTCGCAAGCGAGTCCCAAGGTGAAGAGAGCAATAGCGGTATCGCCGGCGCCCGAGACATCGAAAACTTGGCGCGCCTTGGTTGGAATATAATGCGGCGCTCCCTCTTGTTGAAAGAGCATCATGCCGTGTTCACCGAGCGTGACGAGAACATACTTGGTTTCCCATTTTTTGAGCAGCGCTTCGCCGGCCAGCTTAAGGTCAACATCTTCTGCCGGAGCCTCATCCGGATCGCGCCACGGAATGCCAGCCTCGAGGAACGCTTCAGCCCGGTTCGGCTTCACCACAGTGACGCCGCGCCAATCGACAGAATGCCGGGGACTAGGATCAGCTGCGACGAGCTTTCCCTTTTCGCGGGCGGCGCGCGCGATTTGCGAAACCAACTCGGTCATCAAAAACCCTTTGCCGTAATCTTCGAAGATAATCGCGTCGGTCTGCGGAAGATTTTTTCGAACCGCTGCCACGACCTGTTTAATTTGTGCCGCCGATGGTCCAGCAGATTGCTCGCGATCGACACGCACCACTTGCTGGTGGCGCGCGATGATGCGGGTTTTAACGATCGTGCGAAATGCCTCATTCTCAACCGCATCAGAGATGTCGATTTTTTGTTGGGCTAATAATTCACGGAGCTGCCGGGCACTGCGATCTTTGCCGAGCAACCCGATTACCGCAACTTGATCCACGAACTCACGCAGATTGCGCGCGACGTTGGCAGCGCCTCCTGGATAAAACGATTCGCCAGTCACTTCCACCACCGGGACAGGAGCCTCGGGCGAGATGCGGCCAACCTTCCCCCAAACGAATTCGTCCAGCATTAAGTCGCCGATCACGATGATTCGCTTGGAAGATGCGCAGTCGAGGATCCGCTGAAGCCGAGTCAGATTCATAAAAAAGCTAAATGGGGATGCCGCCAAGGCGACGAATTGGTTCGATTGAAAGGAGTCAAATTGTTTGGGCGATGATTTGTGTAGAGCGGGGGTTCTGCTTAAAGTTTGCTCCATTAATCCTGAATACGAACCCAAAATCAACAATCGAAGCTGCCAATGACTCCATTCACTAAATGTTTAAAGGCAACTGCAGTTGCCCTGAGTGGCGTGATTCTGTGTGCCCAGGGCGCCCAAGTGCCACAACACATCGATATCAAGCAATTGTCGAAAACTGTAGAAGACGTCGTCGTGCCCCTGCCGAATGAGATTTTCGGCGCATTAAACAAATTGGGCGCGGTTAACTGGAAAGAGCATGTTCGCAGCGACAAGGGAACAAATTTTACCGAGCGGCCGCGCATCGCCCTCCTCCTTGGGACCGTGATCGCTGATGGCTTTGTGGCGGTGCAAGCGGAGGATGCACCGGCGGTCAAGGAAATTGGTCAGCGTGTCCTGGCACTCGCCAAGGGAATCGGCGTGGGCAATTCGATCACGCCACATGCTAAAGCCATCATCGAGGCCGCGGACAAGCGTAATTGGGAGGGTGTGCGGCAGGAACTCGATCGCACGCAAAACAGCGTACAACAGGCAATGAACGAAGTGCACGACGAAAAGCTGTCACAGCTGGTTAGTTTGGGCGGATGGCTGCGCGGCACGGAAGTGTTGACCTCGGTGGTGACTAAGCATTTTTCCGCTGATGGCGCGGAGCTGCTGCATCAGCCCGATCTCCTTGCATACTTTCAAACAAGACTTCAGGGGATGCCAGAGTTTAACGTATTAATCATCCGCGAAATCGAAGACGCGCTCGTGCAAGTGAAGCCTCTTATCGATGTGGGCAACGCGCGCATTCCTCCGGAATCAGTAAAGAAAATCAATGAGATCACGACGCGGCTTAGCAACGGTATTGTCACCAGAGATTAGGAACCTTTAATGAATGTGCTTGTGAACATTCTCTTACGCGGAAGCTTTCTGCTGTTGCCCCTGATCGCGTTGCAGACTGCGGTTTTTGCTTCCGTCGATGACGCGCAGTCATTTGCTCTTCAAGCCGCGGAACCTTACGTGAAGCAAGGATTTCAAGTCCGTGAGGATTACTGGGGAGGCGACCTCGGGTCCGGGGAGAAAAAAGCTGTGCGGCAGCAATTGTTCAAAGGGAACGAATATTGGTTTTGGTTAGGTACCGAAGTCGATCGGGCCAAGGTTTCCGTTCATGTTTACGATTCGGATGGAAAGCTGGCAGAAGAACCAGATGGATGGGAGAAGGGTCACTTTGCCGCCGCGCATATAATTCCAAAGGCTACCGGCAGCTACTTTATCATTGTCAGCGTCGAGCAATCGCCAGAGGAACGCACGCACTGGGCACTGGTGTATGGTTTCAGGTAAAAGTGATTCGACTTGGCCAACAAGGACGGGCGGCTTCAAACTCGCCCCGGCGACTGGAAAGCCGCCGGTCCTTGAGATATGACGGAAACGCGCACGTTGCATTTTGAAAGCCCGCGCGTTTTGCAATCACTCTACGCCAACGACCTTAAACTCTTGAAAAGCCTTGAAGATACCCTTGGCGTGAAGGTGACTACCCGTGAAGGCTGGGTAAGACTGGAGGGAGAACCAGGCGGGATCGATAAAGCACAGCATGTGTTTGAGCAACTTGAGAAGGCACGCCAAAAAGGTGTGGACATTCAAAAGCACGAATTTAATTACGCCTTGAACTCGGTAACCGAAGCGCGCGATGAGAATCTTGGCGACCTTGCGTCGACGAAAATCGTAACCTCGCCGCGCAAATCGCCGATCATCGCGCGATCGGCGGGTCAACGCAAGTACGTCGAAGCGATCCAAAGGCACGACATCGTTTTTGGAATCGGCCCGGCCGGAACCGGCAAAACCTACCTTGCGGTTGCGATGGCGGTTGCTGCGCTGAAGAAGGAACAAGTCACACGCATCATCCTAACCAGGCCGGCCGTCGAAGCTGGCGAAGCGCTCGGATTCTTGCCGGGCGAGCTGGAACAAAAAATCATGCCATATCTGAGGCCGCTTTACGATGCCTTGCGTGATATGCTCGAGCCGGAAGAAATTGAGCGTTTGCTGGCCCGGCAGACGATTGAGATCGCTCCGCTTGCTTACATGCGCGGTCGCACTTTGAATCATGCCTTTGTCATTCTTGATGAGGCGCAGAACACGACGTCAGAGCAAATGTTCATGCTGCTGACCCGGATCGGTCCGAATTCCAAATGCGTGATTACCGGAGACGTCACCCAAATCGATCTGCCGGCAAATAAACGTTCTGGTGTGGTTGAGGCACTGCAAGCATTGAAAACTATTCCCGGAATCGCGACTGTTTATTTTACCGAGCGCGACGTCGTGCGGCATGAGCTGGTCCGCGCCATTATCAGCGCATACCAGCAACACCGCTCGCCCGCGCCGGGATCCCGCAAATAAGGGGTCTGTATGTTCGATTTTTTTAGACGCGGACGGCTCATCAAACGTGGCCTTGCCTCGCGCAAGACCCGGCGTCGCCGGCCACGAAGCGAACTGGCGCGCAGTCTGGAATACGCTCCCTATGCCAAGTTCCTGATCTTTGCAGCATTCGCCGGTGGCCTCGCTTTCCTCGTCTTCAGCGGCCAACAACCAGAACCGACAAAAAATTTTGTTATCGCGCTGTTGGTTTTGGCCACGGCCATTACACAACTCTGGATTAACCAGCCGAAGAGCTTTGCGCGAAGCTCGCGGATTCTTCTCATCTTTGGAGTTATTCTCGTTCAGCTGGCCGTCACAAAAGGTTTGCTGGTGATTTGCAACAGCGGCAATTATTGGTTTCTAAAGCCAGAAATGGGCGGATTAATCACGCCCTATGCCTTTGCGCCGCTCGTCCTCAGCGTTTTGCTGGGTCGCCACCATGGCCTTTACGCAGCATTTTTTGTTAGTCTCTGGAGCAGCGTTTTGTTTGGTCCGATCGACGCGCCGCTTTTGGTAACCAGCCTGATCAGCGGATTCACCGCAGTCTCTCTCACATTGCAGGTGCGACGGCGCAGCAAATTGGTCCGCGCAGGCCTCGGAGTCGGGGTCGCCATTTGGTTGTTATCGCTAACGTTTGGGTTGATCGGGCCGATTACTCTCTTTTCGCCAATCGCCAACGATTGGGGGATGATCGGACTGCAGAGCGCACTTGCCATCGGCAATGGAATTTTAACCGCCACTCTCGTCGGCGGTGCCCTGCCGATGCTAGAACAGCTTTTTCAAATCACAACGGACATCTCGTGGCTGGAGGCCTCCGATCTTAACCACCCGTTATTGCGCCGGATGACCATCGAGGCGCCGGGTACTTACCATCACAGCCTGGTGGTGGCTAACCTCGCGGAAGCGGCGGCCGAAGCGGTCGGCGCAAACGCGACTCTCTGCCGCGTCTGCTCCTATTTTCATGATGTCGGCAAATTGGTGAAGGCGGAATACTTCACCGAGAACATGAGCTTCGAGCGCAACCCCCACGATGATCTCGCCCCGACGATGAGCGCATTGATCATCATCGCGCACGTCAAAGAAGGGGTTGACCTTGCCCTGAAGTACAAGCTCAATCAGCGCATCATCGACATCATTCAGCAACATCATGGGACCTCGCTTGTCCGTTACTTTTATCAGCGCGCCCTTCAACAGCATGAAGACGCGCGCGCTGGCGGCAAAATCATGAAGCTGCGCGAGGATGACATTCCCGACGTGCGCGAGGAGAGTTTTCGTTATAGCGGACCGAAGCCGCAGACCAAAGAAAGCGCCATTGTCAGCCTGGCCGACACCGTCGAGAGCGCCTCGCGCAGTCTGGAAAAACCGACTCCGCAGAAGATCGAATCGCTTGTGAATGAGCTAATTCAAGAACGCATCACCGACCGACAGTTGGACGACTGCGATCTGACGCTCGGCGAATTGAAAATCATCGCTGAACGTTTCCGGTTCACGCTCCAGATGATGTTGCACAGTCGCATCGCCTATCCGAAGCACGGACAGAAGATGACCGAGCCGCGAGAGGAGGCTCTACGTCCAGACGTAATGGCCGCAACGCGAAGACCCCCTACTGCACCGCCGGTCTCAGCCGCTTAAAGCCGGCAGCGAGAGACTCCGTCGAGTCGGTTCGGCGTCAGCCTCTCCGTTCCGATCCGAGCAACAATCCGTGTGCGAGTAATATTACGGGTCTCGAACTTCCTTAGTCAGAACCATGCCTCGCTGATGTGGTCGCTAACCCGCAACATCCCACTTAACATCGTATGTGCGGTAGTAAGGCACAGCGCGTAGACACCGCCAATTGTCACGCACACGCCGAAGACGTACACATCTGACAAGTGCCTATCCGCGTGATCGAATCACGGCCAAAAACTGTCAGTCTGGCGACCATTTGCGTCACCTCAACCCTAATTCAAAAATATCATTACAGTTCCACGATGCCGGTCCGTCTGACATACAAGAAGCTTCATGCCCGCGCTGGCCGCATAATTGATGGTTGCATAGGCGTCCATCTGCTTGTTGGGGAGAGGAAACGATCAACTGTTGGCTTGAGCACCGAACACAAGGTTAGATCTCGCACTCGCGCTGAAACATTTGTGCGTTAGGTTCATTCGTACCACGGCGAATGTTATTTTCACCTGATTTTTCTTCTCGACACAGTCTGGCCCTACCAACTTCACAATTCCGGCGGGTGAGCGCGCGGCTCGCGATCCTTTGTCGTGGCTGTGCTGGGCCTGGTGACGAACGGTCCACCTTCCATTGGCGTCACTTTCGTGAAGGCGACATCTGGCATTTCGCTCGGTAACCCTTGAAGCGGAAAATCCTTGCGAAGTGGAAAGAAAGGGTAACCCTCCCACATTAAAATTCGGCGCAGATCGGGGTGTCCTTTGAACTTGATTCCCATCATGTCGTAGATCTCGCGTTCGTGCCAGTTCGCGGTCGGCCAGATATCGGAAATCGTATCGACCTCGCCGACGTCTTCCGAGATACGCAGTTTCAAACGCAGATGGGCCGTTTGTGACATCGAATACAACTCGTAAACGATCTCGAAACGCGATTCCTCCCCGAAATTGTCGATACTCGTGATGTCGAGCAGGTAATCGAACGAAAGCTCGTCTCGGCAGAATTTTGCGATTTCACGAAGGTCGCCTGCCGCAATCGTATAAGTCGTTTCGTCTCGAAATTCGGTCTTATTCTGAATCTTCTCTCCAAATGATTTGTTTAGCAAAGCGAACGCTTCCTCGCGCGTCATGATAACGCTTCCTCGAGTTTCTCGACCAGTTCCGGTTTTTGTCTCCTCAACGAACGTTCGCGCGAAATTTTCTCCTGCAACTTCATGAGGCCAGCCAGCAATGCTTCGGGCCGCGGGGGGCAGCCGGAAACATAAACATCGACCGGCAAAAGTTGATCGATCCCCTGAAGAACCGCATAGGAGCGATACATGCCGCCGGTGGACGCGCACGCCCCCATAGCGATCACCCATTTCGGCTCCGGCATTTGCTCATAAATTCTTTTCACTGCCAGCGCCATTTTGTAAGTCACGGTACCTGCTACGATCATCACGTCGCATTGCCGCGGCGAAAAACGCATTACTTCGGCGCCAAATCGCGCGATATCGAAGCGCGACGCTGCTGTCGCCATTAACTCAATTGCGCAA
This sequence comes from Verrucomicrobiota bacterium, assembly GCA_046725095.1. GTDB lineage: Bacteria > Verrucomicrobiota > Verrucomicrobiia > Chthoniobacterales > UBA10450 > Udaeobacter. The sequence goes on from JBKOXU010000155.1 coordinate 14,780, forward strand.
CAGGCGAGACCCATCGGCATCGGCCAAAGCGAATTTTTCCGCACCCAATTGAGCGCTGCGTCGAAGCGCGTAAAAACCACGTTACCCTCAATCTTTGAATCGTAAGCCGCTGGCAAAATTTCCGGCACAGCGAACAGTAAGAGCGTCTATTTTCGTCGCAAGGGAAAACCAGCCACAATTGAACTAAGCCGCACGCATCTCGATCAACTCGAGAAACCGAACATCTTCATTTGCGAGAGGCTTATCACGTCTTCAATAACATCGCCATGCTCCGGGTCGATGTGGAATGATTCCAACGTTCTCATCTGGATCGCGCGCAATTCCTTTTCGGAAAAATCCCGTTCCAGTATTGCACATCGACACGACCTACGAATTTCCCCAGATGGTGGAATTTCGGGATTGGGCAATCAAACATTACAATCTTAACCTGATCGTAGAAGTTAACACCGAAGCACGTGAACGCGGAATTGGCTACGAGACGCAAGACCAATGGATTCACGGCTCAGCCAGCGTCGATGAGTCCGTAGCGAAGTTCTGGAGCAGTATCGCCACGCTTGAGAGAATACCGCGCGAGTGAGTAGGTCTCATCGAAGGAATGCTACTGTAAAGGCACACTCTGCGTCGCGATCGCGTTCGGAGTCGGCGCGGCTGCCACTACAGGAAAACAAATTCAGGATTCGCAATGCCAAATTGAGCGATGCACCAGAACTTGCTGTGCTGATGGGCGAGCTCGGCTACGAAACGACGAGCGACGAAATGAGGGCGCGTTTGAAATCGATTTTACCGGATGCGCGTTACAGCACATTTGTCGCGAAGATCGGCACAGAACTTTGCGGAATGATTGGCACGTTCAGCCACTTAAGCCATGAACATAATGATCTTTCCGGAAAAATCGTTGCGCTCGCCGTTTCGAAGCAACAGCGGCGCAGTGGCATCGGGCGCGCTCTGATGGCGGCGGCGGAAAAAGATTTCGCGAACAGAAAAGTTACGCGAGTAACTTTAACGACGCGCTTCGAACGCGATACGGCGCATCGATTTTATGAAGCGCTCGGCTACTCCCGAACCGGTTTCCGTTTCGCCAAGAATCTCGCGCGTGCGGCGAAAGAATAACCTGCAAAATCATCAGTAGCGGACGTGGACTAGGAATAATCCTTCGGCGGGAGCGGCGAGGCGGGGCGTGCCCGCTTGAGCGGAGCCCAGCCGCTCAGTCAAATCCTCGACACGCAATTTGCCGAGCGCGCATTTGACGAGCGAACCAACGATCAGTCGAATCATCTTATAGAGAAAGCCGTCGCCATCGAAATCGAGTGTTATAGAAGGTCCGCTATGGCGAACGCGCACAAAATAGATTGTTCTAATCGTGCTCTTTTCTCGCTGGCCGCGATTAGCAGCGAACCCGGCAAAATCATGGGTGCCAACGAAGTGTTTGGCCGCTGTTTTCAGAACTTCGAAATCGAGCGGGCTTGCGACATGCCAGGCGCGGCCATATTCGAATGGCGGCAGGACCGGGCCCGCCCAGATCTTGTAGCGATAGAGTTTTGCTTTTGCGGAGAGGCGCGCGTGAAAATCCTTTGATACATATCGGCATCGAAGCACGCGAATGGTCGGCGGCAGCAATGCATTGAGCGCTTCTGTCCATCGCGCGGCCGAAAAACGCTCATCGGTGAGATCGACATGGGCGCACTGTGCGAGAGCGTGGACGCCTGCATCCGTTCGCCCGGCCCCGTGAACACGAAAAGGCGTGCCACCGATACGCTCAAACGCGCGCTCGATATGATCCTGAATCGTGTTGCGATGGGATTGACTTTGCCATCCCGCAAATCCTTTCCCGTCGTAGGCGACAATCATTTTCAGCCGTCGCGGCATGGCAATCCGGGGATTGGTAATCGGTGATCAGTAATGCGTGATCGGTAACTGCACCTGCACTGCGTACTGCTGATCACAGATCATTGGTCGCTCTCTGACTCAGCACTTGCCGTCGATCCAAGTATCCTTGCAAAATCATCTGCGCCGCTACTTGATCGACATAAGACCGGGTATCGCGCGTTTTTTTGCCAGCATCACGCAGCGCTCGATTCGCTGCAACGGTGGTCAACCGTTCGTCCCAGGTGACGACTGGGCATGGAAGAAACGCTCGCAGTTTTTCTACGAACCTGAGTGCTTCGGTTGCGGCGGCACCGATCTGGCCATTCATCTGCCGCGGGATTCCCACAACAACGTGGTCAACTTTCCTTTCACGAATTATTTGAGCCAGTCTCGGTGTGAGTTGGCTATCGGCCGGGATTGTTTCCAGCGGATGTGCCAATAATTGTAACTCGTCAGAGATCGCTGCTCCGATGCGCGCCCGGCCAAGATCGAGGGCCAAAATTGGATTCATAGCCCTTAGATCATTGCAGTTCCGGCGGCAGCTTGCCGATTAAGTTCTTGATCTTTTCTGCTTGATGACGATGGCAAATCAAAACTGCATCGCCAGTTCGCACAACGATGAGATTATGAACTCCAAGCAGGGCGATCGTCGTCCCATTCTCATCAAAAATGACGTTGTTGGTGGAATCGACCGCAGTGACCGCGCAGTTGGCGGCATTGCCCTGTTCATCTTTTTGGAAGTAATTCGCTACCGCGCTCCAGCTTCCGATATCGTCCCAATCGAAGCTGGCTTCTATCACGAGCACTCGGTCTGCTTTCTCCATGATCGCGTAATCGAATGAGATTCGGGGAAGTTTGCTGAAGCGCTCGCGCAACGCCTTCTCAAACTTTCCTTGAGCGCGAAGCTGCGAAATGAAGTCGGCCAGCTCTGGCGCGCGACGGTTAAATTCGCTTAGGACTGTAGGGACGGACCAGACAAACATTCCCGCGTTCCACCGAAAATTTCCCTTCCGCAAAAAGGATTCAGCCAGATCGGGGTTCGGCTTTTCGCGAAAACGCACGACTCGATGAATCATGTTTTTATCGTTGGACTTTCGCAAATGGACTGGCTCGCCATGCTCGATGTAACCGAAACCAGGACAAGCCCATGTTGGTTTGATACCGATCGTCACAAGCTCGCCTGTCTCCTCGGCCGCATCGACGGCCAGGGCCAATGTTTCCTGAAAAGCCGCTCGATTCGCGATGACATGATCAGCGGGAAGCACAATCATTGTCGCCGAATGATCGCGCGCTGCCACCCAACCAGTTCCGAGGGCAACTGCCGCAGCGGTATCGCGCTTGGCTGGTTCCGCGACAATATTTTCCTTCGGGAAACCGGTCAGCAGTTTCCGGACGGCCGTTTCCTGTTCAGCGTTTGTCAGAATCAGAATACATTCGCGCGAAACGAAGCCTTCAAGTCGCACAATGGTTTCTTCGAGAAGCGTGTTGTCGGAGATAAGGCGAAGGAGCTGCTTCGGCCGGGCTCGTCGACTTAGCGGCCAAAAGCGTTCACCACTCCCGCCGGCGAGAATGAGCGCGTAAGTCGGATTGAGCATTGAAACGAGCGCTGACCGAATTTTCCAGGCCGCGACGATTTTCCCGTTTCTTTTCTCGAAACGAGACGTATATGGTAGGCCATGTCTCTCCCGATATCCATTTCAAAAACTGCCGAGCAACTCTCGATTGATCGATTGCTCGTGGTGACACGTGCAGCCATTGGCCTTGGCTTGGGGATATTAGTGGCCGACAAAATCAAACCTTCGATTCGCCAGGTAGCAGCAATTGCCCTGGTCTCAATCGGGGCGCTGGCTGCGGCGCCTTGGCTGGTCAAGATCACATTGGGGCAGATTAATCGACCAGAATCGGAGTGGGGGAGTCGCGCCCGGCTGCGATCCATTCGGGGAGATTCTGGCTACAGCTCCGATAACGAGGTCTATTGAGGCTGTTGGACAGGCGCGCGCCGCCGCGAGTGCCATCTAACTTCGCTTCCTGTTACGAAGGACGCGGCAGGTCCGAATCCATTGCAGTCACTGGGACCTCAACCCGGTGTGCCAATTCGTTGCCCGCAATTTTGCCTCGGCCTGGAACCCGTTGCAGACTCGCGCGCCGCGCCGCAAGATCGACAAGTTCGGCTACCCGTGACTTCAGCACCCGCGCTCTCGTTGCTAGAAAGGCGAGAAAGAGCAAATAAGGAATAGTAAACCAAAAATCGATATGAGGAACGTTCAGTTGCCGATACACCAGGAGGCTGACCGCAATGAGATTGAAGATAACGGTGGTTGTGACCAGCCTGCTGCGAAGACGAACACGCGTCAAGCATTTACTACCACCGTGATATTCAGTGACCGTTTGCAGCGCGATGCTCCACCAGAAATTTCCGTAGATTTGAATGTCCCATTCGTTCCATCCGCTATCGGTGGAATAACGCCAGCCTTCTTCATCGAGCAATTGGAAGATCGCGCCCAGCAAGTAGTGACGATCTCTGCCTTCTTCGCTCCAGAAAACCCGCCGGCTTAGATTGCCGGCAATACGCGCTTCATTAGGCAAATGCTCGTGCGCTCGAATCACACTCCGGGGCGTGCGCTTGAAATGCAGCCATGTGAAATAACGCGACCACCCTCGCACCAGCGGCTGGACGAAAGCCAGCAACATCACAAGCAACCGTGCGTGCACGGTATCGAATTTCGGCTCGATTGGAGCCCGCACCATGTAGGAGAGCGCAACGCACAAAGTTCCGCCGATCATGAGATAGGGAACGATTCGCAGTGCGGGCAAAAAAATTCCAAGGCCAAAGAGAAAAACGGTGAGGGCGAACCATTCAATGCTGCTGAGATACGCGGCGATTTCAGATTGAGGCGTGGGATAAATTGATTGGAAAAATCCTTCGCCGAAAATTCCGTGATAGATCACTGGCCGGTTAATGAACCAAGTGGGACGAGGCGTCCCGTAAATCTGGCCACGCCATTTCGCAGTGCCGGTCGGTCCGAAGAAGATCAAATGTTTGAAGCGGAGGAGCGATTCCGCTTCGCCATAGCCGTCCTGCTGTTTTAGGAAAGCTCGCAGCGTAAAACGCCGATGGTGCCAGACAATTGCGGTCGGACTGAACGCAATCACAAAACCGGCCTGTTGAACCCGCCAGCAAAAATCAACGTCATCGCCCGCTTTATGATATTCCGGATCGAAGCCACCGATGCTCTCAAATACCCAACGATGGAACGCCATGTTACAACCCGGAATATGTTCGGCGATGGTGTCGGTGAGCAGAACGTGGCTGGGACCGCCCGGCGCCGCTGCGACACATGCCTGAATCCAGTTTTGAGCCGGTGGCGTAACGTTCGGTCCGCCTGCTCCCGCATAGTCGCCGCTCACAAGGGTGCCGATCAAGTAGTAGAGCCAATCTACATCGGCCATGCAGTCGGAATCGGTGTAGGCGAACACCTCGCCCGTTGCCGCCGCCGCCCCGGTATTGCGGGCGTGGCTTAATCCATGATTGCTTTGATGGATGTAGCGTACTTGGGGGAACTGCGCCGCAATGTAAGCCGTGTCATCGGTCGATCCGTCATCGACAAGGATCACTTCATATTCGGGATAATCGAGTTTGCCTAACGAATCGAGACAGGCCGCGAGCGTCCGGCCGCCGTTGTACGAACAAACAATTATCGAGACGAACGGTGCCCGCTGCAACGGGCGAAGCGGCACTCTGGAGCTGTCCTGCCCGAGTTTTTGCTGAAGCTCGTAGAAAGCTCTCTTGGGTTTCCGATCTCGGGTCACGATCCCGAACGCCCAATCGGTGATTTCCTCCCCACCGGTGAACCATTCGTCCGTCCAGGTAAAGAAAATCGTTCCAGCAAGACCGCACTTCATCACGCTATCGATGTGCCAGCTAAGCATTTCGGCCTGTTCCTCCTCAGAATGCCTGATGGTGTCCATGCCGAATTCGCCAAGAATCAGCGGCCGTTCTTCCGCCAAATTTTGCAGCCGCAGTAGGTAACGCTCGAAGTCCCGCTGATTGTGCAGGTAGACGTTAAAACAGCAAAAATCGACGTTCTGGGGGAGCAGATATTCGGTTGGAGGATAGGTGGCGTAGGAAAACAGCGTGGTCGGATCAAGGGTGCGCCCGATCCGCACCAATTCCTCCACAAATTCCATAACGCGGCGTGCGCCGAGCCAGCGCACCATGGTGCTGGGAATTTCATTTCCCACGAGATAACCGAAAACCGCTGGGTTACCCGCGTTAGTACTCACCGCAATCCGAACCGCCTCTGCGATCTCATGGCGCGCTCTTCGCTGTCGCAAAAACTCAACATGCTTTGCCCAGGGAAGCGTGACGAGGACACGCATGCCGGCAGCGGCGCAACGGTCGAGAAACCATTGCGGTGGGACATGATAAATCCGCACAACGTTGAGACCGATCTGGCGCATTAGCGCCAGATCGACGTCAACCTGTTCCGGCCTTCCGAGATAATTTCCGTCTGCGTCCGGTTTGAACGGTCCGTAGGTAATACCTTTGACGAAAAATTTTTCGCCGCCATCGAAGAAGAATTTCGCGACTGCGCGAATCCGCGAGTTGGTGCTCACAGCGGCAGTTCCCTAGTCCATGCAACTGCCTCATGCAAGATGGATTGACTACTCAGCGGGCCATGCCAAATAAATGCGGCTTTACCGCCTGAATGAGAATCGAGCAAGGGACTGCTCGATTCGTCAGCCCGCAGTTAGAAGTCGAGAGGCGAGACTCAATTGTATCTAATGAACGATTTCAGCCAGCGTTTCGCGCATCACTGCGCCGGTGCGCTCGATATCTTCCTGTGAATGCGCTGTGGAAATAAAGCCTGTTTCAAACTGTGATGGCGCGAGATAGACGCCGCGCTTCAAGCAAGCACGGAAAAACTTCGCAAACATTTCCAAGTCGCTCCGCTGGGCGCTCGCAAGATCGGCGATCGGTCCCCTGGCAAAGAACAAACAAAACATCGATCCAATCCGGTGGAATGTGGTGTCGATTCTTGTCTGCGCGATGGCCTCGCGCGCGAGCCGTTCAAACTTGGCTCCAAGTTCTTCTAGCAGTTTCCATCCATTGATTCGTTCCAGTTCACGCAGTTGCGCAAGGCCGGCCGCCATTGCAAGCGGATTCCCGGAGAGTGTCCCTGCCTGGTACACAGGACCGTCGGGCGAAAGTTGATCCATAATTTCGGCGCGTCCGCCGAACGCGCCGACCGGCAATCCGCCACCGATCACTTTGCCAAGCGCGGTCAGGTCAGGATTAATGCTATAAAGCTTCTGGGCACCGCCGCGTGCCACCCGAAAACCAGTCATCACCTCATCGAAGATCAAAAGGGCGCCATGCCGTGTGCATTGCTCGCGCAGCGCAGACAAAAAGTTTTCGTCTGAAAAATATAGCCCCGCATTCGCTGGAATCGGCTCAACGATGATGGCGGCGATTTGATTTCGATTCTTCCGAAAGGTCCCCTGCACAAGATCGAAATTGTTGAACGGAAGCGAAATTGTCAGATCGACGAATCCCTGTGGAACTCCAGAGCTGTTGGGCTGGCCGTGCGTCAGAGCGCCGCTGCCCGACTTCACGAGCAGCGCGTCAACATGTCCATGATAACAGCCGTCAAATTTGATGATTTTATCGCGGCCGGTGAACCCACGCGCGAGTCGAATGCAGGACATGGTTGCTTCTGTTCCGCTGTTCACCATCCGCACTTTCTCGATTGATGGCATCCACTTGCAGATCAATTCTGCCATTTCTACCTCCAGTGGATTTGGGATTCCGAAACTTAAACCGCGTGCGCTGGCTTCGCGCACTGCATCGACAACGACTTTGGGAGCGTGTCCCAGAATCGCCGGCCCCCAACTGCCGACGTAATCGATGTATTCGTTTCCATCGACGTCCCAAACCTTTGCGCCTTGCGCGCATTCGACGAAAAAGGGTTCAGCGCGAACCTGACGATGTGCCCGGACCGGAGAGTTTACGCCGCCGGGAATCCGCTTTTGAGCGCAACCAAAAAGTTCGGATGACTTTGTCACGCCGTCACGATAATCGGATTGTTTGAAGCGTTAAAGCATTCAAGGGTTGAAGCGGGAGAATTGTAGAGGCGTTTGGGCCAAATGCCGATCGATCTACGGTCGGCGCTTGACTCCGAAAGCTTTCGCGAGTTGATACAAGCGCCGCTACAAGGATATTGTCGCTCTCCATATCGGCGGGGTAGCCAAGTGGTAAGGTCGCGGTCTGCAAAACCGCTATTCGCGGGTTCGATTCCCGCCCCCGCCTCTTTTCATAGGTAAATTCGTCAGAACACACGCAGAAAAATGGCCGAGTGAGAACGGAAGTGAAAACAAATCCACCGATTTCCATGATGTTTGCTACTGTCCGCCAATGCTCGTGATCGCACAGAATTACGGGTTCGAGTTACAAGAAATGGAGCGGTCAGTTTTCGCGCCGAATGTTAGCAGCTTCTCGCGGGTTCCTCGCCGTCGCTACAGCTCGCGGCTCGTCTGCAGCTTGGTGCGGCTATCTCAGAATCGTCGTTAGTCAGCTATTTAGTTCGCTATCAGGAATCGCTGGAGTAGCACTTGCTTCAGCGCGACGTGAAGGGCCAAAAGATTGGAATGAGCACGCTAGCGGCAATCCAGAGAATCAGATTCAATGGCGCACCCACCTTTGGGAAATCGGCGAAGCGATAACCGCCCGCGCCGAAGACATAGGTGTTCGTCTGATAGCCGATCGGCGTTGCAAAACTGGCGCTGCAGCCAAACATCACCGCGACCGCAAATGGCCGCGCGTCCAAGCCCATCGCCGCCGCGATTTCAAAGGCGATCGGTGTTAACAACACGGCCACCGCGTTGTTACTGATCAACTCGGTAAGAAGCGTCGCGACCAGATACACGACTGAGAGTGTCCCCCACGGCCCGAAGCGCCCGACCAGGCCGGTGATTCCCCTGGCAATGAGATGCGCGGCCCCTGTCGTTTCAATCGCCGTGCCCAGAGCCAACATCCCGAAAATGATGAACAAGATGCGCCACACAATCGCCTCCCGTGCTTCTTGCATATCGAGGCAGCCGGTCAGCACCACAAAGATCGCGGCGATCAACGCCAGGGCAGTGATCGACAACACATCGAAGGCAGCGACCCCCATCACCATCACGATCGCTGCGATTGCGAGGGGCGCCTTGTGCCGCCGAAAGGCGCGCTGTTTCGGTTCGGTGAGATTAACAAAATCGCGCTCCTGCATGAGCCGGTGAATCCCTTCCGCGGGTCCCTGCACCAGCAGTGTGTCGCCAAACGCGAGTTCCACGTCCTCGAAATTCTCGCGCAGGTTTTCCCCCTGTCGGTGCACCGCGAGGATGAGCACGCTGTAGCGCTGCCGAAAATTCAACTCACGCAGCGTCTTGCCGACAAATCTCGAGCGTCTCCCGATGATTCCCTCCATCAGGACCGCTTCACGCGCGCCGGGCATTTCCACACCCGACTCGGTCTCGGGTTGAAAGATTACGCCCGGCATTTCTTTGATCCCCTTCACGCCGGCTACCGCGGTCTCAAGCAGCAATTGATCCCCGGCCTCCAGGCGCAACTCGTTGAGCGGGACCTCGATCCGCTGGCCCTGGCGCGTCACATCGATGATGTGCACTTCACGCAGACGCACCAGGGGGGTTTCGGTCAGTTTTCTGCCGACAAAGGGCGACATGCGACTGATGACCGCTTGGGTCAGAAATTGTCTCGGCATGCTGCCACCGATCAGGGCCGAGAGCGTTTCGCGGCGCGGCAGCAGCTTGCGCCCAATCGTAACGAGATAGGTCAGTCCGATCGCGGCATAACAAATCCCCAGCGGCGTAATTTCAAAAATCCCGAACGACTTCAATCCGTGCTGACGAACGATCCCGTCCACCAACAGGTTCGTGGAGGTGCCGATGAGCGTGCAGGTGCCGCCGAGGATGGCGAAAAAGGAAAGCGGGATCAGGAAGCGGGAAGCTTTCAGCTGAGTCGTCCGCGCCAGTGCCATCACCACGGGCATAAAGACGACGACGACCGGTGTGTTGTTAACGAAAGCCGAGAGCGGTACCGTCAACAACATGAGGGTCAAAAGCGCGCGCAGTTCGTTCGCACCAGCCAGCCGCAGAAAGATCCGCGCCAGCGCATCGATGGTGCCGGTGCGTTCCAGAGCCGCGCTTAAGACAAACATCGAACCAATCACGACCGGCGCACTGTTACTGAATACCCGCAGTGTCTCATCCATGCTCAGAACGCCGGTCACGAGCAGCAACCCCATCGCGCTCAACGCTACTAGGTCGGGCGCTAGCCATTCGCGCAGGAAGGCGGCGAAGACGAGCACGATGAGCGCGAAAACGATGAACAAATGGATGGTATGTGCGTTCATGAGATCAAAATGCCAGTTAAGCGGAGGCTTCGTTTTTCGCCGACAATCCCGGCAATCACAACCGCGAAATTATTTCCGCGCTGAAAGACTTTCCCCCGGCTCGACTGAGTGTCGCCCTACCGCAGAAACGAGCCGCCAGTAAAACTATGGACGCGAAGCTGATTCGCGGTTGCGGCGCTGTGGCCAGAACATGGACGGCTTTCACCCCAACAGCACTGCCGAATAGGGGCGAGCTCGCTATCGGTTCCAGCCTAACGAAAGAGATCAACTTCCGCTAAATCGACAACAGGGTCGCCATCCATGCCCGGGTTAATCCAGCCAGCGCTGGAATCGATTCGACTCGTTACGTGCGCTCGAATTGAAGCCGAACAGCAACACGGTCAAAGAGCAGATGATTACGATCGGAGTTAGCATTACGGGCAAACACTATTCGCATGTAAATTGCACTGCTATGGCGCGAGGGTGGGATTTTATACTCCCTCATTCGAGATAGACTATCCACATAGGGTCGCGGGGACTTCCCAAAAGTGGCACAATTCACAGACTGACCGCTTTTCTGTTTTCCAAGGCCGATGTAATAGGGATTGACGCTATCGAGGCATAGCGATGCGAATCCTTATAGTCAGTGCCGGTGCGGTTGGTGGCTACTTTGGGGGCCGACTTGTCCAGGCCGGACGTGATGTGACCTTCCTCGTCCGTCCATCCCGGGCGAAACAGCTCGGTCAGGATGGCCTTCGCATCATCAGCCCGCATGGTGATGCCGTCCTCACTCCGACACTGATCACCGGTGAGGAGATCGACACACCTTACGACGTCGTCTTCCTCAGCGTGAAAGCCTATGCGCTGGACGCAGCGATGAACGATTTCGCCGCAGCTGTTGGGCCAGAAACGATGATTTTTCCGATGCTCAACGGCATGCGTCACGTCGACCTCCTGAAAAAGCGGTTCGGAGAACATGCAGTCATCGGTGGCGTCTGTCTCGTTGCGAGCGAAATCGACGATGAGGGTCGCATCGTCCAGCTCGCCGACTTTCAGCAACTGATCTACGGCGAACGCACCGGCGAGACAACGCCCCGGCTGCAAACACTCCACGCGACGCTGCAGGGCGCGGGATTTGACGCCCGTCTGTCGACGGACATCATGCAAGCGATGTGGGAGAAATGGGTCCAACTCGCCAGCCTCGGCGCCATCACTTGCCTGATGCGCGGCACGATCGGCGAGATCGTCGCGGCACCGGGTGGAGCCGACCTGTCGCTCAAGATGCTGGATGAATCCGCCGCGGTTGCCACGGCCTGCGGCCACAAGCCTTCAGAAGCCTTGCTTGCACGACACGCCGCCGCAATGACGGAACCGGGATCTCCGTTGACCTCCTCGATGTATCGCGATTTGCGCAAGGGCGCGCCCGTGGAGGCTGATCACATCCTGGGGGACTTGATCGAGCGCGGCGGTACGCACGGAGTCGCCACGCCATTGTTGAAAGCCGCTTTCGTTAATCTCCGGGTCTATCAGGCCGGGCTCCCGAAGCATTGAGGCGCCTCGCAGGTCTCGTCTCTGACTTCGACGTTATTTTTTTAGCAAAGCTCGACGCGACAGCTGTGATGAGACTCGCGTCCATGATTCCAGCTAGAGGGCTGGTTCCGCCGTTAACGGTGGCGCGGTTTGCGTTGGTGCAGGCGCGGAAGTCTTGGCGCGGCGCTCTTTAAACCACATGATGACGACGTAGAAGACTGGCGTAAGAAAAAGACCAAAGCCGGTTACTCCAAGCATTCCGAAGAAAACCGCTGTGCCCAGCGCCTGGCGCATTTCGGCGCCAGCGCCTTTGCTGAGAACGAGTGGGAGAACACCGAAGATGAAAGCAAAGGAAGTCATAAGGATCGGACGCAATCGAAGACGGCAGGCTTCAACGGCTGCGGTGAAGCGATCTTTTTGATCTCGATCCTGAATTTGCTTCGCGAACTCGACGATGAGGATGGCGTTTTTGCAGGCGAGGCCGACGAGCACGACAAAGCCGATCTGGGTAAAGACATTGTTCTCCATCGAACGCAGCCAGACACCGTAGATCGAGCTAAACAGGCACATCGGCACGATGAGAATGATCGCGAGGGGCAGCGCCCAACTTTCGTAGAGCGCCGAGAGCAGGAGAAACACGAACAGCACACAAAGCGGGAAAATGTAAATCGCGCTATTGCCGGCGAGCTTTTGTTGCAGCGCTATTTCCGTCCATTCGGTGGTGAAGCTGGTCGGCAGAATTTGTTTGGCGAGACGTTCAACGGCTGTCAGCGCGTCGCCGGTGCTCGCGCCCTGTGCAGGCTGGCCGCTAAGGTCGGCCGCAGTGAACATGTTGTAGCGCGTGATCTTGTCGGCGCCACTCACCTCCTTCACTGTTGCAACCGAACCGAGCGGAACAATTCCGCCCGAATTATTGCGCGTCTTCAGCAAGCGAATGTCGTCGGGACTGAGACGAAATTGCGAATCGGCTTGCGCCGTCACGCGATAAGTGCGTCCGAACAACGTGAGATCGTTCACGTATGTCGAACCCAGATAGGTCTGGAGTGTGCCGAAGATATTGCTCAGTGGCACGTTCATGCTTTTTGCTTTGACGCGATCCACTTCCAGCCAGAGCTGCGGAACATTTGCGCGAAACGTCGTCAGGTTATTGGCGAGGCCCGGAGTTTGATTCGCTTTCACCATCATGGCGAAAGCTTGAGTTTGCAGTTCGTCGAGGCCGGCGTTGCCGCGATCTTGAATGAAGAGTTTATAACCGCCGGCGTTACCGATGCCGGCCACCGGCGGCGGCGGAAAGGCGATGACAAGAGCTTCAGGAATCTCGGTGCGAACGCGCGCATTTATCTTCGCCAGAATCGCCGGCATTCCCTGTTCACGCGAGTGTCGTTCCGAGAATTCCTTGAAAGGGAGGAACACGGCGGCGGTGTTCGGTTGATTGCCGCCGAATAGATTGAATCCCGCGAATTCGACCGTGTTGAGTATGCCGGGCGTCTCATGTGCGATCTTCGAAATTTTGTCAACGACGGCTTGGGTGCGATCGAGTGACGCCGCGTCAGGTAGTTGCGCAAAAACGACAGCGTAGCCGCGATCTTGCGTCGGAAGAAAACCGCCCGGGACGACTTTAAAACCGAGACCGGTAAGGCCAAGTAAACCGGCATAGATAAATAAAATAATGACGGCGATTCGGACAAGACGTGCGACCGAGTTGCCGTAGGCGTTCGAGGCCCATGCAAACGTTTTGTTGAAGCCTTTAAAAAGCCATCCCAACAGGCCGTCGAGGATGCGTTGAAACGAATCTTTCGGCGCGCCGCGCGGCTTGAGGAGCAGGGCGGCGAGGGCAGGGGAAAGGGTGAGCGAATTGAGCGCGGAGATCGCGGTCGAGACCGCAATGGTCAGCGCGAATTGCCGGAAGAATTGGCCGGTGATGCCGGTGATGAACGCGGTCGGGATGAAAACCGAACAAAGCACGAGTGCAATTGCGACTAATGCTCCGCCCACCTCGGTCATGGCTTTCCGCGCAGCGTCGCGTGGGCTCAGCCCGTCTTCGATGTGATGCTCGATTGCTTCGACGACGACAATCGCGTCGTCGACCACGATTCCGATCGCAAGCACGATGCCGAAAAGCGAAAGATTGTTAATCGAGAACCCGAAGCCTTTCATCGCCGCGAACGTGCCGATCAACGAAACTGGAATCGCGATCAGTGGAATGATCGCGGCGCGCCAGGTTTGCAGAAAAATAAGCACGACCAGAACGACCAGCGCGATCGCTTCGAAAAGTGTCTTCTGAACTTCGTGGATCGATTCGCGGACAGAAACTGTCGGATCGTAAACAATCGTGTAGTCGAGCCCGGCCGGGAACCGCTGCTTGAGCTCTGCCATTTTTTTCCGCACAGCGTCGGAAGTGGCGAGCGCGTTCGAGCCGGGGAGTTGGTAAACGGCAATTGCAGTCGCCGGTTTTCCGCCGAGTCCGCTGTTGACCGTGTAATCGCGAGCGGCGAGTTCAACCCGCGCGATATCTCGAATGCGCGTGACCTGTCCGTTAGCGCCAGTCTTAACGATGATGTCGCCGAACTGTTTTTCATCCGTGAGGCGGCCCTGCGTGCTGACCGTGTATTGAAATGCCGTTGCTCCCTTCGGCACGGGCGGCGCGCCGATGATCCCCGCTGCGACTTGCACATTCTGCTCCTGGATGGCTGTCACCACATCCTGCGCCGTTAATCCGCGCGCAGAAAGCTGGTCCGGATCGAGCCAAATCCGCATCGAATATTCGCGCGCGCCGAAGACATTGATGTCGCCGACGCCGTCGAGACGGGCGAGTTCGTCGCGAATCTGGAGCAAAGCATAGTTGCTGGTAAAAAGCTGATCGAGCGATCCATCCGGCGAAACGAGGTGCACGACCATCGTGATGTCGGGCGATTGCTTTTTCGTGGTCACGCCGATCCGCTGCACATCGGGTGGGAGCACAGGAATGGCGATCGCCACCCGATTTTGCACAAGCACCTGCGCCGTATCGAGATTAGTGCCGAGCTTGAATGTGATACTCAACGTCATATTGCCGTCGCTCGTGCTCTGCGAAGACATGTAAAGCATATTCTCGACGCCGTTGACCTGCTGCTCGATCGGCGTCGCGACCGTTTCCGATACGACCTTGGCGTTTGCGCCGGGATAATTGGTTGTGACTTGAATCGTTGGCGGCGCGATCTCGGGATATTGCGCAATGGGCAGCGTTGAAAGCGCAATGACACCGACCAGCGTAATGACTATGCTGATCACACCGGCGAAAATTGGCCGGTCGATGAAAAAATGCGGAAAATTCACAGGATTGCGGAACTCGGAATGCGGAATGTGGAATCAGGAGCGCGGTTGCGTCGCGCCGTTTTGATCGAGGCGACGGTGATCGCGATGAGCTCATTAGCTTCTTCCTTGATCGCTGTCAGCTTCGCGACAGTAACCAGCCCGGATTCTTCGAGTAACTCGAGCCAGAATAGAGTTTCATCGCCTTCCTCTTCGACGATGCCCATCTTGGCGATGAAGTCTGCGGTCGATCTCGCGCGGCAGGCAGCGCGATAGTTAGCCGCAACAGATGTGCCGGAACGCACAATCTGTGATGCGCGCGCGCGCCCCGCCGTTGTCTTCGGCAGCGCATCGACAAGCTTCAAGATCCGAAGCGCAAACGCCTTCGTGCACCTTTTCAAATCAGGCTCATTCCGCATTCTGCGTTCCGAATTCCGCATTTATTTTCTCGGCTCGGGTTTTGAAGGCGTCGGCTGCGCCGGCGGGGTTTCCTGTTCGGGAATTGGTTTCACCGGCATTCCGGCTTGCAGCAGTTGCAGACGGGTCGAGACGACTCTCTCGCGATCCTTTAGCCCGCTTTTCACAATCCGTTTTCCTTCGAAAAGACCACCAGTCTCGACGTTACGGCGTTCGACGGTATTATCGGGCTTCACAACAAATACGTATTTTAGCCCTTGTTGGGAGCTGATCACTCTGTCCGGGACTAGTGCAGCCCGATAAGGCGTTGCGCCCGAGATGCGCACGCGAACAAAGAAACCCGGCGTGATGAAGTTGGGGTTCCAGTTTTTCAGAACAATCCGGGCACGCACCGTCCCGGTTCCGGGATCAAGACGATTATCGACGAAGTCGATAGTGCCCTCGTGAGGAAAATCGGTTTCATTCCCGAGCTCAATCCACGCCGGGATCTTGGCCGTGCGCGCGCTCACACGTTTCCCTTCCTCACTCAGCTTTACATATTTGAGGACCGCGTTCTCATCGGCATCGACCTTCGCATAAATCGGATCGACCGAAACTACTGTCGTAAGCAAGCTATCTGGACCCGCGCCGGGCTGGACCAGATTGCCTACCGTAATGCGCTGGTCACTCACTCGGCCGTCGATCGGAGATTTGATTTGCGTGAACTCCAGATTCAGCGCGGCGGCATTCTTGGCGGCTTGGGCAGAACTTTTGGCGGCGGCAGCACCTTGATAGGTAGCGGCTTTTTGGTCGAATTCGCTGGCGGAGATTGTGTTCTTGCCCCGCAACTCTTTCGCGCGATTGAGTTCGATCTCGGCAAGCTTGAGCTGCGCATCCATGCGGTCGACTTCCGCCGCGGCACGGTCAAAATCCGCCTGGTAAGGGCGTGGATCGATCACGTAAAGCAAATCGCCCTTCTTGACGATCGCACCAGCGTTAAAGCGCATCTCCGTAATATAACCGGACACCCGTGGTCGGATCTCGACGAACTCGACTGCCTCCAATCGGCCGGTGAATTCATCCCATTCATTTACTTCTTTCTCGCTCGCTGTAACGACATTCACCGGTAGAGGAGGTTGTTGCTGCGTTATTGACGCTTTCCTGCACCCGCCTCCCGTCAACAAAAGGAGCAAGAGACCGACGCCGGCAAAAACAAAGCGCTTCATGGGCTTAATCAGATTCGCATTCATTTTGAGTTGAAACCAACAATTGCTCTTGCCGTACCCGTCGACTATTAGCTGCCTTGCACTTGTGTGTTTTCTAGCGAGTCAGACTCCGGCGTAAACGAGAGTCAGCCCTTAATGAACGCGAGCAGATCGGCGTTGACCTGGTCTTTCAATGTCGTGCACATCCCATGCGGCGCGCCCTTGTACACTTTTAGTTGCGCGTTCTTGACGATTTTGGATGAAAGCATGGCCGAGGCTCCGATCGGCACGATCTGATCATCGTCGCCGTGCATGATCCGCGTCGGCACATCGACCTTCTTAAGGTCCTCGGTTTGGTCCGTTTCGGAAAAAGCTTTGATGCAAAAGTAACAGGCAGGAAAGCCGGCCATCATTCCCTGCAGCCAGAATGATTCGCGCACTTCTTCCGAAACTTTCGCGCCAGGCCGATTGTAACCGTAAAACGGCATTGCCAGATCCTTGAAGAATTGCGAGCGATCGGCTTGAACACCGGCGCGAATATCATCGAATACTTTCATCGGCAGGCCGCCGGGATTTTTCTCGGTTTTCAGCATCAACGGCGGAACCGCTCCAATGAGCACGGCTTTTGCGACGCGTTTCGTACCGTGACGGCCAATGTAACGGGCGACTTCGCCGCCGCCGGTGGAATGACCAACGTGAATGACATCCTTCAAGTCGAGCGCGTTGACAAGTTTTGCAAGGTCATCGGCGTACGTGTCCATGTCGTTCCCGCTCCATGGCTGGCTCGAGCGGCCGTGACCACGGCGATCGTGCGCGATGCAGCGGTACCCGCGTTGCGCGAGGAAAAACATTTGGTCTTCAAATGCATCCCCGCTTAACGGCCAGCCGTGACTGAAGACAACGGGCTGTCCGCTGCCCCAATCCTTGTAATAGATGGCGATGTTCGCTCCGTTTTCTTTTCCTACCGTTCCGTATGGCATTTTGATTTTGCTTTCTTGTTA
>JBKOXU010000198.1:0-21848 GCA_046725095.1 Verrucomicrobiota bacterium
TAACGCTGAACGAATTTTGGATGATGGCCCAATAATCTTCATCCATCGCCGCTTCTTCCGGCGTGAGATGCGCGACATTCGTGCTGGCTGCCTCGACGTTTTTCAGCAATGACGCCACCGTCGCTGAAGAAAGCGCGGCCAGTCCGAGACCTTTGCCGGCGAGAGAAAGAAAATCGCGTCGCGTCTGCAGCTGCACCGCGCTCATCAAAGCGGATTCGCTAGCGCCATGCAACCACTCTCATTTTCGTTGTAGAGGCGGCTGTGCCAGCCGCAAAGCGGTAGCGGCGGTCTCTGACCGTCGATTTCCCACTGTAGCCTGTCTCTTCGCTTCAACGCTTCCCTGGCACGCCGTAGATCGCCGCAGCGACCGGAGGAGGCAACGATTCAACGATTCGCAATTCACCCCACCGAAGGTTGTTTCGACGCGACGCGATTTTCTTCATACTACTTTCGTCATAGCCCGAAAACACCGCGATGCTAACTTCGTCAATATTCTCGCCCTCGGATTGCACAGCGCAGGCGTTGGCCGATTTTGAGAAGCTTGTCATCGAAGGCGGCGCAGTCGATCCACAAGGTTTAACGCAACGGATCCGCAACGCCTTTCGCCTGTTGTTTCTTCGGACGTCAGATGGTCAGCTCGTCGGAGTAGGGGCGCTAAAACATCCCACGCCCGGCTACCGTGATAGGGTGTTTGCCAACGCGCAAGCAACCACCGCATCAGACCAATACCGTGTTGAGTTGGGTTGGGTAGTCGTAGCTAAAACGCATCAAGGGCGAGGATTGTCGACTCGCATTGTTGGTGAATTACTCACTTTCGCGAAGAACGAGAATGTTTTCGCGACCACCCGGACCGATGAGCGAGTCATGCGTTATGCGTCTGATCATGGATTCGAAATCAGCGGGAAACCCTACCCGAGCGGGCGCGGCTACGATCTTGTTCTCTATGTTCGTAACGCGGCGCAATTTCCCGACACGAAGTGACGTCTCAACCTCTTCTTCGTCCCGATTCAACGATTCAACGCTTCAACGGTTCACATCACCGAAGATTAAATGTTAAATGCCGCGCTCAGCCTACCCGTGGCGGGCGAAGATTTCGGAGTTCGAAGTTTAGAGGCGACTCCGGGCGACGATCCTATGCAGACTGTAATTTACGGACGTGACTCATGTCCTTTTCACTGACAGGGCGGAGATCGAAGGCTTCCACCGTGGTGACTGCGATGGTTTTGCCCGCGAACGTCATGAACTCCACTTCATAGGCTGCGGCGCCTTCGTGGATGTGAACGACCGTGCCGACATCGCCCGCTCTTAGGCCCTCACCAGGCAGGTCGGCAGCCAGCACAACGCAATCATGCTCTTTGATCCGTCATAAATTCTCGAGAGGATGGGCGGTTATCAATCGTGGCGCCTGCGATCTTCTATTTTGGCGCGAGCGATTTCCGTCGACGGATAATCTCCCGCTAGGCTTCGCAGCGAGGTGTTTACTGCTTCAGCATTTGGAAACACTTTCGCCACGTCGGGCTCCAATACGACGACGTTACTTCCCGTCGCGTAGCGCCGCGCGTACTTTCCTCGGACGCCTTGCGAAAAATCGTACTCTCGCAGCATCTCATTGTTCTTTTTACGTACCTTCTTCATAACTCCTTCGTTCTCATCTGCTCGACACTCGCGCGCTGATGATGCGAATATTGTCGCCTCGTTCGGTATGGACGACAACGAGGCAATTTTCCACGATGCGAACTCCCGACATTGATGAAACGATTTTCCAATTCCGAATGTACCGGATCAGAAATGGTCAACGAACGGGGATCTCCGAAAACCGTGGAAGCTTCTTCGAAACTGATGCCATGTTTGCCCAAATTCGATTTCGCCTTGCTCGCTTCCCATTCAAAATTGAGGGCCATGACTGAATCTTTTGGCTATTAGCGAGCGCGACAAGCTTTGCAAACAGGCGGTCTGAAAAATCCGTGTTCTTATGCTGTAGCGGCGGTCTCTGACCGTCGAGACTTTTATCAATTAGTCGCTCCAACGCTTCCCTGGCGCCGTAGGTCGCTGCAGCGACCGAAGGAGGCAACGATTCAACGCATTAACGGTCCAATGTTTTACCGCTCCAATGCTTCAACGTCCTCCCTCTGTTGAAAAAAATAAGTGACGGACGTGGCCAATTTCCAATAACGTGATCGCGATCTAATGATTGAATACGGGAGCCGAGTCACCAGCGAGGAAAAAACGAGCCTCAGCATCTACGTCGGTGTCATCATCGCGGTCGTGCTCATCGCCGGGGGGCTCTACATCTTCTTTCTCGCCCAGAAAGAGAAAAGGGAGACCACAGGTTTCGATCCGAACCGGCCCGTCCCGAGCGACGCCGTCTTGAAACACCGATTAAAGGCCGAGGAATATTCCGTCGTGCGGGAGGGTGGCACTCAAACGCCTTTTCAAAACGAGTTCTGGGATAACCAGCGCACGGGAATCTACGTCGACGTCATTACCGGCGAACCACTGTTCACTTCGCTCGACAAATTCGACAGCGGCACCGGGCTGCCCGCATTTAGCAAACCGATCTCGAAAGATCTCCTCGTCGAGAAGCTGGACACTTCGCGCGACATGCAACGCATCGAGGTGCGCGCCAAACGAAGCAATGCGCGCCTTGGTTATCTCTTTCCAGACCCGAAATCGCCTACTGGCCAAAGTTACACCGTTTACTCGGCCGCCTTCCATTTCATTCCAATCGAACGAATGAAAGGTGAAGGTTACGAAGCGTTCCTGTCGCTTGTGGAAAAAAAATGACTTCTCGGTTTTACTCTAGCCCGCCTCGCTCGCGAAGGATTTCGGAGCTGGCGATGACTGCGGCCTCATCTGTAGCGGCGGTCTCTGATCGTCGAAACTTTTATCATAAGCCGCTCTTGGCCCGCTCGCCTGCTCGCGAAGGATCTCGGGGTAGCGAACCGTGCATGGCGGAGGCGGCTACGATGCACGAGCTGAACAGCTGTAGTGGCGGCGGTATCAGCTTCAAAAACATCGCAGCGGCTGTCGGCGCCTGCGGCTTGGCAGCTAACCCTCAACAAATCACTCTCAACCCTTTGACCATGCCGACGTGAACCGCCAGAGCGACCGCAGAACTTACGGTCGAAGATGCCCGGCTTTCCAAGCAGATGACGCGCTTAAAGGTAACAACGGCGAAACCAATTGCCCTTTGCTCTTCGCAAATACGCTCCGAACTTATCGCCCTCATGATAACCCGCCTTCACTTCGTCAAGTCTGCCGTTGCCGCCTTTGTCTTAGCCCGGCGTCAACTTCATTTCCAACTTGCCTGCGGACTCACCGCGCTGGCCTTCTCGGCAGGCAGCGCTGCCGCCCAGACGACGCCAGTCAAAACCTTCCCGATCCGTCAAGGCAGCCAGCCGTTCGCGATCACGATGGGCGAAGACGGCAACTTTTGGTTCACAATTTCCAACGGCAGCAAAGTCGCCCGGATCACTCCGCGCGGGAACATCACTTACTTCACGACCCCGAGCCTGAGCAATCCGGCATTCATCACGCCGGGGCCCGACGGCAACATCTGGTTTGGCGAAGGCTCGACGGGCAAAATCGCTTCGATCACGCCGGATGGCGTCATCACGGAATACCAATTCTCCTTTTTCGGGGTGAGCGTGGGTATCACCACCGGGTCGGATGGCAACATCTGGTTTACCGACCAGACCGATCACGCCGTCTGGCGTTACGAGATCTCGAGCGGCATGTTCAGGGAATTTCGGACGCCCACCTCCAACTCCTTCCCCGGCGACATTACCACCGGCTCGGATGGAAACATGTGGTTCACCGAGCAGGCGGTGGACAAATTTGCCCGCATCACCCCCAATGGCGTCATTACCGAGTTCACCGGAGTGAGCAGTCCGACCTCGATCGCCGCCGGACCCGACGGCAATCTCTGGATCGCAAGCGCCTTCACGCCGCAAATCGCCCGGGTCACTCCCGCGCTCGATATTACGATTTTCCCCACGCCCGCTACGCCGACGATGATCCGGCCCGGGAACGCGAATAACCTGTTGTTCACAGAATTCAGTGCCAACAAGATCGCTTCAATCACGACCGACGGAGTGGTCGCCGAATCGGCGGAATTCGTCCATAGCGCGCCGGAGGGAATCACCGCGGGCGTTGCCTCACGCGTCTGGTTTCTTGGCGTCGGCACAAATCGGGTCTACGAAACCGTCGTCCCGCGGTAAGCGAAGCGCCCGCGCCCTAGCGGCGTTCCGTTAGCGCTGGCGGCCAAGCCAGCTTACTGGCGGCTGATCTTTGGCCTTTGACCTCCGCGTCGGCGTATTCGACTCTCACCTTTCTGCAACGCAAGCGCTATCTCTTTGTCTGCATCAATCGTCGGGCCGAGGACAACCCGAAAGGATGCTGCGCGGCCAAGGACTCGGAAGAAGTGTATAGAGCATTGAAAGGGGAGGTTGCCGCGCGCGGACTCGCCAAGCTGGAAGCGCGCGTGTGCACATCGAGCTGTCTCGATCAATGCGCGACCGGCGTAACGGTCTTAGTCGAACCCGATCACTTTTTTTACGGGCGCGTCACGGTCGCCGACGTCCCGGAGATTGTGGATGGACTCGTTAAGGGCCAACCGGTTAAACGGCTCGTGGTTACCGCGGATCAACAGGAAACATAGATGGATTCTTCGTTGCCAGTTTATCATAAGCTCCTTCGGAGCTGTCGCTGACTGCGGTTTGTTTTTGGGGATGCGCTCGCAAATGAAGCCGCTTGATCTGACCTTGTCGCGCTTGAAGTGGCGCGGAATTCACTCCATCGTGCTGGCGTGAGTAAGGTCGAGCAGATGGAGTCGGAACTGCGTAAGCTATCGCAGGCAGAGCTTCGTCAAATCCGAGAATGGCTCGATGATTTTATCGAAGATGAATTGGAATTCACTGCGGACTTCGAAACCTCGATTCAGCGGTCAGAACGCGACATGGCTGCCGGAAAAGCCGCGCGAGTGCGTGAGCCGAAAGGCTCGTGAGCGCGGCGACCCAGATTTACTATCAGAATTTCGACGCCGTTTTCCTCAAGCTTCCACCCGCTCTCCGGTCACGCGTTGAAGCGAAAATCGATGAAATCGGATTGGACCTCGAATCATTTCCACATCATCGGCTGAAAGGATCGAACCGTTTTCGAGCTCGCGTTGGGGATTATAGGATCATTTACACCTTCGACGTGGAGCAGAACAGGATTCACCTGCTCGCCATCGGGCATCGCCGGGAAATTTACCGGTCGTAACCGCACGTGGCGAAGGAGGCGATGCATGAATTGAACAGCTGTAGAGGCAGCCGTGTCGGCTGCGAAAAACTGTAGCCACGGCAGAGCCTGCCCGCCACGGCGCTGTGCGCCGTCCATCGCGCGCAAGCTGCGGACTCGCTCTTGTTCCGGCAAGTCCACCTGCGGGAGCCGGCACGAATCTGTCTCTGATGAAAGCCGACGATGTTCCGCCAGATGTGCCGCCCGCCTCCCTCAATCTGGAGAAAGATCCCGACGAGTGAGTAACAAAAGATGAGCCAATCACTGGCTCACAGCGCTCCTATCTCCAGACGCTGTGCCGCGAAGCTGGGGAAAAATTCAACGAAGCTTGGACCAAAGCGGAAGCTTCGAAAAAGATGGACGAGCTGCAGCAGAAGACGGGGCGTGGCAAGAGCGGTACGTCCAACAGCTAAAACCAATCTCCAATCCTGGTTTCCTGGCTTCCTGCTTAGATTCTTTTCGCCACATTCCCCGGGGTTTAATAAACGAAGGGCACCAGCCGTTTAGTGCGCCGCATGTAATCGGTGTATTACGGGCCAAGCGCGCCCGAAAGGGCATTCTCCTCCACATTCATGCGGTGAATGAAGGCCGCGCCAATCGGCAGAAGCATGACAAGCAGCGCGGCCCAGTTGCCCAGAGACAGTGCGAGACCCACGAACGCCAGGAGCACGCCGCTGTAGGAAGGATGACGCACCATGCGAACGGTCCGCGCTCGACCAGCTCATGATCTTTTTCAATCGTCACGTCCACGGTGAAAAAGCGGCCGAGTGTGATGATCGCCCACCAGCGCAGAAGCAGTCCAGCGACAAACAGCACGACGCCGGCGAACGCATCAGTGATCAGTGATCAGTGACCAGTGATCAGTGAATGGTGAATGGTGAACAGGGGGAAGAGTTGAGAGACGAAGGAAGGGGCAACCAGATCAGAGCACAGTCGCCTCCGTTGATCCTCCTTCGTGCGAGACTTCGGCGGACAAGTCGGTTCTCGGGTAAGTCGGCAACCAGAGTTGAGGCTACTCTTTGAGATCACAATTTGTGATCTCAAACCGCCAGAGATTCCTTGAGGTGATCCAAGGTTGGCTGCTCAGCTGGCGGTAACTTGGTACCGCAATAGCTTTACCTGCGATTTCTTCCAGCTTGCCGGTCGATCTATAGTTCCTTGACCGCAGGTCTGTTTCCCTCTTTGCGGGCTTCCTGTTCGGTCATGTATTTGCCGTTCTTCGTTTTGCCGTAAAACCTGGAACCTTCTTTGTGATAAGTATGCGTGTCCGTGTTAACCCACACGAGTCCGGGCCCGCCGCGCGCTGCGGGCGTCGCGGTCGTTGCTGCCGCAGGCGTGACGCGCTTTGCGGGGGTTGCCTTCGGTTTAGGAGTGGGTTTCGCGGTGGGCGAAGGGGAGGCCGTTGCTTCTGCGGCCGGTGACGCTGCCGGTGAAGGAGATTCGGCCGGGGTCGGTGACTGAGCTTGCCCAAGGCAGATGCCGGTAAGGCCGATTACAGAAATGAGCGCAAGAGATTTGGTAGTCATACCGCGAGTCTAGAGAAGTGGTACGATCGTAGTCAACGCATTTCCGTTACGAATGAGCGAAAGGTGACGATGAAGGATTGCGGAAACAGGAACCAAAGAGTCAAGGAGAAGACCGGAAAACGAAAACAGAGGCGCGGCCTGCGCCGTGATGAGTGATTTATGATTCATGATCCATGATGCGGTTGCGGAGGAGCCGAGATTGGAGGTTCGCCTCGGCGAATTGAGATTATGCGTATGATCCCTTCTGCGGTGTCACTTCCGTCTTCGAACTCGGTATCCTCGCGTAGCCCCTTCCCGAATATGGAAACCGATTTGTCGCTTTGGCGGAGCTGGCGGAAGCATCAGTTCGCGGATAGCGTCGAAGACGACCTTAAACTGGGCGTCATACTTGTTTTCGAGCGCGGCAAGCTTGCGGGCAAGTTCCGCATTCGAGAGCAGCATCTCGCGCAAGCGCACAAATGTGCGCATGATGGCGATGTTGACCCGTACGGCCCGCGGACTCCGCAGGACGCTGGAAAGCATCGCGGACGCCTTGCTCGGTGAAGGCGTAGGGAAGATAACGACGGCCACCGCGACGGCGCTTTGAGGTTTCAAAATGAAACCTCAAACCAGCGGCCTCCTCTTCGGCAAGCTGAAACATAAAGTCCTCCGGGAACCGGTCGGCGTTGCGCTTAACGGCAAGATTCAGGGATTTGGTGGGAACGCGGTAGAGTTCGGCCAAGTCTGTATCGAGCATGACCTTTTGGCCGCGGACCAGAGATATTCGCCGTTCGACTTGAACTGCCAGGGCGTCGGAGAATTTCTGTTCTTCTGTCATTTCTGACCGTCAGACGCTATCCGAAACTTTTTCTGAGGAGAAGGGGAAAGCGCCGGAGGGCGCGGGGAAAGGAAGAATTAAGAATGAAGAATTATGAAGGGGAAGGCGCGTGGAGCGCGCAATTAAGAAGTTCGCCACGGCGAATCCGTCCATTGGCGGAGAAGAATTAAAGGCCGCGGACGCGGCCGGCGGTGATCCGTGATTGGTGATCGGTGAACGGTGAGAGCGTAAAGCCGCGTAGATTTGTTTTACGCGGCCACGCTCCTTTACGGAGTTGAGAGCCGATTGTTGATAGACGGAGGCAAGGTGAAGTCCAGGTATCAGTGATCAGCGACTGCGAACTGCATTTCGCCCGCTTTTTCGACCACTTTTGAGGCTTGCAGAATTTCGAAGCCAACCACGCCACCATCGTAGCCGAAATCGGCAATAACCCCGGGACGAATCTCATCACTTTCCTTCACGCGCGCATCGCGCAGCGTAATGGTCAGCGTGTCGGTTTCCTTGTCGTACTCGGCCTTCATGCGCCACCTTCATATTTCGCGAACTTCGATGTTTTGTAAAGTGTCACCACGGTCAGTTCCGTATCTGTCTCCTCCACCACGACGCGTAACAGCATCTCAGTCTCAAGAATCGCATCGAAATATCGCCGCATGAAAATCCGGCGTCGCCATTGTCCCGGCAGAATGGAATCCGGTCGCGCGATGGTCCGCTCCACTTCGTTTTCCTGCACCTCGCGTTTGGCTGCTTTCTTCCGCGCGTGAGCTGACCAACGAATCGGTTTCATCTGAGGCGCAGCGATTCTTCACATCAAACCTCCAGTTGTCACGCCGAAGTCCGAAGGGGCCGAAGCGGCGCCTTCGCGCGACCATCGCGGCAACGCTGGACGCACACGGCCGTAATAGAAAAGTGCGCGCTGGTCGGCCTGTTGCGACGGCTCTTAAAAGGTTACAAACGCGGAACCTTTTGGCGGTTGCGCGCAGCGCGCGCCAGGGAGATGCATACGGATGCACGATTCACCCAATTTTTTCCGCTTCCCCTCCGGCACCGGGATTCCAGACTTTCCAAAACGGCGCGCCCGACTGATGGCACAACTGCTCTGCTGGCTTGCCCTGCCTCTAATCGCCGGGAACGGCTTTGCTCAAGGGGACGGGGAACTGCTCTGGAGCGTTGACCTCGCCTATACGCCTGCCACTGCTGCGCCAAAGGTGGCACCGAGCGGAGATATTTATATTCACTCCGACGATCTGTATGCCATCTCGCCGGCCGGGCAGATTATCTGGAGTAAGCCGTCCTCGGATCCTAAGGCGGTGGATGTCGGCGCGGACGGAACGGTTTACTCAGGGGCGGGCGGCACGATTTTCGCCTACACGCCAGCCGGCCAGCTCATATGGAGCTTTACTGAACCACCGGGCGGTCAGGGAATCATGGCCGGGCCCACTGTGGGGCCGGACGGAAACATTTACGCAGTGACCGACGGTGGCGGGCTCGGCGCACTGTCGCTGAATCCCGCAGGAGATCTGATCTGGAGCCAACCGGGCTATGTCAACTTCGATGGCACTGGCATGACTCCGGTGCCGCTCACTGGCGATCGCCTCTATTTTGCCGAGGATGTGGTGCCGGGCTGCACGCAATTCAGTGAAGGTCTCAACGCGCTCGATCTAAACGGCAACCTTCTCTGGTGCGTTTCGTTCAGCGGGATCGCGCGACCGGCGGCTTCGCCCAACGGCGATGCGCTGGTGCATGACTTCGGCGTTCTCTACGACTTCAATCCAGACGGATCGCTCGACTGGTCGTTTTCATTCCCTTTTCCGAGCGGCACATTGATTGGGCCGAGCGTGGCGCCGGATGGGACGATTTACATTTTTCATGCCTATCAAAACCTCTGGTCCTTTACGCCGTCCGGATCGAAGCGCTGGCAGTCCGACGGGTTAACGGGAAGCAATTTCCCCGTGATTCCGACGGTCTCCCCAGATGGCAGCGTGATCGTATTCGGGGCGGTTTTTTCCTTTGGTGTTAACGGCAAGCTTGTTGCGGTGAAAGCTGCTGACGGCTCGGTGCTGTGGGAGCTTCCGATTACCGGCCCATCGGCGGGCGTGGCCGGGCCCGTCGCTTTCAGCGCCGACGGTCAGATCGTGTACGCGCCCATCACCGAAATCGGCGGAGTAAACAAACTTTGGGCGGTGAGTGTAGGCGGCAACGTCGGTCCGGCACTTAGCATTACTGGATCTTGTCCGGGACGAATCAGGAATACCGGTACGGGGCTTACGCCCGGTGGCTCAGTACAGATCTGGAGCGGCCGGAATGCGGGAAGCACGATTATTAGCAACGGCCCCTGCGCCGGCACAACCGTAGATATCGCCAGAGCGCGGGCTTTGGGCACGCTCACTGCCGACGCGAACGGCAACTTGACCGTGCGCCGGAATTTCAATGAGACAACTTGCGGCCAGTTATTTCAACTGCTCGATCTGACAACCTGCGCGACCAGTAACGTCACCAGCACGCCGTAAAGCTCCGTTGCCGCGTTGCGATAACGCTACTGCAGCTTCCGTAAGGCGGCTGGCTTCGAACGGTTGTCCAAGTAGTTGCTGGGGAAGCCCAGGGTCGCGTCTTCAGGGGTTCGGCGTTTGCCAAGGGCGGGAGCGCATGATTCGTGATCGGTGATTGGTGAACGCAGAGGGCAGAGGTCTGATGTCAGATGTCGGATGTGAGATGTCAGATGTCAATGACCTGAGGTCGGTGCGACCTAGGACTGGTGAAAACCGATTCTGCGTCGGGGCGGCTCGGGCGGAGTAATGAGTTGCTTGATCGCTTCGAAGACGACCGCAAATTGCTCGTCGTATTTCTTCTCAAGCGCTTCGATCTTGCGGGCAAGGTCGCGGTTTGTGTCCATCAAGCGGCGAAGCTGTACGAAGGTGCGCATGATCGCGATATTCACTTCGACCGCGCGGGCGCTGCGCAGCACGCTCGAGAGCATTGCGACGCCCTGTTCGGTAAAGACGTAGGGCAGGTAACGCCGGCCACCGCGCCCGGTCTTTGAGGTCACAATCTGTGATCTCAAACGGGAACTAGCCTGAGAAGTTGGGGACTTTAAGATCACAAGTTGTGATCTCAAAGCAGCGAGTTCATCATTGGTAAGTTGAAACGCGAAATCAGCCGGAAACCGCTTGCGATTCCGGGCTACCGCTTGATTCAAGCTGCGCACTTCCACTCCGTAGAGCATCGCCAGGTCGGCGTCGAACATCACCTTTTCTCCTCGGATGAAGAAGACGAGCTGGGCAACGTTTTCCGGTTTCAAGACGATTATCCCCTTGGATATCAACGAAGCCATTGTGAGGCGAAACCCTAGCTGAAGCTTTTTCCGATGGGAAGGGATTTAGCGCAAAGCCGCTAATGTTTGATGTTTGATGTTTGATCTCAGAAAACCGACGAGGGAAGGAAAAGCCGCGGACGCGGCGTGCCGTGGGAAAAGAGGGGACATGTCATCGGTGATCAGTGATTGGTGATTCGCTAGGGTATGACGCGGAGGAAAGTTGGAATTCGTACAAAGTTCCCTGTAGTTTCGGGTGTTCACGATGTAAAATTCTAAAATGAGTCTGCGATATCAGATCGTGCTTCATAAGTCGGACGAGGGTTACGCGGTCAATTGTCCTGCGCTTCCCGGGTGTTGGTCCCAAGGAGAAACCGAGCAGGAAGCGATGCAGAATATTCGTGACGCCATCGAGGATTATCTTGCCGCCGTAAACGAAAGTATCCGTGGGTCCGACGTGCGCGAAGTTGAAGTATCGGTTTAGCAGATGCCGAAAATTCCGGGCGTCAATCATCTCCGCGCCGTGCAGGCGTTCGAAAAAGCAGGATTTAAGATCGTCCGCCAAGGCAAACACATTGTCATGAGCGACGGTTCGCATTTCATCACCATACCGCGTCACAATCCGGTGAACGCCTTGACGATGGGTGGGATAGTGAAGGATGCCGGAATATCGGTAGAAGAATTTCGCAATCTGTTGTAGCAGAGAAGGATGACGCCAGTTCGCTGAGAAGAGCGCAAATTTCGCGCGAGCGGCTCGCTTAATTTCGGGTGGAAGGTGTCGAAATTCTCGCTTGAACCCAACGGTTCGGCGATAGATCAAAGATCTTCAACCGCGTCATCCATCGCAGCATGATCCTTGGGCTCGATCGGATCATTTTCATGTTCCTTAACGTCCTGGAGATCTTTGCCGGTGGGTTTGCGAGCCGGAACGGTAGCGGGAAAGAATATCGGATCGAAAGGGATCTTTTGGCGTTTCCCTTTCGCCTTCGTGGACGCTTTCTTGCGAGAAGAAATAGCTGAACAAATGGGAAGACGCAATTTTCCGCCCGAGGCGCTTGGGAAAATTGGCAAGGAACAAAGGAAGAATCACGCAAGTCAGAAGGAAAAAGGATGAAAGCGCGAAGCCGCTAATTTTTGATGTTTGATGGTTGAGCTTTGATCTCGGAAAACGGGGAGGCTCTTGGGAATTAAGAAGGAAGAACTAAGAATCCGCCTTCGCCAACCAGCCTTCGCGTCAAGCTACGGCGTGACAGGGGAGGTTTGATCTCAGAAAACCGACGAGGGAAGGGGAGGAAGAAGGCCGCGGAGGCGGCGATGTTTGATGTTCGAGGTTTGATGTTGCGTCATTTTTTCAGCACCCTTTGGTATTCGTCGTGAGCGCCGATCCAAAACCAATAAGCGCTCCTTCGTGCATTCGCCCCAGTACACGCAGCCTCGCGCGATACGGACCGACCAGTATTTCCCGTTGCGTTCAAAGCGCAACGACGGATGGCGCGGATTTTCCTTCCAGAGGCGATAAGCCTTCTTTGCCTCGGCTCGTATCTCCGGCGGCAGCGAATGATACGCGCGCCAGAACTTACTCGTCGTCGAGGACTTCATCGAGCGGCTTTGTTCGTCCGGCCTTGATGTCTTCCATCGCCTCCATCCAAAGATGGTCGAGCCGTCCCGCCTTCGCGTCGGCCTCGATCTGGCGATCCCAGGCATCGTCGAAATCGACCTCGGCCAGACGCTCGAGGAACTCGGATTTATCTCGCTCAGGCAACTTCTTAACCGCTTCGATGATTTCACTCACCGTGCTCATACTGGCAATTTATCGAAACTTCTTGTGATGAGAAGGGGGAAAGAGAGGATGAACGCAGAATTAAGAATTAGGAAGGCAGAAGAATAGCGGAATGCCCTGCCCGCAGCAGCTTCGCGCAGCGATGCGGGAGCGGCGGAATGGGAGCGGGGGAACCAAATGCCAGCGATGGCACGATATACCGGTAGGCGATCGATGCCGCGTAAAAGGCGTTTGCCTCACGCGGCTGGGGGAAATTACAGCAAGGCCTGAATAGATCGCGCACATTCAACGACTAACCATTATTATTATGAAAACGTTTACGAGTTTACTGATAGCCTGTTCGCTGGCGCTGGCTGGAGCCGCGTTGGCCCAGCAACCAGACGAACAGCAGTCACCATCAAAGAAGAAGCGCGCACCGCAAAAAACGCAGGCGACTGAAGCAAAGCCCGGGGCGACTGCGGCCAAGCCTCAGGAGAGGCCCGGGAAGCAAACCGGGGCGATGAAGGAACGCGGCCCAACGAGTGAGCCCGGAGCGACGACTGAGCCCGGTGCAGGAAAAGGCCGGAAGGCTCGGGCGAAGCAGGAAGCTGCAACTCCCCCCGCGACGGAGACGGATGTTTCCGGTCAACCGGCTGGCGCGCCGAAGCCCGGCGCGAAGCAGCAGGCTGAGGAGCGGAAGAAAGGGAAGAAGGAGCCCGCTGCGGCGGCGAAGACATCTCCTGCTCCTCCAGCGGCGGCGGCAAGCCCAGCTCCAACAGTTCCGGCAGCCGGCCAGCAAGCCGCGCGAGCTAAAGGAATGGGCGCGGCGAAGAAGCCCGATCCGCAGAAAGTGCAGCAAATCAAAACGCAGCATGCTAATTTCCGCGCGCAGCCAAAGCCGCAACAGGTCCCGGCGGTTAGCTTCAACCAGAGTTATCGGATTCAAGGGAGCGAACAGTGGCAGGGTCCGCAATACGAAGTATTCCGCTCGTATCGTCCGGAACGGCACGATCAGGGCTGGTATCGCTCGCATTACACCCGGGTGGAGCTAATCGGTGGCGGTTACTACTTCTGGAACAACGGCTATTGGTATCCGGCATGGGGTTACGATCCTTCGGCCGAATATTATGCCTACGACGGACCGATCTATGTGGGGCACCGCGCTGAGCCGCCGGATAAAGTGATCGCCGACGTGCAGGCTGTGCTGCAAGAGATGGGCTATTACAAGGGTGAGGTGGACGGATTGCTCGGGCCTTTGACCCGCGAGGCGCTCACCGCCTACCAGGCCGACCAGGGACTCACCACGACAGCGGCGATCGATCAGCCGACGCTCGATTCCCTGGGGATGGGATAAGGGATTTGCGATTGCCAATTGCCGGTTGACGATTGGGAATCGAAGCCGCCGGGGCGCACGAATGCCTCGGCGGCTTTTCAATCTGCGTCGGTATCGCTCTGATCGATGTCGGTTCGACGCAGCAGATAGTCGAGTCCGCCGACCCGGTACCATCTGTAACCATAGCCTTCCAGCATAATGCGGTGTTTGCCGGAGTCGTTAGCCCGGCTGTGGTCCTCAGCAAGAAGATTAACCAGAAGCTTGCCCTGTACGGCACTCACGCCCGGATCCAGGAGAATTTCACGCGGTTGTTCGTGAAGATTGTGTAAAAGCAGCACCGAGTTATTGCGCCAGTCATACCGAAGAGCAAGAACCGCGGGATCGCGGACGCTCAACACGGTAAAATTTCCCCATCCAATCTCGGGAACTTCTTTGCGCATTCGAATGATGCGCTCGGTCCAGTTCAGCATCGACTCCGGATCGCGGCGCTGGATCGCGGCGTTAATGTGTTGATAGCCGTATGGCCCTTTATCTATCACCGGAGTGCGCGGTTTTGCGTTTTTGGTAAAGCCACCGTGCGGTTCGTTCGACCATTGCATCGCAGTTCGCGCGCACGTGCGTTCCGGCAGGGTGAGATCGTCGCCCATGCCGAGTTCATCGCCGTATCGAATCACCGGCGTTCCCGGCAATGTGAACATCAAACTGTAGGCCAGCTCGAGCCGGCGCTGATCGCCCCCCAGCATCGGGGCAAGGCGGCGCCTGATCCCACGATCGTAAAGCTGCATGTGTTCGTGCGGCCCAAACGCTTCAAACACCGTTTGCCGCTGTTTCTTTTGCAGACGACCGAGGTCAAGTTCGTCGTGATTTCGCAGAAAGATGCCCCACTGCGCTGTTGCCGGCCGCGGTTTAGTCGCTTTCAACGCTTTGATCAATGGGCGCGTATCGGCGGCAGCCAATGCATAGAAGAGATGTTGGTTGACCTGAAAGTTGAACATCATGTGCATGCGGTCGCCATCTTCGCCGAAGTAATCCATGTCGGTTTCGGGCAGGACGTTGGCTTCCGCGAGCACAATGCAGTCGCCCTGCCGCCACTGGAGGAATTCGCGAAACATGCGCAGCATATCGAACTGCTCCTTTGGTTTTCGCACGTTTGGTCCCTTGGTCCCGATGATGAACGGCACCGCGTCCATACGAAATCCGGAGACGCCCGACTGGATCCAAAAGCCCATGATTTTGAGTATCTCAGCCTGCACCTCCGGATTCGAGGTATTGAGATCAGGCTGGAAGTCATAAAACCGGTGGAAGTACCACGCTTTGGCTTCGCGATCGTAGCTCCACGTTGTTTTTTGGACGCCGGGAAACACCATCCCTTTGTTCGAGTGGGACGGCTTCTTCTTAGACCAGACGTACCAGTTCCGATATTTCGAATTTGGATCGGAGCGCGCCTGCTTGAACCATGGATGCTGATCGGAGGTATGGTTCACCACCAGATCGATCAAGACACGAATGCCGCGTTGCTTTGCGCCGTGGGTAAACTCGATGAAATCGCCGAGCGTACCATAGCGCGGATCGACATTGTAATAGTCGGCGACGTCGTAACCATCGTCCCTGCAAGGCGAAGTTTGAAACGGCATCAGCCAAATCGCGGTCACGCCCAAGCCATGCAGATAATCGAGGCGGCGCATGAGTCCCTGGAAATCGCCGGTCCCATCGCCGTCAGCGTCCATGTAAGTTCCGACCGACAGGCAGTAGATCACCGCGTTTTTGTACCAAAGATCGTTGATCATATATGCAGTTGTGAGGCGACTCAGAGGCTATTTGCAGGCTCGATTAATGAGAAGGGAGACCGCGCTGAAACCTAGCCAGTGTAAAATCCAATAGTCCCAGCTCAAGCGAAGACCGCCGGCCCAAAGAATGAGACAGATCAGTGCGCTGGCCGTTAATGAAAAGCACCAAATGCAACTGAGCCATTCTTTAGCCGAACCACGGCCGCCGGGCATCGCGTTGCGAATATGCTCGAAGACGGCGAGGGGCCCACGCTCTTTCGTCATCAAATGGCTAAGCCGAAAGGTGGCCAATGATCCCAAGGCCAGAATCAAGACGGGCTGATAGGTCATGGTTGAGAGTTGAGAGGATAACCGAAGACCGAACCCGCCATTCGTCTCGGTTCCGCCTTTGCTACCCCTGGGCCATAGCGCCCAGGATCAACACGACGAAGCCGGTCGCCACCACGATGGCCACTTTCGCTTCGATCGATAAGTTCATAATTTTTTCCCTTCAATTATGGCGGCGACCCCGTCGCCTCCGTTTTTGATTGTTCCTTTTTCAGATCACTTCGGATTTTAGCGCGCTAATGGATGCCAGGCCGAAAGCGTCAAAGACGCTAGGGAATAGTGATAAGTGACCAGTGAATGGTGATTTGTGGGAAGCCAAAAGTTTGGCCGTCACTGAATCCGTTATACGGCGGATCAGAGGTCACGGAGAGCGCTCCCGTTCGCGGATCTGTTGCTCCTGGCCGATGACACGTCGCAAATCAGTAACCGCTTTCTTGTCGGCCCAGCCCCGCTTTTGCGGCTTGCACATCCCATGCTGCGAGAACGTCGTCGAAAAGGCTAAACCCTAAAGGGAGAATTTAGAGCTCAGATCCGAAAGTTTTTCCGGTGAGAATGGATTTAGCCCAAAGCCGCTAATTCTTGATGTTTGGTGGTTGAGGTTTGATGGATGGTAGATAGGACAAAGCTAATGAAAGCAATTCGGGTGCATGAGTTTGGGGATCCGGAAGTTCTTCGGCTCGAAGAAGTGCCAAAGCCGCAGCCCGGTCCCGGCCAGGTGCTGGTTCGGATGCACGCGATCGGCGTTAACCCGGTCTGGGGACGGGAAGTGGGAAGGAAGATTAAGAAGTAAGAAGGAGGGGGATTAAGAAGGAAGAAGGAGGAATTAAAAAGGAAGAATCAAAAAAATTAGGAGGGCAGGGAGCGCAGCACGAAATTTTATTTCGTCTTGCGCCAGGCTACGTCTTCGTTGTTTCGGCGGTCGATTAGTGTGTCGACCTTTCCGTGGGCGTCGTAATGGAAGAGGATCCGGCCTTCGACGCCTTTGCGGAAAAAGAGATCGGATGTTTCGGGGAACAGTTGTTCCTTTTTTCCCTTGCGCTCGACGAATAGTTTTCCCCCGTCGGCCGTAACGAATCTTGTTTGACCAGGCGCGAGCTCGTAGATGCCGATGAAGTCGGCGAACTTTTTCGGATCGATTTTTCCTATCGCCGGATCTTCGTAATAACGGTGCGCCTGGCTGGCGATGATCTTCCATTCACCGGTGCGCCGCAGCCAGGTGTCGGTGACGTGATAACGCGCCGTCAGATTTTGACCGAAGATGGTTTCGGTTTCATTGACGTCGTAACTCAGAATGGCGGTATCGCCGATAATTCGGCTTTGAACGTTGCCGATTTTAATCGTGCCCGAATATCCGGCCGGCAGTGGCGTGATGTCGGCGATGAGCCTGGCTTTATCGAGGGTGCGGCCTTTTTCGTCGGAGAAGATGCAGTCGTCGGCGAAATATTTTTTCCAGGGTGCCTGGTTGCCGGGCACGATAGCGTCGTACAGCTCTTGGGTGCGATGGGCGAGTTCGTCCTGGGTGATCGGTACATCCGCGGCAAGGGCGAGCGCGGTGGTGAAGATGATTACGAGCACAAGTTTCATAACGCTAAACATAGGGAAATGTGAATTAGAAATTAAGAGGTCGGAAGGAAGAATTAGGAAGGCGGGAAAAAGGATGAAGGCAGAATTAAGATCCGCCTCCGCCTCATCTACGACGGCGCGGCGAGCACGGTGGTGATTGGCGAGCCGTGATCCAATGATTGGCAGCCATCAACGCGCCGTATTCGGTTAAGGCGTACGGGGCCCCCGTCTCAAGGTCACAATTTGTGACCTCGAACTTTCAACGGCGTTCGGGTTGTGTTTTGTCTTTCCCGGGCGATAGTGGGAGGCCTTCGAAGTCAGAAGGAAGAAATAAAGAAGGAGGAACATCAGCCTCCGCTGCGCGCCAAAGTCGGTGCGACTTTGGTGCCGGGTAACAGTCAGAACTAAATTATGAAAGCCAATCTCGTTAAAGCTGCCTCCGAAGTAATCACTAATCAGCAAATTTTGGTCAACATGGTCTCACGCCGTGTGCGACAGCTTTTGCTCGGTCATCGGCCGCTCGTGGAACATGTTCCAGGACTCCGTGAAGCCGACATCGCGTTAACCGAGATCGCTAACCGAAAACTGAGCTACGAGTCGACCTTCGGTCAGAACGGCGCTGCCGAGATTGCCGCCCGGGTCGTTCCGTTTCCGGGGGTCAACTTGATCAAGAAAGCTAAGAAAGCTGCGTAAGCTTAGTGACGGCTGTGTCCGCCGACCCGCCGCGTCCGCGTTTTGATATCGAAATTTGCGATGTCAAAGCACGATGGCGATCTCCTTTACCTGCGCGGTCGCCCGCTGTATCGTGGAATTGATGAGCACGGCGCGTGAGATCGAGGAGGCGATCGGCACATTGCCTTCGTCCGAACGAGACAAATTGTTGCGACGCATTCCGGCGTTGTTTCCTGAGTTGGTCAGCGACGCGGAGTGGAAACGGCTGATCCGGGACGAACGACCGCGCCCCGAGTTAACCAAGCTGCTCGATGAGACAGAGGAACAGTTGCGTCGCGATCCAAACTCCATTCCAAGGGCCAAGGCGAGCGATTTTGCAGAGTGATTTCCCGCGCAACTATGCAGTTCTGAGAGCTTTATCG
Source organism: Verrucomicrobiota bacterium (assembly GCA_046725095.1). Lineage (GTDB taxonomy): Bacteria > Verrucomicrobiota > Verrucomicrobiia > Chthoniobacterales > UBA10450 > Udaeobacter. The sequence goes on from JBKOXU010000198.1 coordinate 18,794, forward strand.
CGCACTACCGCCGGACGTGCTCACCGCTGCCCGAAAAGCATCCGAAAAATTTTCAGAAAATTCGGCGCATCCGAGTCTGCGTGTGGAGCGGTTGCGCAGCGATCGTCGGACTTGATCGGTGGGAACTACGTGTAACCACCGGGCTATTGCGTTGCGTTCGGGCGAGCAATGGGTCTGGCTCTGGATTGGCGATCAGAAAGTAATTCAATCGTAGACTTCCGGCATAGACGTGGGCGAGACCGATTAGAAGCGGGAATGGTTGAAAGAAGAATTAAGAAGGAAGAAGGTAGGCAGAATTGCCGAGTGCAGATTTCTGCAAGATTGTCGCAATGTCACAAATAGAGCTTTTATGAAGCAATTACTCGTCGTCGTTCTGTTAGTTCTCGCAACTTTGAGCGCCGTTCTGGCTACCCTGGGCGACCGCGATGAAAGGATTGACGATGCGTATGGCAACGTGGTCGAGCGACATTTACTCGACGATGGAAGAGTCAGCATCCTTTACCATAGAGAGCAAGGTCAATATCTTTACTTCGTAATTTTCGCCAATGGCCGAAGCGTCTTGGAAGGATATTCGCACGTGAAGGGTAATGATCTTTCCGAAAAAGAGATCGCAAGATTCCTGAAGGCAAATGCCGCCGGCGGGGCGTGGATTCCGGCTGGTACGCCGAAGGAACGGCGCTTCAAACGCAGCGATGACAAGGCTGAGGCAACGTACGCGACCGTGGATGGCCGTCCGACACTGACAGTGCGTGCACTTGATACCAAGCGATAGCGCAGGGCGCGGCCAGCGCCGTGATCAGTTATCGGTGATCAGTGGGAAGAGTTGAGGTCACAAATTGTGACCTCAAGCGACGAAAGCTTCAGAGTGCAGGAACGCGCTTTCGCAACACCAGGGCGGCAACAATACCAACACACAGAAATCCAATTACCTGGATGAACATGTAGCTGGCGGTGTAAAGGCAGGGGAAGCCGTACCAGTTTGCATAAGAAATGTTGGTGGCAATGGCTGCGAGAATTCCGGCAAGCAAAACGAAGCCGACTCGGCCGGCGAAACTCGCGATGGCTGTCTGGACGAGGAGGAACACGACCAGGATCGATTCGACCAGTTCGGTGGCAAATTCGATGGTCAACGCTTTTGCGAATGCGAACGGTCGCGCGTAGTTGTAAATCAAGAGACCCGACGGACCGCTAGCCATCTTTGCTGCCTCTTGTTTCATCGCTTCGTTCTTTCCCTGCCGAGTCGCGTTCGGCCCGACACCGAGGCCCGGGAAAAAGTAAAGGCCCGACTTTTCTGCAATACTCGATCGCATCGCGGTAAGGACAGCTTGCTCGTTGGGAATTTCGCTGATGCCAGCTTCGCCCAAAGGCAACGCCATGTGCGCGATTGATGTCCAGATAAACATGGCGACCGCACCGAGAATACCAGCGAGAAGAATTTTCATAAGTAGGAAGGATGAAGGGCAAAGGAGGAATTAAGAAGCAAAAATTAAGAAGGATGAGAGATTGCAGCCTCCGAAGTTTTTCGCGAGCAGGCGACTGACGCTACAGGGCAAGCATTGTTCCGCGGCAGTTTGAACTACCGCAGTGGCACGCGAATTCCCGCTTTGATTCTTCGGTGATTGGCTCGTCGATTTCCATCGCGTAATCGTAGAATAATTCCTGGCCAGGTTCGATGTCGCGTATCGCGTAGATGAAAATGCGGTCGTCTTCCTCGATCGCTTCGCAGTTCGGATCGCAGCAGTGGTTGATCCAGCGCGCGTCGTTGCCGCCGATCTCCGCATTGATCACTGCGCCGCTTTCGAGGCCGAAATTGAATGTGTGCGGATTGTTCTCGTCGTTGGGAGCGTCATCCCAGGAGACGCGTTGGCCGGCGTATTCGATGATGCGGGCGCCCTCGGGGATGAAACGCGTGGCGTAAACGCCGCGGCCATGCACGCCAGACTCACGAACCTCAATCCGCCTGGCTGGCTTTGGAGTTTTGGTTTTCTTCGGCATAGCGACTGAAATTCGTCAGATGGAAAATTGTGCGCGCACCTCGGCCGAGACACGCACTGGCCGGCCAGTGCGAGCATCGACGGGACACCAGAGAGTGCGCGCTTCCGATAAGAGTTGTCCATCGTTCTTTCGGCGGATTTCCGTGAAGCGTTCGAACGTGAGCCGAGTGGCTTTGCCGACCCATGTGCGAAGCGCGATCTCATCGCACAGCGTGGCGGGCGTCTTATAATCGATTTCGTGTCGCAACACGACCCAGCCGATCGCTTCCTGAGCGTCGGGACTGGCGATCGCCTGCCAGTGCGCGACCGCGACGTCCTGGATCCAGCGAAGGTAAACCGCGTTGTTCACGTGATTTTGCTCGTCAATATCATCTGGCAGAACCGGAACAGTCATTTGGAAAGCAGCGGACATGAGAAAGTCAGAAGTTAGAAGTCAGAAAGGAAGAACGCAGCCGAGCCGGCCACTACAACAGTAATTGGATCGACTCTGGGAAGTAAGAATTTAAAATGTAAGTGAGAAATTAAGAATTAAGAAACTCACAGAGAAAAATCCTTACAACCCAGCCCTCTGTTGCATAGTATCCCCGGCAGATGAACGGACGGGAGGCAGAGATTGCGTCAGCCGTGCCCACTGACCTGGATTCGTTGCCCCGGCTCAGCGGATTTCGCTTGCGCGGACTGGAAATGACGCGTCTGGAAACCTTCATCGACGCAGCCTTCGCCTTCGCAATCACGATGCTGGTGATCGCCGCACAGCAAATACCGGACGATATCGAAACGCTTCTGGCGGCCTTCAAGAATGTGCCCGCCTTTGTCGCGAGCGTCATCGTGGTGGGGATCTTTTGGCGAGGCCATTGGTTATGGAGCCGGCGTTATGGCTTGGAAGATGGCAGGTCGATTTTCATCAGCTGGGCAATGATGGTCACCATCCTGATCTATATCTATCCGCTCAAAGCGATTTTTGGTTCAATGTGGTTTCTGCTCAGCGATGGCCACGTGGGTCATCCTCTCGGGTTGCGTCGCGATGCCCAGGCGCGCTCTCTTTTCGCGATCTTTGCCCT